>NZ_CAJHBE010000023.1:0-61872 GCF_904846555.1 Psychrobacter sp. DD43
TACTTATATAGATTAATATATAATTTTATAGCTTTTTATCAAAAAATAATAAGTCCTATATTACCTGCTCGTTGTCGATATTATCCAACCTGTTCAAACTATGGTAAGCAAGCTCTAGTTTGGTATGGTGTTTGGAATGGGAGTTTACTGTTATTAAAACGCATTAGTCGCTGTCATCCATTAGGGGGACATGGAATTGATTTTGTGCCTCTACCTTTGGCTTCTTATCGTTATCAATACTTGTCCCGTAATCTAGTAGCTCATGGACAGTTTCATGGTTTTTATGTTTATCGAGATAATCATGGCTATGTTACTCGCCTAAATCATATGATGAAATTGACCTAAGACGTAAGCTTTACTAGGCGTTTCAGCATATCTACCTAGTTACCCACAAGTTATCCACACTGTTGGTATCATTTAGAATCGTTTTTTAGTAAAATGATGAACATTTTATGTGATTGACTGCTGACATTACCGTTCACTATCTGGGCCAATGCTGTGTGGTGGTCATAACACATGCCCTAGTTTTTTTATTCCCTAATTTTTTAATCTAGGAAAGGTTTATGCAAAAGATATTTCGGGTGATGATCATCATTGCGATGTTAATCACCGCTTATCTGCTGATTTTGGCATGGCGTGATGATTATGCAGATGCCCCAGCTGTAGACACGGTGCCAGAAACTGCAGCTTCAGTAGGAGCCGATATTCCTTCTACTAGCGGTGCAGCAGGTGATATTCCAGTACAGACGCTACCTGTCGACAACGGTACAGTTGATAGCGCTGTGACTGCTACACCTGCTACTGATGCAGGACTAATCACAGTCACTACTGATCGTTATGACATCAAAATCAATCCAGAAGGCGGTGACATCGTTTATGCTGCGCTAAAGCAGTATGATGCGACCCTTGATAGCGATAAGCCTTTTGTATTGCTAGAAAACAACAGTAACCGCGTTTACGTGGCTCAGTCTGGTCTGATTGGTCAAAATGGTATCGATACTGCAGAAGGTCGTGCCAAATACAGCCATACCGCTAACAATTACGTGATGGAAAAAGGCCAGCAAACGTTATCAGTGCCGCTTACGTATAAAAAAGATGGCGTGACAGTCACTAAGACTTTTACCTTTACACACGATAAATATCCTATTGATATCAGCTATAAGATTCAAAATGCTTCTACAGCGGCGTGGCAAGGTCAGATGTTTGCGCAGCTAAAGCGTGATGATAGTAAAGATCCCGGTATGTCTGATAAAGGTGCGCTTAGTATGGCAACCTATTTGGGCGGCGCTTGGGGTACACCCGATGATCCCTATAATAAGCTGAAGTTTGGTAAGTTTAATGATGGTGAATTGACCACAACCAGTGATAAAGGTTGGGTTGGCATCGTACAGCATTACTTTGTGTCAGCATGGACGCCTGAAAACTTTACTGGTAAATTCTTTAGCCGCGAAACCGGTGATGATTACTTTATCGGTTTTAACAGTCAGCCTGTCAATGTTGCACCAAACAAGCAAGTAACCTTAAATGCGACGCTATACGCAGGACCAAAGGTACAATCTGAGCTTAAGGATGTAGCAGTAGGGTTAAATCAGACGGTCGATTATGGTCTGTTATGGCCAATATCAAAGATATTGTTTGGTATTTTGGATGGCATTCATAAAGTCATCGGTAACTGGGGCTGGTCAATTATTCTATTGACTATCTTAGTGAAGCTGGCATTGATGTGGTTCTCAAACAAGAGCTATTACTCAATGGCGAAGATGCGTGCGATTGCACCGCGCCTTGCTGCATTAAAAGAAGAGCATGGCGACGATCGCATGAAAATGTCGCAAGAAATGATGGCAATGTACAAAGAAGAAAAAGTCAATCCAATGGCGGGTTGTTTGCCGATTCTAATGCAAATGCCGATTTTCTTAGCCTTGTATTGGGTACTGGTTGAGAGTGTTGAGCTACGTCATGCACCGTGGATTTTGTGGATTCAAGATCTATCAGCGATGGATCCGTGGTTTATTTTGCCACTATTAATGGGTGCATCGATGTTTATTCAGCAGCAGCTTAATCCACAGCCAGCTGATCCGATGCAAGCGAAAGTCATGAAATTCTTGCCGATTATTTTCACCGCGTTCATGCTGTTCTTCCCAGCAGGTCTAGTACTATACTGGACTGTGAATAACTTATTTAGTATGACGCATCAATATATCGTCAATAAAAAAGTAGAAGAAGAGCAAAAGCTTCGTACGGTTAAGGTACTGGATTAATCATTTAATAGTTTAGAAGTTCAAAAAACCATCGCTACGGCGGTGGTTTTTTTATGGCCTTAATGTCATATCTGGTATGAATACCTACTTAAGACTACGCCATAGTCGCTGCAGTCAAGCTAGATGATATTGGAAAAGACTTACAATGAGGAGATTACGCTCTTTAAAGATTGTTTTGTCAGTGTGCGTTAAGCCGTCTATAATGGAGTTTTTAGTTATTGAGAGTGCTTGTGTATTCCCAAGAGTTGGCGTTAGCCGCCCCTGAGTCATCAAAAAATCTCGGTTTTTCGAGTCTACCTACCATTGCCGCTATTGCTACACCGCTTGGACGAGGTGGGGTTGGGGTTATTCGTCTGTCTGGCACACGTGCGTATAGCATTGCTTGTACGCTGACAGGTAAGTCAGCATTTAAACCGCGCATGGCGAGCTTCTGCCGATTTTATCAAGCAGATGGTACGGTTATCGATGAAGGGTTGGTGCTGTATTTTAAGGGTCCGCACTCGTTTACTGGCGAAGATGTGATTGAACTGCAAGGTCATGGCGGCATGATTTTGCAAAATCAGTTGTTGGCACGTGTGTTTGAGTTAGGGGCAAAACAAGCAAGTGCTGGAGAGTTCTCTTATCGTGCCTTTGATAATGATAAGTTGGATTTGGTACAGGCAGAAGCCATTGCAGATGCGATTGATGCTACCAGCGCCGCCGCTGCTAGCAGTGCTATTCGGTCACTCAGCGGCGAGTTTTCACAAAAGATTAATCAGCTACTTGAGCAGTTAATTCATCTGCGTCTGCATGTTGAAGCAGCCATCGATTTTCCTGATGAAGAAGACGTTGATTTTTTATCAGATGGGGTCATACAAGGTAAGCTTGAACAGACACAAGAAAAAATCCAGCAGGTCTTGGCGACTGCTAAGCAGGGACAATTATTACGTGATGGTATTCATGTGGTATTGGCAGGTAGACCTAATGCTGGTAAATCAAGCCTGCTCAATCGCTTGGCAGGGCAAGAGCGTGCTATCGTCACTGATGTGGCGGGTACAACGCGTGATACACTACAAGAAACCGTTGTCCTCAATGGTTTGACGCTACACTTGACTGATACGGCAGGCCTGCGCGAGACAGAAGACACGGTCGAGCGTATCGGCATTGAGCGCGCGCGGACAGCGATTGCTCAGGCAGATATGCTGTTAATGGTTTATGATGTAACCCGTGATCTTGAAGAAGAAAGTACCCCATTACAGCTCGCTGAGCAGCTATTTGGCGAGCTACCAGAAGCCAAGCGCTTGTTAATTATCGCTAATAAAAGTGATTTATTAAACAATAATAGCAGCAAAGAAATAACCTCTATTTCGCAACAACAGATTCATAATCGCGGTTACGAGCAAGTTAACGTTTCATGTGAAACAGGCGCAGGTATTGATGATTTAGTCGAAACTCTGTGTGCCAAAGTAGGGTTTCATCCACCCGAAAATAGCCTGATTGCTCGTACGCGTCATTTAGATGCATTAAGAAGAACGGCCGAATATTTAGCAGAAGCTCATGAGCAGCTAACCGTTTTTAAAGCGGGTGAGTTAGTCGCTGAAAGTTTGCGTCAAGCTCAGCATAGTCTGGGCGAAATTACCGGGGAATTTAGTGCAGATGATTTGTTGGGCAAGATTTTTGGCAGTTTTTGCATTGGTAAGTAATCTTATTTACGGTTATAAATTTGAATGATGTAGCTGTAAAGATGGGATTATGACTCGTTTAATAGTGCTTCATATAAAGACAAGGAAAGCCGTATGCATTGCCCTTATTGTAATGCGTCAGAGACAAAGGTAATCGACTCGCGTCTTGCTGCTGAAGGTGCGCAAGTGCGCCGCCGACGATCTTGTAATAGCTGTCAAGAACGCTTTACTACCTTTGAAGTGGTCGAAGTGGTGATGCCGCGTATCATTAAATCAAGTGGTAAGATTGAGCCTTATGATAATGATAAACTACGACGCTCAATTTTATTACCATTACAAAAACGTCCTATTACTATCGATGAGCAAGAAGGGATGATTAGCCGAATTGAAAAGCGTGTACGGCAAATGGGTGAGCGTGAGGTCAGCAGTAAAGTCTTAGGTGAAATCATTATGAGTGAGCTTAAAACGCTTGATGATGTTGCGTATGTGCGCTTTGCTAGTGTTTATCGTGACTTTCAGGATATTGATGCTTTTCATCAAGAGATTGCCAATATACGCCCTAATGATAAATAACATTGAGTTAAGGTTTTGATGCTTTCTTAAGCCTATAATTTTATGTGACTTCATGAAACCATTGATGATAATATCTCATCATTTATTAAGCCCTTTTTTATGTCAAATTTAGACCATTCTCAAGATGCGAAAGACCGCTATTTTATGATGCTTGCTATCGAGCAAGCAAAGCTTGGCTTGTATACCGCTCGACCCAATCCTGCTGTAGGGTGCGTCATTGTTCAAGCAGAGGAAGTTGTCGGTCAAGGCTTCCATCCTAAAGCCGGTCAGCCGCATGCTGAGGTATTTGCTCTAAAAGATGCTGGTATAAGAACAATTGGTGCTACCGCTTATGTCACTTTAGAGCCTTGTAGTCATACGGGTCGTACGCCGCCTTGTGCAAAAGCACTGATAGAGTCTGGCGTCATACGGGTTGTCGTTGCTGGGCTAGATCCAAACCCACAGGTGGCAGGTCGCGGTGTGAAATTGTTAGAACAAGCGGGTATTGAGGTGACGGTTGGTATCCTTACCGCGCAGGCAGAAGCGTTAAATAAAGGTTTTCTAAAGGCCATGCGTACCCAAATGCCTTATGTCAGGCTTAAGATTGCGACCAGCCTTGATGGTCGTACGGCGATGGCGACAGGTGAATCAAAGTGGATTACAGGTCCAGCTGCGCGCGAAGACGTGCAAAAACTGCGTGCGCAAAGTGGCGCTATCATTACTGGTAGCGAAACGGTTATTGTCGATAACCCTCAGTTAAATGTACGCTCTAACCAACTAAGTATAGCAATTGAACAAGTTCCACATCCTAAAGTGGTGATACTTGATAGGCGAGGTCGTTTAAAGCATGATCTACAGTCTGACTATCAGTTATGTCGTCGCCCAGATACCCTGTATTGGCGTGAAGATAATTTAAGAGAGTTATTAAGGGTATTAGTCACTGAGTATCAGTGTTATGACGTATTGATAGAAGCAGGTGCCAGTGTTGCTGGTAGCTTCTTACAACAGCAATTGGTAGATGAGTTGATTGTGTATCAGGCGCCATGTCTGTTAGGGCAAAAAGCGCGAGCGATGGTTGAAATTAACCCCTTATCGCTAGCGCAGCAGTTGCGTTTTGATATTCAATGTCATGAACAGCTTGGTTCTGATCTAAAATTGACCTTATTACCCATTTAATTGTTAATTATCTATCCACATTTTTAATGCAAGATATGATGGTTAGGAATAAATAATGACTACTAATATTAGTTTCACATGAAACTGTGTATAACTTTGTTCCACATGAAACTTTTGATTTTGATTAAATGTTATTTATATAGATAAATTATAGTAAAATCAAATACTTGCATAGTAGCGATTAGATATATAAATATTGAGTCAAAACAATATTAATTGTGGATAACTTGTTAATAACTAAGGCTTTTAAGCTTGCAGGTAAGTATTATCCATTACTTATCCACAGTTTATCCCGAAATATATGTGATATAGCACGTTTATTGCTGAGAAAAGCTATGTATAACGACAATAAAATAATGAGAAGAGGTTGATATGTTTACCGGAATTATAGAAAGTGTGGGAAAGGTTAAGTCGATGCAACCTACAGGCGGCGACATTCGCTTGACTATAGAGTCTGATGGCTTAGATTTTAGCGATGTGAAGCTTGGAGACTCTATAGCTTCTAACGGTATCTGTCTGACGGTTGTAGATTTCGGTCGTAATCATTACTCCGTTGATGTTTCACGTGAAACTATGGCGCGAACAGCGTTAGAAGATTTGAAACCGGGGCATATTGTCAACTTAGAGAAGGCAATGCTACCGACTACACGTTTTGGTGGGCATATTGTCGCAGGTCACGTCGATGGAGTAGGGGTCGTTAGTAAGTTGCAAAAGGATGCACGTTCTATATATATCGAAATTGAGATACCAAAAGAGCTGGCGCATTATACAGCGACGAAAGGATCTATTACTCTTGATGGTATTAGCCTCACGACTAACTTAGTGCGTGATAATATTGTTTCACTCAATATCATTCCGCATACAGCTCAAGTGACCAATATTGCACAGCATTGGTTGGTAGGAGACAAGGTCAATGTGGAGGTAGATATTGTGGCTAGGTATTTGGAGCGTTTATTAAATAAGTCGCAGGAAGACACTGCAAATATTAGCCCGCAAAGCAATATTACTGAAGCTTTTTTAGCAGATAATGGCTTTATGAAGTAAGTCATATTTGATACAACAGTCTTATCTTACTGCAAATTTTATATTAGCAGTAAGTGAGAAGTATGGAAGCTATCTTTTTTTGGCATGGTTTTGTGTAAGTGATCACTAACATCCTTTATGAGTTTTAGTGGTATTTTTTAGGGTTTAATTAGTGCTGTTAAGACGTCTTGTAGTTTATCCTTATTAATAGGTTTGGCTAAAAACTCATCCATACCTACCTTTAAGCACGCTGAGCGGTCTTCTTCAGTATTGTTCGCTGTAAGTGCAACGATAGGAATATCATCACCTTGCGCTCTAATTGCCTGAGTTGCTTGCAATCCATCCATCACTGGCATCCGGCAATCCATCAGAATAAGATCAATCTCTCGACGCTGCGCTTGCAGTATATCTAATGCTTGCTGACCGTCTTCTGCCACCACGCTACGATAACCAAGTTTGGCGAGCATTTTGCAGGCAATTTTTTGATTGGTAGGACTGTCTTCTACCACTAAAATCAGAGGTGAGATGATTTCATCAGACCTATTATCTGCTGACACTACAACGCTGTCGTTATACTTAATATCTGCTGCTTGTATGAGTATCTGTCTGGTAGGAAGTGTTAAGCGCAGTAGCTCAGAGAGCAGTAAATTCACATCTAGCGGCTTGGTTAAAAATCCATCACATCTATCCAGTAGTATAGAAGCGATACGGCGCTCAGACTTCATACTGAGTAATATCTTTGGTAGCGATACATTAGCCAATAAGTGATTTAATGTATGCTGTCTGTCAATATTGCTAGATAACGTATTTGCTAACTCTTCTTCTTTTATTTGTTCCTCTACCATATTGGCATGGATGCTTTTTTCATCTTTCATCTTTGATTGATTAGATAAAGCAAGCGTAATGCTTTCATAATAATCGTAGTCGAGGAGCAATATTGGAGCAAGTGTACGCTGGTTTTGCATCAGTTCGTCGTCGAGCTGCTGTAGGGTCACGCTATCAGTAGACGTAAAAATAGTGACTGTTATAGATAAATGGGTACATAGGCGTTTTAGATGTTCAGCGGCAAGTGGCTGATTGATGATGGCAATAAGATGCAATCGCGTTAACTGTTGATTGAGATGGTAGATGGGTTGGTAGTTTGGATTTTGGCAAGGCAGATAAAGATCAAAGGTACTTCCAATATCAGGTGTGCTGTGTAACTCTATAAAACCACCCAATAATTTAGCAAAACTATGAGCAGTTGTTAGTCCTACATCTGCTTGACTGACTTGAGTATGAATTTGGCTGGCTTTTTGCGAGTAACTCGACTGGTCTAATTGCGTGTTTCCTAGTTGAGCTGTTTGATTAAAATAACTATGAATTTTATCTCTCTGGGTTGTCTCTAAGCCAATGCCACTATCTTGAATACTAAAGCGAACCCAGTCATGCGCTGGGTTTGTTTTTTTATTGGTATTATTAGGCACTAATTTATTAGTTGCACCGTTCACTAAATCATTAACCAGAATGGTATTTTTGGCTGATAGTTGTTCTGTATTCACAGCTTCAATCGTCAGTACAACGTAACCTGAACTGGTATATCTAATAGCGTTATCCAGTAAGTTACGTAAGATTGTCTGCAGACGTTTATGGTCGGTATCAATGAGGCGAGGGCAATCAGGCGTGAAAAAGTATAGTAATTCAAGCCCATGTTGTCTCGCATCTTTTGTGACTAAATGACTGACATGTTGCCCTATTTTATAAATGTCGACAGTTTCAATATTCAAACGAGTTTTTCGAACTTCTATCTCCCCTATATCCAGCATCTCGTTGAGCATAATAAGCATAGCATGACTGGTTTCAATCAGAGTATTGACAATCTGATGCTCTTTGACAGTCAAAACGCTAGTATCAATCGGTTCCAAAGTATCAATCATAGCCTCTAATGGCAGCCGTAAGTCATGACCCATCGTTGATTTGAGTGTATTAAATTCATCGAGTTGTCGCTGTATTTCTATATTTTGTTGCTGCAGCTGTTCGTTTTGACTTATCAAATCATTAACATTATTCAGTAAGACTGTAAAACCGTGAACCTGACCATGCTCACCAAACCACGGGGTAATATGTAGCTGATAAGCTTTTTTATTAGCCAGCCCATGTACCATAAACGTACGCGTAACACGAAGATTTTCTAGTTGTTGCAGCAGTAACTGGGTAGATTCATCTTCAGTAAAAACAAAATCTGTTAATTTATAATTGCTGTCATTTTGAAAGGCAGTAGAGAATACTTGCTCAAAACGTTGATTAAAGAAGCTAATTTGACCTTGTCTCATAACCATCAGCATCGGTAGTGGGGCATGATCAACCAAACGCTCTAGGCGATGCTTTAGAGTGGTAATATGACGATGATTGTTATGCAATTGATAGTTAATCCGACTAAGTGCATGACCCAATTGCAAAAATTCAGGCGTAGATTCTTTGCTGACAAACGGTGGTGGTGTATACGCCTCTTTTGCATGACTGCTTAAGTTGTCGGTATAAAGCAGTAACTGTACCCAATTGGCGCGGCGTTTTAAGGTATATAGTAGTGCCAAAGTAAAAAACATGATGGCGGTCATTAAAGGCAACCAATAGCGATAAGATACCCAGTTAATATTGAGCGGCTTATGACGCAAAATGGTATAAAATTTATGACCACTTTTAAGCTCGATGGTCCCGACTAGTTTTTCGTTGGATAACGTATAGGTGCTATGAGTATTCTTATTTGATAATAGCGAAGTCTCAATGCTTGGAAACATAATTCCCGTAAATTCAGGTTCATCAGCTTCAGTTTGATGGTAAATGAAAGTTTGGCCGGAGGGCATCATAAAAATCAGCTGATAACTGATTCCTGCCAAAAAAGGCTTCTCTACTATCTTTTTAACGGCGGGGTTTATAGGATTATTAAGCTCGGAAATCTGATACTGCAGGGTATGAAACGTCTCTACACTGTGCTGCTTACTCTCATTCTTCATTTCATGAAACATGATGAAATAATACAATGACAACATGGCAAGTAATGTCAAAGTATAGAAAGCCAACAGGCGTTGCAGAGACTGAAATTGTGGCATAAAGGCATGACCCTAAGTCGGCATAATAATACACAGTAAATTTAAAATGGTTTCGTTAGATTTTACTGCTATATTCTTTATTATTAGCCTACAACAAAGCAATAAACAATATTGATAGCTAGCTAGTATATGACAATGTGAAAAATGAGACTGAATCTTATTGCTATTATAAAGATAATCAGGCGCATTAGTAGCGCTTGATTGTGGCTATTACAGTCATGGCACAACGCTACAAACTCCCCTATAATAGCTTTATTACTTATTAATACTGCCTAACTATGACCACACTTGCTTGTACTCCTGATGTATCTCTTAATAATGATAACTTTAAACCGACGTGTACAGAGCCGTTAAGAGTGGTATTTGCTGGCACGCCTGAGTTTGCCGCCGTGAGTCTTGAGGCATTAATCAAGCAGCAACAGGCATTGAATATCAGTATTGTAGCGGTCTATAGTCAGCCTGATCGTAAAGCTGGCCGCGGACAAAAGCTGGCGGCATCTGCGGTCAAGCAAGTAGCATTGGCACATGATATCGCTGTTGAGCAGCCAGAGACTTTTAAAAAATCAAGTATAGAAGGGGTGACAGCAAGGCAAACCTTGAAAGATTATCAACCCGATGTAATGATTGTTGCTGCTTATGGGTTGATTCTTCCTATTGGTGTCTTAAATACGCCGACTTATGGTTGCTTAAACATCCACGCCTCATTATTACCACGCTGGCGTGGTGCAGCGCCTATTCACCGCGCATTATTGGCGGGTGATAGTGAGACTGGCATTACCATTATGCAGATGGATAAAGGGCTTGATACTGGAGACATGCTTTATAAAGTCAGTGCTAGTATTGAGTCTGATGATACGGCTGCCAGCCTACATGATAAAATGGCTGAGCTTGGTGCGACCGCCATTATTACTGTGCTACAAGATTTACCACACTATCAAGCTCAGGCTATAGTACAAGATGACAGTCAAGCCAATTATGCTGAAAAGTTAGTCAAAACTGAGGGTGAAATTGATTGGACGCAGTCTGCCACTGTGATTGAACGACAAATTCGTGGCTTAACTCCTTGGCCTGGTGCTTATACCTTTTTGGCAGGTCAGCGTGTCAAAATTTTAGCCAGCTTGCCTGTGAATGCATCGCAACCAACCGATAAACAAGCAGGTACAGTTATTAGTGTGGGACGCAAGGCGATTTTAATCGCTTGTGGTCATAACGATAATATTGATATTAATATAGACGCTAATACGCTGCAAGCCAGTACTTTAGCGATCACTCAGCTACAGTTTGCAGGTAGCAAACCTGTGAGCGCCGAACAAATCTGCCATGGCAATCAGCTCAATGATGGCGACCAGTTTAGTAAAGAAGCGAAATAACTCCATTTAGATATACTTAATCCAAATCGCACAAGACGCTAACTATTAGACGTCAAGGAAATTCAATTTAATGAGACAAACCAGCACTGCGCCAAGAAACAACAAGCTCAAACCATCAAGCAACCTTATCATGAATGGTAGCGTCCGCGTTCGCGTCATTCGTACTTTACTGGCTATTCAAAATGGTCAGTCGCTTGCAAGCGTCCTTGATCCGTTACTAAACAGTTTGCATGACGGTGATAAAGGTTTTGCTCATGCGTTATTGCTAACCACGTTGCGCCAGTGGTATGCCCTTGAGCGTCTACTCGATAGTCTGGCTGATAACTCGATTGATGAAAAAGAAGTACGTACGACGATTCAAGTAGGTTTGACGCAGCTGCTCTATTTGCAAGTGGCTGACCATGCGGCAATTCATGAAACGGTTGAAGCAGCAAAAGAAATCGAATTTGCGCATGCGACGGGTTTAATCAATGCCATCTTGCGTAAGGTTGCTAAGAACCCAAGTAAGTTCCGTAAGAAGTGTGATAAAAAACACAGCTTACCGAATTGGCTTGCCTATCAACTTAAGCAAGATTGGAGTGAGCAGTATGAAGATTTGATGCAAGGTTTACGTCAACCTGCGCCGATGTTTTTGCGAGTGAATACAGCGGTTACCTCGGTAGAAGATTACCAGCAAGCATTAGTAGAATTTGAAGTTGAAGCAGATTTGGTTGAGCTAACCAGTGGTTTACAACTTGAGAAATCGTCGGCTACAGCGACATCTAATAGCATATTAACCCAAGGGTTAAGATTGCATCAAAGTACCGCAGTCAATGCTTTGCCTCAATTCGCTGAAGGCGCTGCTAGTGTACAAGATATGCATGCTCAGCTTGCAGCGCCGCTTATCCATAATGCTCTACTTAATAAACTGAGTATTAAAAACAATGATACAGACGGCGATGTAGATACAAGCAACGACGAAGTCCGTATTTTAGATGCTTGTGCCGCGCCCGGTGGTAAGCTTGCTCATTGGTTAGAATTAATCAGCTCAAATGAGTCTTCGTTGTTTCACGTGAAACAAGATAATGCTGAAACGTTGCCTGTGATTTCGAAAGTGAAGATTACTGCGATAGATAATGAAGCGCCACGTATCGAGCGCATTCATACTAATTTACAGCGCTTAAATTTAAGTCAGCACGACTTGAAGCAAGCTGAGAAAAACATCGAGCTCAATATCGTCTGTGCTGATGCGACGACATGGCAAGGGGCTGGTAAGAAAAAGAGCAAGCTCGTATTTGACGCTATATTGCTAGATTCACCTTGTACGGCGACTGGCGTGATTCGTCGTCATCCTGATATCAGTATCTTGCGTACTGAAGAAGACGTCGAACAAACCGCACTTTTGCAAGCCGATATCTTGCATAATCTATGGCCACAACTTAAGGTTGGCGGTTACCTGTTATATGTTACTTGCTCTATCCTAAAGCAAGAGAACGTCGAGCAGATGCAGGATTTCATGACTCATTATAATAATGTAGCAGCTGTTGAATTTAGCGACGGTTGCAACTGGGGTATCGAACAAGCGATTGGTCGCCAGTGCTTGCCCATTGATAGCGAAAGCGGTGATGGTTTTTATTATGCCTTGCTGCAGAAAACTGCTGAATAAACCGTTTCAACTAATAATCTCATTGTAGACAGGACAATCTAATGAAATATATCAGTACCCGTGGTCAGACAGCGCCGATGGATTTTAGTGATGTGTTATTAATGGGTCTTGCACCAGACGGTGGTTTGATGTTGCCTGAGCATTATCCGAATATTGATAGTGCGACGCTTACTGAGTGGCGCGCGCTGAGCTATCCACAGCTTGCGATGGCGATTATGCAGCGCTTTGCGACTGATATTCCTGCGACTGATTTGC
Source organism: Psychrobacter sp. DD43 (assembly GCF_904846555.1). NCBI lineage: Bacteria > Pseudomonadati > Pseudomonadota > Gammaproteobacteria > Moraxellales > Moraxellaceae > Psychrobacter > Psychrobacter sp. DD43. The sequence goes on from NZ_CAJHBE010000023.1 coordinate 13,030, forward strand.
AGGATATTATTGAGCGCACTTATACCGCTGATATATTTGGCTCTGATGAGATTGTTCCTGTTCGCAAGCTTGAAGACAATTTACATATTTTAGGCTTGTCGAATGGTCCGACACTGGCATTTAAAGACGTTGCCATGCAGTTTTTAGGTAATGCTTTTGAATATGTGCTCAAAAGAAAAGACGCGCGTATTACTATTATTGGTGCAACCAGTGGCGATACGGGCAGTGCAGCAGAATATGCACTACGCGGTAAAGAAAATATCGAAGTCTTTATGCTGTCACCGCACGGCAAAATGAGCGAATTTCAGCGCGCGCAGATGTATAGCCTGACTGATAAAAATATCCATAATATTGCCATCGACGGTATGTTTGATGATTGCCAAGATATCGTCAAAGCGCTACAACAAGATGCTGATTTCAAAGCGGCTTATAACTTAGGTACAGTTAACTCGATTAACTGGGGTCGTATCCTAGCGCAGATTGTTTACTACTTTAAAGCTTACTTTGCCGTGACTTCAAGTAACGATGAAAAGGTTAGTTTTAGTGTGCCATCAGGCAACTTTGGTAATATTTGTGCTGGTCACATTGCACGTGAAATGGGTCTGCCAGTTGATCGTCTAATCGTCGCGACTAATGAGAACGATGTACTGAACGACTTCTTTAATCAAGGTGCGTATCAGCCGCGTCCGACTGCCAAAACCTATATTACTTCAAGTCCTTCAATGGATATCTCTAAAGCTTCTAACTTTGAGCGTTTTGTTTATTTGTTATTAGATAAAGATAGCGCGCGCGTTCATGAATTGTTTGAAGGTGTGAAATCTGGTCAAGGTTTTGATTTGCCTGATTTGATGGAGGCGGTCAATACTCGCTACGGTTTTGCAGCAGGTAAGTCGACCCATAATGACCGTTTACAAACCATTAAAGCGCTTTATGAGCAGCATGGAGAGTTGGTTGATCCGCACACCGCTGATGGTATCAAAGTTGCTAAAGAGTTACAGCGCGAAGGTGAAGTGATTGTTTGTGCCGAAACAGCATTACCGGTTAAGTTTGCCGATACGATTGTTGAAGCAATAGGTCAAATAGATATTGCTCGTCCAGCCCATACTGAAGGTTTAGAGAGCTTACCGCAACATGTGGTGGTGCTTGATAATGATGCTGAGTTGGTTGCTGAGCAAATCCGTCAACAGGTCACGCCAAATCCTGCCTAGTCGATTTTATTTTTAGTTAATTGTTAAAATGAATATCCAGTTTAAGGTTACGCTATTGTAAAAAAGTGTTTATGATTGTGTTATGGTGGATATAATTGTAATATTAGAAATCGCGTCAGTAGGTCATCGGTTTACCAGACGCTTTTTTAGCAATCATACCTGTCACTCATATCAGTCACTAACACTGAATAGCTGCTCTATAGACGTTATGATAAGGTGCTATAAGTCTTTATTTTTCCTTAATTCTTTGTTGTTATTTTTAAATAAAGGTAAAATAAGCCAACTTAAGTAGCCTTGATTATGGCGCTAACAGCGTTACATATTGTGGATATAACCATGAAGATGAGCTTAAAAAATATCGTAAAAGCGCTATTGGTGACAACCTTTAGTGGTGCAATGCTGATGAGCACCGCCCACGCTAATAATCCACCGCCGACCATTAAAGCGGATGCGCCCAATCGCTATATTGTCAAAAAAGGCGATACTTTGTGGGATATCTCAGGACGTTATCTGGATAGTCCATGGCGCTGGAAAGAAATTTGGGCGACCAATAAGCAAATCAAAAACCCTCATCTTATTTATCCTAATGACGTTCTGATTTTATGCGTCATACAAGGTAAAACTCTGATCGGCGTTGATACGGGCGAGGGTTGTGCAGGGATTGAAAAACAGTTAACAGGTAATGTGGTGACTACGACAGTCGCTGTTACCTCTGCTGTCAATAGCATTCCGCCGATTCCTTGGTCTGCCATTCAGCATTGGCTTGATAAGACACTGATTGTCAATCCGCAAGATTTTAATACCACGCCTTATATTCTAGCCTCTAAAAAAGGCAATTTAATTACGGCTAGTGGTGACAAGGTTTATGCCAAAGGCGTGCCACTGCTTGTAGGTCAACGTTATGGTATCTACCGTGAAGGCGAGATGTATATCGAGCCAAAAACGCAAAAAGTCATTGGTTTAGAAGTCACACAAGTGGCAACGGGATTGGTTACGTCTACGGCAACCAATGGCGTGACGAGCTTGCAGCTTATCGACAGTTACGGTAAAGAAGTTCGTGAAGGCGATCGAGTATTTGTTGAATTAGACAATGCTATCCCACCAGTCTTTTATCCGACGCCTGCAACCGTTAATCGCGGTGGTATGATTGTTCGTGTGATGGATTCTATCAGCTCAGCTGCCAAAGGTAGTGTGGTGGCAATTAACTTGGGTCGCATACATGGTGCGAAGCCGGGTGATGTGTTGACTGTTTATCAAAAAGGCGCAGTCATACGTGATATCAAGGACAATGATACACCGGTACGTTTGCCAAGTGAGCCAAGCGGTATGGTGATGGTGTTCAATAGTTTTGACAATATCAGTTATGCTTATGTACTTGAGTCTGAGCTGCCACTGAGCATTGGTGATCAGCTGTTGCCACCTCCTTATTTATAACCCTGCCTTAAGTTTTAGCGAGCAGATCTTAAATAAGCCTATAAGAGTCATACGATGATGACGGTAGCCACTTTTACTTTATCAGATGAGCAGCGTGCAATACTGGCGCTGTGGTTTGAGTTAAATGCGTCATTATCCTCTTATCATAAACTCATTCATAACTATGATAGTGCGCAGCTTGCGTGGCAAGCTGGCGTAGAGTCGTGGCGTCAATTAGGGATTCATCATAGCCATTTAACTCGTCATGAACACCCAGAGAAAACGCGCGCCAGCATCGATACCATTCAACAAGCATTGATAGAAGAGAAGTACGGTCTATTATTTGCCGACCAACTTAATTATCCTGCTCAATTGTTAGAAATCTACGATCCGCCGCCGCTGTTATTTTATCGAGGTAATAGTGAATTGTTGCGTTGGGCGCAAATCGCTATTGTTGGCAGTCGCAAGCCGACGGTACACGCACAAAAAATTACCTTTGATATGGCACAGTATCTTGCACAAGCAGGCTACGTCATTACCAGTGGACTTGCCATTGGTGTGGATAAACGTGCCCATCTTGGCGCATTGGCACAAACCGATGTAGCGTGCCAAGGTCGGACAGTCGGCGTTATGGGGACGGGCATTGATGTTAATTATCCCAATCATCATGATCGTCTGTTTAGCCAAATTATTGAGCAAGGTGGTTGCATCATCAGTGAACTATTACCGCATACGCTACCACATAAGCATACTTTTCCACGTCGCAACCGCTTGGTTGCAGGGTTGAGCCTTGCGACCATCGTCACTGAGGCAACGATTAAAAGTGGTTCGCTAATTACTGCGCGCCTCACATCCGAGCAAGGCAAGCAAGTTTTTGCAATTCCAAGTCATATAGACAATAGTAATGCTGAAGGGTGCCATCATCTAATACGTGAGGGTGCGACCTTGGTTTATCATCCTCAGCAAGTATTGGATGATATCAGTGTGCAATTGCCAAGCCAGTCTAAGCAGCATCAACTTGATCATAATTCAAAAGCACAAAGTCTTGATAAGTCAGTATTTAAGCAGTCTGCTACCATTAAAAAAACAATAAAACCTCAGGAAGTGAAGCCAGCGCCTAGTATTACTGTACCTGAGCATCTAACCACCTTGTTTGAAAAGTTGGACTGGCATGGTCAAGATTTGGATGCACTTATCCTTGTGACTGAGCTTGTGCCCGCACAATTGATTGGGCAGTTGATGGAGCTAGAGCTATTGGGCGCAGTGACGGTCCAAGGTGGACGCTATTTACGTATTTAATGATACTGATGTTTTTAAATATACTTGCAGCACTGCATTTTTTGTAAAATAAATTCACGCTATCTCTTTTCATTCTCTTTGTTCTAAAGGCATTATTTATGTCCTTATCTACACCTCTTATTACTGACTCTACTATACAAGCAGCTACTTGGCTTAAAAAGGGGCAGCTACTTGCTTACCCAACCGAAAGTGTGTGGGGCATTGGTTGTGACCCATTCAATAAGCAAGCAGTCATGCGGCTACTTAATATCAAGCAGCGTCCAATAGAGAAGGGGATGATTGTGGTCACTGATAGTCCCAGCCGCATTACGGCTCTGCTAGAAGGTTTGAGTATTGACCAACGTCAAAGGGTGCTTGATAGCTGGCAAGCTGATTCGAAAGACGCTACTGTCAAACAAGCGCATACTTGGCTACTACCTATTCCAAAAAATCTGCCGATTACTATTCCATCGTGGATTACGGGTACTCATGGTAGTGTTGCCGTACGTGTGATTGATCATCCATTGGTTAAGCAACTGTGCGCGCAAATGGTGTCAGTTAGCAATCCTTACGGTTTTGTCGTCTCAACAAGCTGCAACCCATCAGGAAAGCCACCTGCTCTGTCACTCATCGAAGCACAGAGTTATTTCTTAGGTGACAATGTAAACTCAAATGAGTGCGTTGGTTATCTTAAAGGGGAAACACTAGGCTATCAATTGCCAAGCCAAATAGGCGATGCATTGACAGGACAAGTTATTCGATAGTCTAATATTTAATAGCTAAAATTTCGTATCACTATCTCCGATTCTCATTACTCAGCCATAACGTCTACACTTGTCCCCTTGTTTTCATCGCGTGCTTTTTGTCACACTGATGAGAATATAATCAATAATAAGGATAATAAGTGATGAATATTCTAATTAGCGGTGGTTCGGGATTTTTGGGTAGTGCTTTTAGCCAAGAGCTCTTGATGCGCTACCAACAGATGGGAAAAGCGTTACAGATTACTTGGTTGACCCGTGATAGTAATCAAGCACATCCTAGTGATATCACAATGATGACCTATGATGAACTTGCAAATTCAGATGCATACTTTGATGTGATTTTAAATCTAGCTGGCGCAGGTATTGCTGATGCGCGCTGGAGTGACGATCGTAAAGAGCAATTGCTAGCCAGTCGAATGAAGCCGACAAAAGATATACTGGCATTTGTTGCCCGCAGTCATGTAAAGCCAAAATTGCTTGTTAGTGGTTCAGCGATTGGTTGGTATGGCAATCAAGGCGATAAACCCTTGACCGAGAGCAGTGGTTTCCAGACAGATTTTGCCCATCAGTTATGCGATGACTGGGAGCAACTGGCGCTACAAGCAACTGAGTTTGGTGTGCCAGTGACGCTTGTACGTACGGGTGTGGTCATCCATCCTACAGGCGGTATGCTTAGCAAGCTCTTAACCCCTTTTAAAATAGGTGTTGGTGGGCAGTTAGGTAATGGTCAACAAATCATGAGTTGGATCAGTCGTGATGATTGGGTAGTGGCAGTAACATTTATTATAGAGCAGCAGCTTAACGATAGTACTTTTCAGGTTAATGAGAATACGCGGACTGCTCGCCATACACCAAGCAATAAAGTCGCGAAAATTTATAATCTAACCGCGCCAAATCCTGTCACTAATCATACTTTTACCAAAACATTAGGCGCTTGGCTACATCGTCCGACCTTTTTTACTTTGCCGGAGTTTTTACTTAAGTTGATATTTGGTGAAATGTCGACACTGCTTATTGATGGACAGAAGGTGCTGCCGAAAGCCTTGCTTGATGGTGGGTTTGAGTTTAAACATCAAACGCTTAAAGAAGCCTTGGAACAACAAGCAGTAAAATAGTCCTCATCAAATCTGGCATAATAAATCTATAGTAAGCGCTATAGCTATTTCATAGACTAAAAAAGCGGATTGTTTCACATGAAACAATCCGCTTTTTTGGTTTTTATAAAGGGATAAAAACATAAATAGTGTCAGGTTTCAATAAACAAAAACTCTGTCTTCAACAGGTAAGAATATTGACGTACTATACGTGCGTCTTTGGCTGGTTAAATTTTGTTATGTGGCTTTTTATTATAGGTACGCAACTACTGGCGTTTATGACGAGTATGATATTTTGGTGGTTAATCAAACCAAAATCTCGCTTTAGTCGTATAAGTTTAGTCCTCAGTATTTTTGTGATTAATAATACTTTTCTTATCTACGGGCTGAGTGAGTTTTGGCGAGAGCGCTTTCATGTCTATCTGGCCGCCAGTATTTTGCAAGGCTTTCTGTTGTATGCTGGTTTGGTCACCGCTATCATTGCTATTATTTATACTCAGGTTTTTAAACGGAAGCTCAATAACGTATCCATTCGCGCGTTTGCAGTCGCTGTTTATACGGGAATTATAAGCTTGGCAGTATTTAATGCCTACTCTCCAGTCATTCATCATTTGACGGTAAAAACGGACAAAAACTTAGTCAAACCGATGAGAATAGCCTTAGTTTCTGATACCCATTTGGGTAGATGGTTTGGTAATCAGCAGATAGATAAAATGGTTGCGCTAATAGATGGGCAAAATCCTGATGTGGTGCTCATCGCCGGTGACGTCATGAACGACTCTACTGATGCTTATGATAAAACCAATATGCATGAGCATTTATCAAAATTAAGAGCGCCACTTGGTGTCTATGCAACTTTGGGTAATCATGATTACTCTGGTAATGAGATTGCGATTGCCGAAGCGATTGAGCGTGCTGGCATACAGGTGATTGATAATACAAGCGTATGGTTGGATGATGCTGTATTGCTGGTTGGGCGTTCAGATGCGACAGACCCTAAGCGTCCTGCGGCAGCAGATTTGATGGGTGACATTCAAACTGATAAACCAGTGCTGTTTTTGGAGCATAGTCCTGAAGCTTTAGCAGAAATAAAGGACTTGCCGGTTGATTTACATTTATCAGGGCATACCCATGGCGGTCAAATATTTCCTTTAACCGTTTTACTAAAATGGTTTACGCCTTTGGTTTATGGCTTTAAAGCAGTAAATGGTAGCCAGTTTTTGGTCACTTCAGGCTATGGTATCGGGGCGGTGCCATTTAGGCTAGGGACGCGCTCTGAGATTTGGTTGATTACTTTACAACCGACCTAATGCGCTTCAATATATTGTGATTAAATGAATTTAGCTCAGAATAAACACACAGTGCTTAAACCCCGCTCAAGGATTTCCTCATGCGTTACGCCTTTATTCTCACCATTATTGTGCTGCTAGAGCTTTTTAGCACGGGTGCAGCGCTCAGCTTGCAGTGGTGGCTGCAGCCTTGGATAGATTCTACAACTACATCGATTGCGGTATGGATAGGGGTGTTTTTAATCACTCATGTTTTATTATTACTAATCGTTACCAAGCTATTTTCTAATAGCTATCGCTGGATGAGTGGTTGGATGTTGGTAATGCATTTCATGATGCTGACTGCGGTAGCGACTGGTATATTGTATGGAGGGTCTTGGTTTTTAATCCCTTTGCTTGATAGTACGCTTGACCATTCAGAGACAATTACTACTGGATTACGCATTTTTGCGCTGTTGTTTTTTATAGGGCTATTTGCATATGCTTTATATAGCGCTTATATACCTGTTGTGCGTGAGCTGTCGATTCATATTCATAAATCTTTAAACAATCCATTGCGTATCGCGGTCGCTAGTGATTTACATTTAGGTCGGCTATTTGGTAATAAAGCCATTGAGCGGCTGCATATCATGCTAAGCAAGTATCAAGCAGATATCTTATTGATGCCGGGCGATATCATGGATGACAATACACAGGCATTTAACACTTATAATATGAAAGATAGCTTGGCAAAACTTGTCGCCAGTTTGCCATATGGTGTCTATGCGACGTTGGGTAATCATGATTTATATGGTCATGAGCAGCCCATTAGCGACTCTTTACGCGCGGCGGGCGTGCAGTTATTAAATGATGAAGCAACACACTTCAGCCATCAAGGAGAAGTGGTATGGCTTATGGGACGCTTTGATAATCACAAGCGTCAGCGCGTCGCAACGACTGAGCTGCTCGCACAAGTAAATAGTGCTGAGCCAGTGGTTCTTTTAGATCACAGACCCAGCGCTATCATCGAACACAGTCAGCTACCAATAGATTTACAAGTATCAGGACATACCCATAACGGTCAAATATTCCCTGCTAATTTTATCGTCAGCGTGATTAACCGTTTAGGTTATGGCTATGAAGCCATTGGCAAAGGACATTTTGTGGTGTCCTCAGGCTATGGATTTTGGGGGATACCGTTTCGACTAGGCTCCCGATCAGAGATTTGGATCATTAATCTTATAGGTACCAATATAGGTACTCAAATTTAAGATCAATAAGCACTCAAATATTAAAATTCTCATTAAGCGCTCAATAGCGCCCTTGTTTTTATAATTTCACGCACAAAATTAGCAAATCCTGTGATGATGTGCTGAGTTTCTTGCCCTAATCTTTGGTGAACGCTCATAAAGTGAATAAATCCATGCGGTGCGCCAAGTACCGTATGGGTTTGTACGGCTATACCATAACTCTTTAGCTGATTGGCATAAGCAAACGCTTCATCACGTAAGACATCTAATTCTGCCGCAACGACATAACTGGGGCAAACCTGTCGATTGTCCCCAAGCATCGGTGAGGTCAGGATATGCTGACGCGGTAACGGACTATTTTCTAAACAAGCGGCATCAAAAATGGCAACATCAGCATGGTCGAGTAATAGACCTTCACCATATAACTCCCAGCTTGGATAATCGGTCTCAATATCGGTCACAGGATATAATGGCATCTGTGCCATAGGATGTGGTAAACCTTGTAATATATCAAAGGTCTTTTGACCTTCATCACCTAGATCTAACCAAGCCTCTTTATTTGGCGTGATGATTTGCTGAGCCATCAAAGTAGATAATCCACCACCTGCGCTATCACCTGCTAATACAATGCGTGATGGCAAAGCACCAAATTCTTCACAATGTTCAGCCAACCAAGCATAGGCACTGATACAGTCTCTTACGGCAGCAGGGGCAGGGTGTTCAGGTGCTAAGCGATAATCAACACTAACGACCGGCCAACCCGTCTGTTCACAAATGGCATGACAAAATTCATGATGGGTATTAAGGTCACCAATACAAAATCCACCACCATGAAAAAACAATAGCACGGTCTCATCAGGATTACTGGTTTGCTCTTTTTTAAAGCCAAAACCATTATCAGAGGTCTCATTTTGATAGCAGCGAATGGTCATATCACTGTCGTCGGCATTGGCAATCGTTCTATCTTGCCAACTGATAGCGCTATCGCCTTTTTTATGAAACTGTTTTAAATTGCTAAGCAAGTTGTCAGAAGCCTGCTGCCATACTTTTGGTGCTTGCATAGCGACCGCATCTGTTGCAAAGCGTTTACGCAGCTCAGACATCTCTATCAGCTGCAAAGGCGTTTTTAGCTTGCTATTGACTGCAAGTATTAAGCGCAGATGGGCATCAACATGCAAATATTGCTTTGAAGTAGGTCCATCTAAACACTTTATCAAACTCTCAAGAATCGGCGTAGGTAAGCAGCCAAAGCTTTTTATGGCATAGTGCAGTAGATGCGGTTGATAGTTGGTCATCAGATGGTGCTCGAGTATCTTTTCTTTGATAGATAAGCTTTTATCCTCGCGACTATTTTGCAAGGCACTCTCTTCTAGATCCATTATTTCAGCTGATACATTGATATCAGTGCTTTTGGGATTCTTATCTTGTCCAAATGACATAAGATTTAGGGTCTTCACCGCTTTATTGAGTAAGGTGTTGACTGATAGTACTGTTGAATGAGACATAACACCTCTTAGAAATCATGGTGAGTATTTATTAGTTGTCAATACTCACTGTTAGTATGTTGCTGATATTTGGCAAATGCGTGTTGACTACTATTTAACCAATTGTAGTTATAGTAATCATAAAATAATTAGCAATTAAGTTGAGTATGCTTTGGTAATAGTTTGGGTACAAAGCGTAAATGATTGGGAATAAATGACGACTTTTTGTACCTTTTGTTGGCGTAACTGCATATTTACAGTCAATAAAGACCAACAGTATGTATGCAGACTAGATGAATATCGGGCTTTTTATCCTTTATTTAGCTAGGGTTTCTCATTGGTGAGAAAAATTCTTTATATTAGGCTTGAAATTTGCCTTCATAACCTTTATCAAGCAGCTATTGAACGGTGATTGCATATAGTTATACAAAGAACCAGTAATAAAGGTTAAGTAGGCAGTATAAGCCTATGAATCATGAGTAAATGTATTGGTAATAAACACACAGTAGCGAGCGATGCGCCAATTTTTTGTGTGCTATATCCCGTTATTATTATGACGCTAATAAACTATGACGCTATTAAACTATTGAACTATGACGCTATTAAACTATTGAACTATTGAACTATGACACTATTGAACTATTAAACTATGACGCTATCAAGGAGCTATCATGAGCGAGCAAAATAACAACCATGAATCGATTGAGCAAAATGTCTCACATGACAATGTCTCACATGACAACGTGGCACACGATGAGAGTATCTTAGAAGAAACCTTAAAAGAGTTTGACCCACAAAATAACGCTGGTGAAGAAAGTGTCATCGAAAATGACATTGATCTTGATACTTTTAAAGCCCGTATCGCTGAGCTAGAAGGCGAAGTTAAACAAGCTAAGGAAAGTACCGCTCGTGCCAATGCCGAAACTTACAATGCGCAAAAGCGTATGGAGCAAGAGGCGGATAAGAGCAAACGTTTTGCACTACAGAAATTTGCCAAAGAGTTGTTAGCAGTGGTCGATAACTTGGAGCGTGCGATTGAAAACGTCAATGCAGACGATCCTATTACTGAAGGCGTGAGACTGACACATAAAGCATTACTAGATGTGCTGAATAAAAATGGCGTCGAAGTGGTTGAGCCACAAGGCGAGAAATTCAACGCTGATTTTCATGAAGCGGTCGGTATCGACGCTGATGCCCCAGCTGATACGGTGGGTACAGTCTTACAAAAAGGCTATAGCTTAAATGGACGTTTATTACGTCCGGCGATGGTACGTGTCGGTCAGTAGTAGGACAGCCGCTAAAGCGATAGTAGGTTAAGCATATAACGTCGCCAACGTAGTCCTAAATAGTCATCGAGTATATAGGCAAAAGATATTCAGTCTTTAACTGTGCTAAACCTTATTATTAGTGAGGGTTTTGACAAAAAATCACACAAAAGGCATTATTTGCATGGTTAGCGACTTGAAAAAATACATAAGCAAACCGATATAAAGCAACAAGTGACCGACTACGATCTAGTGATCGACGGTCTGATGCAATAAAATTTTATTTAAAAATAAATTAGGAGCAATTTAGTATGGGTAAAGTCATTGGTATTGATTTAGGTACAACCAACTCATGTGTCGCAGTAATGGAAGGTGATAAAGTTAAAATCATCGAAAATGCTGAAGGTACGCGTACCACCCCTTCAATTGTCGCTTATAAAGATGACGAGATCCTTGTCGGTCAGTCAGCCAAGCGTCAAGCAGTTACCAACCCAAACAACACGCTTTTTGCTATCAAGCGTTTGATTGGTCGTCGTTTTGATGACAAAGTTGTGCAAAAAGACATCGGAATGGTGCCTTATAAAATCGCCAAAGCCGATAACGGTGATGCATGGGTAGAAATCAACGGTAAAAAACTAGCACCACCACAAGTTTCTGCTGAAATCTTGAAGAAAATGAAAAAAACAGCAGAAGACTATCTTGGTGAAACGGTTACTGAAGCCGTCGTAACCGTACCTGCTTACTTTAACGACTCACAGCGTCAAGCAACGAAAGACGCGGGTAAAATTGCCGGTCTTGATGTAAAACGTATCATCAACGAACCAACTGCTGCTGCTCTTGCTTATGGTATGGATAAAAAGCAAGGCGATAGCACCGTTGCTGTATATGACTTAGGTGGTGGTACTTTTGACGTATCAATCATCGAAATCGCTGACGTCGATGGCGAGCAGCAGTTTGAAGTGCTTGCGACCAATGGTGATACATTCCTTGGTGGTGAAGATTTTGACTCAGCGCTCATTGATTTCTTAGTTGCTGAATTCAAAAAAGACCAAGACGTCAACCTAAAAGGCGACTCTCTTGCGATGCAGCGTCTAAAAGAAGCGGCAGAAAAAGCGAAGATTGAGTTATCAAGTGCCCAAAGTACTGAAGTGAACTTGCCGTATATCACTGCTGATAGTACTGGTCCTAAGCATTTGGTGGTCACTATCAGCCGCTCAAAACTTGAGAGCTTAACTGAAGAGCTAGTACAACGTACGATGGGTCCTTGTAAGATTGCCCTTGAAGATGCAGGCATAAAAATCGGCGATATTGATGATGTCATCTTAGTCGGTGGTCAGACTCGTATGCCATTGGTACAGCAAAAAGTACAAGAGTTCTTCGGTCAAGAGCCACGTAAAGACGTGAACCCTGATGAAGCAGTAGCAGCCGGTGCAGCGATTCAAGGCGCGGTATTGTCTGGTGAAAAAACCGACGTATTGCTACTTGATGTGACACCATTGACGCTAGGTATCGAAACCATGGGTGGCATCTTGACGCCAATCATTGAGAAAAATACCATGATTCCGACTAAGAAATCACAGGTATTCTCAACGGCCGAAGACAACCAGCCAGCAGTGAGCATTCAGGTTTATCAAGGCGAGCGTAAAATTGCAAACCAAAATAAACAGCTTGGTCGTTTTGATTTAACAGATATTCCACCAGCGCCACGTGGTTTGCCACAAATCGAAGTAAGCTTTGACATCAACGCTGACGGTATCATGAATATCTCAGCGACTGACAAAGGTACTGGTAAAGCGCAAAGTATCCAAATTAAAGCAGATTCTGGTTTGTCGGACGAAGAAGTTGAACAAATGATTCGTGATGCTGAAGCCAATGCGGCTGAAGATGAGAAATTCGCCAATCTTGCGCAAGTGCGTAACGAAGCAGATGGTCGTATCCATGCGGTACAAAAAGCGCTAAAAGATGCTGCAGATAAAGTATCTGACGATGAAAAATCATCAGTAGAAACGGCCATCTCTGAGCTTGAAGCAGCTGCGAAAGAAGATGATCATGAAGAGATCAAAGCCAAGCTTGAAGCATTAGACAATGCCTTCTTACCAGTTAGCCAGAAGATTTATGCTGATACAGGGGCGGGTAGCGAGGGTATGGATCCAAACCAGTTCCAACAAGGTGCGGATAATACAGGCGAGAGCAACCAAGCAGACGACGATGTGGTCGATGCTGAGTTCACTGAAGTAGAAGAAGATAAGAAATAATTCTACTATTAAGTCAAGCAGTTAAACAAAAAACGCATCCTTAGGGGTGCGTTTTTTTATGCTTTAAAAGCACTCACGATCAGCACATCATAAGTTAAATTAACATGGTACTGCTCATTGTTATCTGATTCTGAGAAGTAATGACAATAGTCTTGCTCAAATTGTTTTAGGCGTGCCTTAGTCCATGTAAAAGGCTTACCATTATTTGATTGCTCTTGCGTTTGATTGGTTGATACCCCAGTCAGTTTCATATGCGTAAGGACGGCGTAGGGATTGGCAAAAGGTACATCAAAGCGTTGGGTCGACAGTTCAATCTTCTCGAACCCTGCGTCTTCTAATGCTGATTGCCACTCACTGATAGCTGGATAGTGCAGCCCTTGACCCGTCAGTTGCTTAATTTGCAAAAAATTATCTGGCGTAAAAGTATTAAAGACTAATTGCCCACCTGCTTGTAAATACTGGGCTGATTGCGTTATAAATTTCAAAGGCTTATCAAACCATTGCACAGCATTGGCACTGACTATTAGGCTGTGCTCTATCAGGTTGGGGTTTATTGAGTTAAAATCTGTGGATAATTGAATGTTTTCAGCATCACCAATCAGTATCTTGGCGGTCGGTAATATCGATTGTAATATCGCTTTCCGTTCAGAACATAGCTCATTAATAATCCAGTGCTGACTTTGAATATTTGCTGCCAACAAGCGTGTCATCTGACCTGTGCCAGCACCGATTTCTAATACGCTTTTCTGCTCGGTATGAGCGATATTGTCTAGTAAGTGGTGGCAGACTTGCTTTTGAATACGGGCATGCTGTTCATAATCGTCAGCAGTAGCAAAATGCCGTGCGATGGCTTGTTTTCTTGCGCTAGAGGTATCAGGCAGAGTAGGAGCTTTCATATTGTTTATTAAATCCAAATAAGTCGATTATCGCTAGAATGAATCATTCATTAAAGAATAATAGCATTATAAGTGCGCTATCAGTCGCTGACAGTCATCAGAGCTCAGTGCTGCATTCATCACCAAGCGGATACGAGCAGTATTGGCAGGGACGGTTGGCGGTCTGACAGGCAAGGCATAAAACCCTGCTGCTTGTAGCTGCTTTGACTTTGCGATAGTGAGTGCATTATCACCTAATATGTAAGGCACGATAGGAGAGTGATAATCTGAATTTTGATTGGTTGCTGAGATAAGATAGGGTTCTGGAATAGCAGTACTTATCATCGTAGATAACTGCGCGAGATGAAGACGCTGCTCATTTAAGCTTGGTATTTTCGCTAAAATAAAACGTGTCCATGCGTGATTGATGGGTGGCAAGGCGGTGCTAAAAATAAGAGGACGCATCTGATTAATCAGCCATTGTTTGACGACCTCATCACACATGATATAAGCGCCAATGGAGGCAAAAGCTTTACCAAAAGTCCCGACCAGATAATCAATGTCAGCCAGTGTTTGGGTTTCCTCTGCCAAACCCAAACCTGTATTACCTAAGATACCGATGGCATGTGCTTCATCGACATATAGCTCAATACGAGTATCTTTTGCTTTTAGTTGTACCAATTGAGCCAAGTCAGCACAGTCACCATCCATACTAAAAATACTTTCGGTGACAATAATAATGCGCTCAAAGCTCAAGTCTGCTTGCTCAATAAATTTGGCTAAATGTTCATAGTCGTTGTGACGATATCGACGATAGCTGACCAGCTTACTTTGGCTTAGGCGTATGCCGTCGATAATACTAGCGTGCACCAATCTGTCTGCCAAAATTAAAGTTTTGATTGGCAATGTCGTCAGTGCGGGCAAAATACCTATATTGGCATGGTAGCCGCTGTTGAATACCAGTACCGATTTTGATGAAGCTAGATTTTGCTTTTCTATAGCGTTTTGATACCAGTCTTGTAGTTCGGACTCTAATGCTTGCAGATGTTCATCGTTACCTGTCAAGAGCCTAGAGGAGGTGGCGCTCATTCTAGGAATATTATCGACCGGCGATTGACTTAGATGATTAAGGAACTCGCTTTGTAGTTGCTTATTACTGCCCAAACCTAGATAGTCGTTGCTAGCGATATTGAGTAATCGCGCCCCTTCACTAAGCACGTATCGTCCATGATGTTGTAAATCAGGTATTTGACGATATTGATTTGCTGTCACTAGCGCGTTGAGCGACTCTTGCAGATGATTGATAATAAGAGCGGTCATTGCTATCCTTTTATTTTCTATTTAAGCGCTATTTTCGCTAATTAAGTTTAATGATTCTATGAATAAGCTTTAGAATAAGTACGGATTATTGCACAAACCGAGCGATTGTAACAAAAGATTTCATATATCGGTATTTGTAACTTGAACACTGATAAACACTTGCAAAACTTAACTTTCTTACCATTAAACACTGACAGAGTTTTTGACATGATTTGTTACTATGTATACATCGTTAGCAAACAAGGCGATATGACTAAAAAGTCCACATAAATACATAACTTGTTTGTCCACAGTGATTTTAAGGAGATACACATGAAAACTCTACAGAAAACTCTAATTGCATTAGCAGCTGGTTCATTGCTAAGCGTTGGTGCACAAGCTGCCGTTTCTTATGGTAACGGCTATACTGGTCAACCATACGTTGGTGTTAAAGTCGGTCAATTTGATTTAGACGTTGACGGCGCTGATGATCCAACCGCATATGGCGTATATGCAGGCTACAATTTTGATCCTAACTTTGGTATGGAAGCTGAATTTGTAGGCTCAGATGACGCCGATTACAGAGGCGGCGACCTTGACGCAAAAACTTATGGCGCATACGGTACGTACCGTTATCAGTTTCCAAACACTGCACTTTATGCCAAAGGTAAACTAGGTGTTGCCAAAACTGAAGTAGAAGGTGATTATACTGCTGGTACAGTTAGAGTATCAGATTCTACTAGTGACACCGGCATTGCTGGCGGCGTTGGTCTAGGTTACATGGTTAATCCTAACATGAGTATCGAAGGCGAATATGCCATGATGGATAGTGAGGTTGATGCCAAACTACTTACAGTTGGCGCGCACTTAAAATTCTAAATTTACCAGTATAGGTTGACTGCTATCTAATAGTAGATATTAGTAGCTAAGTTCTTTATATAAAAAACGATCACTTCAGTGGTCGTTTTTTTTAGAGTATTATCTGTTATACAAAACAATTGTTTTCTATAACAGATAATACTGTTATTATACTGTCGTCATCTGTAGGCGAGATGAGTTTTTGGTAAAAATAGTCTACATGAAAGCTCAGTACCAACTAAACAAATTTGGGGAATCCAATGAAAATGTTACAAACCACAGTATTAGCGTTAGCAACTGCTTCTTTATTAAGCGTTAGTGCTCAAGCAGCAGTTGACTACGCCGGACAACCATATATCGGTGCAAAAGTTGGTCAGTACAGCCCTGACATTGATGATGCTGATGACATTGATGACGCGACCTCTTATGGTGTTTATGGTGGTTATAAGTTTACACCAGAGTTTGGAGTAGAAGCTGAGTATTTAACAACCAGCGACACAGATGTATTTGAAGATGCTGTTGAGAAAGCAGAATATAGTGCTGATGTTTTAGGTCTTTATGCAACATACGATTATGCCTTTCCAACGACTGCCTTATATGCTAAAGGTCGTTTAGGTTTTGCAAAAAATGAAGTAAATGTAGATGTAACTAATAAAATCTCTTCTAGCCTTAATGAAAGTTTCAGTGAATCTGATACAGGTGTTGCAGGCGGTCTAGGTTTAGGTTATAACTTTACTCCTATGGTCTCTGCAGAAGCTATGTATAACTTTTATCCATCAATCGATTTAGGCGATGGTGATGATTTTGATGCAAGCGGCGTCACATTAGGTGCCCATTTTAAATTCTAAAATTATCGTTATGAAATCATAAAATAAAAAACGATCACTTAAGGTGGTCGTTTTTTTGTTTTAAATATTTATAGAATAATAACGCATTGGCATTTTTATTAAGCTGAGAGTGAAGGTGTATGGCTAATTTAAGAAAAAGGTTTTTACAGCATTGTTCTTAAAGCATTGTTTTCAAGGTATTGTTTTCAAGGTATTGTTTTCAAGGTATTGTTTTTAGAGCGTTTTCAGGTAAGGAAATGTGCTACATTGGAAGTTAGAATAGCAAAAATAAGGAATATAGCGATGATGGAGATGCTTTGGATGATTGAGCCTTGGCATTGGTTGGTATTGGGCTTTTTGCTACTGATTGTCGAGATGTTTGTGCCAACCTTTGCCAGCCTTTGGTTCGGTGCCGCTGCTATTATAGTGGCTGCGCTTGTATGGTTGCTGCCTGTTTCGGTATCGGTACAAATCATTATCTGGTTACTTCTTTCCGCTATATTTTTGTTGGCATGGTTTAAGTTTATTAAGCCTTTATCCGTTGATCGTACCAAAGCTGGACTTGGCGGCAGTGTGATCGTTGGTGAAACGGGTATGATTATTGTGCAGCCGCAGCCAGATAGAGCGGGCATGGTGCGCTTTAGTGTGCCTATTGTGGGTGCCGCTGAATGGATGTGCCGTACCCGAGGTGAGCAAGTGGCGGTCGGTGATCGAGTGGTGGTAACAGATATCGTTGGTAACGAGCTGATTGTGAGTAGTATGGTATCGAAGGCAGCTGTGAACCAAAATACGCACGTATAATAATAAGGATGAATTATGGAAAGCTTTAGTATTGTCATGGTGGTTTTGGTTGCACTGGTCGTATTTACCGTATTTAAAGGTGTGCGAATCGTGCCACAAGGGTATAAATGGGTGGTACAGCGTTTAGGTAAATATAGCCAAACGTTAGAGCCGGGTCTAAATCTTATCATCCCTTATGTTGATGATGTTTCTTACAAAGTCACGACCAAAGACATCGTCCTTGATATTCCCTCACAAGAAGTTATTACCCGAGATAACGTTGTTATTATCGCTAACGCCGTCGCTTATATTAATATTATTCGCCCTGATAAAGCAGTATATGGCATTGAAGATTATGAGTATGGTATCCGTAATCTGGTACAAACGTCTTTACGTTCAATCATCGGCGAGATGGATCTTGATAGTGCCTTATCTAACCGTGATGAAATAAAAATGAAGCTAAAGCATGCCATCTCAGAAGATATTGCTGATTGGGGCATCACGCTAAAGACAGTAGAGATTCAAGATATTAATCCGTCGCAGACGATGCAAGCGTCAATGGAAGAACAGGCTGCCGCCGAGCGACTACGCCGAGCGACAGTGACCCGTGCTGATGGTCAAAAACAAGCAGCTATCCTGGAAGCAGACGGAAGACTAGAAGCCTCCCGCCGTGACGCTGAGGCGCAGGTGGTATTGGCAAAAGGCTCAGAAGAATCTATCCGTCTGATTACTGCTGCGATGGGTACGGAAGAGATGCCGATTGTCTACTTATTGGGCGAGCAGTATATTAAAGCGATTCGTCAGCTGGCTGAGTCCGATAACTCAAAAATGGTGGTATTACCCGCTGACATTCTAAGTACAGTAAAAGGCATGGTTGGTGATAAGCTCAAGGTTTAAATCACCACCCTTTAATCATATGCTATAAATTTAACGCTTAAAAATGGTCAGTGAGTATCTAACGCGCTGGCTATTTTTTGGAACTGAATCTACTCATACTTTTTTGATGATTCTTTTTGCGTGAAATATCGTTTTCTAAGCAATAAAAATACCTATAGTCAGTGAAAAGTAATATCGACACATTATGTACTGCGGGTATCAATTTTTCTTGCTTGCTGTGCCTACGCAGACAGAGGCTGCAAAAAATTTATACCCGCAGCACCGTAGCGTTTTTAGAGTATTTTGACTATAAATAAGGAAAATAACAATGTCAACGATCATGACTGAGCAAAAGCTAAATACAGGAATAATCTCAATAGAGGATTTCCCACAAGGTTGCCCGTTACCGTATAGCGTGCTTGATGCGACGCACATCAATGCCGCTTATCCTGAGCAGAAATTAGAGATTCGCAGTGGTGGTTATGGCTCGGACGCCGCAGCACATCCAAGCAATGCCACTCAATTCTACGTGCTTACCGATCGAGGACCCAATGCCGACTTTGACGGTATTGCTGGTAAAGGTAAGCAGTTTTTAGTGCCCGATTATACGCCGTCTATTGGCTTGTTTGAGTTGCAAGCTGACGGAAAAATCATCAAGGTAAAAGAGATATTGCTTAAAGATAGCAATGGCAATCCTATCTCTGGACTACCGAATCCAAAAGCTTTTGGCGGCACCAATGAAGTACCTTATGATATTAATGGTCAACCGATGACGGTGAATCCGGATTTACCGTTTGATGAAGTGACCAATCCCGTTAAAAGCGATATCAATGGCTTAGATCCCGAAGGAATTGCTGCGCTCAAAGATGGCAGTTTTTGGATCAGTGATGAATATGGTCCACATCTCGTCCACTATGACGCGGATGGGGTAGAGATTGCCCGTATCAATCCTTTTGCCCATGATGAACGCAATAATGTGATTATTAACGGTAAGCAGGTGTTATTACCGTCAGAGTTTACCAAGTGCCGCGCCAATCGTGGTATGGAAGCATTAACTATAACGCCAGATCAGACTACGCTTGTAGGTATCATGGAGTCCTCTATGGACAATCCTGATAAATCGGGTCGTGGCTCTAGTTTGGTGCGTATCGTTGCTATTAACCTAATCTCAGGGCAAATAAGGCAATATTTATATCGTCTTGATGCAGCGGATCATGTGGCGTCAGGGATAGTCGCTATCAATGAACATGAATTTTATCTCATTGAACATGACCGCAAGTTTCCTTTACAAGATAAATCGGCAAAAAAACTTATTTATAAAATAAATATCTCTCAGGCAACAGATATTGAAACCATTATCAGTGCTGATAATCCACATATCATCCAACAAAATGAGACTTTCGGCTTGACTATTGACGGTCAAACGCTCGAGAAATTGATAGCAGAAAACGAAGCAAGCTGGCAACTACTCGAAAAGCTAACTATCAAGCCTGTTAAAAAAACTTTGGTCGTCGATGTACTTGCTACTCTAGATTATCCGCATGATAAGCTTGAAGGATTATGGTTACGCCAAGATGGCTCGTTAGGTTTACTCAATGATGATGATTTTGCGCTGACAGATACCGAGATAATCAATGCAACAAGTACCGTTGAGCAAAAATACCTAGATAAAGATAAAACCATAGAGGATGCCAATCGACTGTATCTTGTGATGCCTACTGCATAAAGACGGTCTCTAATAATAAGACATTACATTTATCACTAACCAAAAAAAGACCTCAATCGAGGTCTTTTTTATTATTTATATTTTAGAGGCTAATGATTTAAATAACTTTTGAGAAGCGGTTTTTATGTTTTTTATCCAGATATTCATCGAATACCATGGCTACATTACGACCCAATAAACGACCTCTTGGTAATACGCGAATGCCAGCAGCATCCATATCAATCAAGCGGTCTTCTTGCATTTCACCAAGCTGTTGAATCTCATGAATAAAATAGGTAATAGCATCGATGCCAAATTTCTGATTGATGTCTCTAAAGTCCATATAATCGTGACACAGTAAATTCATAATCACGTATTCGCGTAAGCGATCTTTGATAGAGGTTTTAATCACGTTAACCGCTGGCATGATGGTAGGGTTATTACGTGCCGCATCGATATTGTCTTTATATACTTGCAAATCAGTATGGTTTTGTAGGATATAACTGCTGTTGGCATCGGCAATTTGACTGATTGAAGACACGCCAACGCCCAATAAATCACAATCGCCCATGATGGTATAACCCTGAAAGTTACGATGCAACCTGCCTTCACGCTGGGCGATGGCCAGCTCATCATCAGGTTTGGCAAAATGGTCAATGCCAATATATTGATAATCGGCTTCAGTTAAGGTATTGATGGTATTACCGAGCATCGTGAGCTTATCAGATGGAGTAGGTAAATCGTCCTCTTTGATTTGACGCTGCGCCTTAAAGCGTTCAGGCAAATGAGCATAATTAAATACCGACAAGCGATCTGGCGACATCTCGATAATACGGCGCACGGTTTTATCAAAGGTTTCAGGCGTTTGATGTGGTAAGCCATAAATTAAATCGACATTGATAGAATGAAAGCCTAATTCGCGCGCCTCATTTAATACATTTTCAATAAGCTCTGCTGAATGTACACGATTAACGGCAATTTGTACGGTCTCGTCTAAATCCTGTACGCCTAAGCTGACGCGGTTAAAACCTAAATTACGCAATACTTTTAAGGTCTCGCTACTGAGCTCGCGCGGGTCAATTTCGATAGAGTAATCACCTTGATCTTCTGGTAAAAACTCAAACTGGGTCTGCAAAAACTCCCACAGTTGTATCAACTCATTGTCTTGTAAAAAGGTTGGCGTACCACCACCGAAATGTAGCTGTTTAATCAGTGGTTTTTTACCGTCTTCTGGTGGCGTTAATAAGCTACGTTTATGTTTAATTTCAGCAATTAGATACTCTAAATAATCGCCTGCATCGCTATTCTTTTTGGTGACAGTTTTATTGCAAGCACAGTAATAGCAAAGATGGCGACAAAACGGGATATGGAAATAAAGTGATAGCGGTGCATGAGCTTCGCGCGCTTGCAGGATTTTTGTCTCAAGCCCTTCTGGTATCGATGAAAACTCTAAAGCAGTTGGGTAAGAGGTATAGCGTGGTCCCGAACGATTATACTTATTAATGATATCTTGATCGAATGCTGGCAGCTGTTTGCTGGTGATGCTGCCACGAGTACTGGCATAGGGATTGTCCGGCTGCATAACAGGACGCACTGTAGTGGGCTGCTCACTCGCGTTGATGGCGTGTTCAGGTGTGCTATTGATAGCAAGTTGTTCTGACATGCGAGATTCCTCGTTTGACTGTATCGACCGCTATTTTGCATAAGAAAATTATGGCTTTGCTAATAGCTGTATTTCTTACGAAGGCTAATAAAAAGCGATTGAAATAAGTAATGACTAGTATAACAAATCACAGCTTATAGTGGCATGGACAGCGAGGTTAGTTATACAGCGACGTTAATCATATAGCTATAAAGTTGTATAGTTAGGTGATGAAGAATCTCGCTGACAATATTTTTTAAGTAAATTATTAATAAATACGCAACATTTGCGCACTGATTAATAATCCTCTATGATCGATAAATCTCTCTATAGGAAAGGCTTATGTCGTTTGCTCAAGTCTATACCCGCTCGGTAGTCGGGCTGCACGCACCTGAGGTCATCATTGAAGTACATTTGTCGCAAGGACTGCCAGCATTGACCATTGTTGGTTTGCCTGAAGCGGCGGTACGTGAGAGCAAGGATAGAGTGCGCTCAGCGATACTCAATTCTGGATTTCAGTTTCCTAATAGACGTTTGACGATTAATTTAGCACCCGCCGATTTACCAAAGGATGGTGCTCGTCTTGATTTACCTATTGCTATCGGTATTTTGGCAGCCAGTGATCAGTTAGATCCAACGGTATTGTCAGGGTTTGAGTTTATTGGGGAGTTGGCGCTCAATGGTGAGCTGCGGCAAATAAGCGGTAGTTTGGCGGTTGCACGAGCAATGAAAGCTGAAGTATTGGCGACGCAACTGTTAAAAGGTAATGAGAAGATGATGTCGTCAACACGGCAACTCATTGTCCCAACCATCAATGGGGCAGAGGCTAGCCGTGTGGAAGGAATAACCGTATTGGCAGCGTCAAATTTAAAGGCTGTATGTAATCATTTGCAATCATTTACCGATAGCAGTTTTTTGGATGAACGCTTAATCGAAGTAGAACCGAATCAAATCCAGCAGCATATAGGCTATCAAGTAGATTTGGCAGACGTAAAAGGACAGCATCATGCACGGCGTGCCTTAGAGATTGCAGCGGCAGGTGGTCATTCATTGTTACTTACAGGACCACCGGGTTCAGGCAAAACCTTGATGGCGTCACGCCTGCCAACTATTTTGCCGGATTTGAGTGCAGAAGATGCGTTAGAAGTTGCCAGTACGTATTCGGTTGCTGATAGTGATTATGATTATGGCACACGACCTTTTAGACAAGTTCATCACACCATATCAGCAGTGGCATTGGTCGGTGGCGGTTCACGTCCCAAACCGGGTGAGATTACCCTTGCCAATAAGGGCGTATTATTCCTTGATGAGTTGCCTGAATTTGACCGCACAGTATTAGAAGTACTGCGCCAACCACTAGAGGCAAAACAAATCACTATTAGCCGTGCCAACTCACAGATGACCTTTCCAGCAAATTTTCAACTGGTGGCAGCGATGAACCCGTGCCCGTGTGGCTATGATGGTGATGGCTCAGGGCGTTGTCGTTGCAGAGCTGAGCAGATTAAGCGCTATCAAGATAAGCTATCAGGTCCGCTACTTGATCGTATTGATTTGCATATCACCGTACCAGCATTACCGATTGCGGATCTGCAAAATGCTCAGGCGGGAGAAACCTCCGAGCAAGTACGTACTCGAGTATCGGCAGCACATAATCGCCAATTAATACGACAGAACAAGGTCAATAATGAGCTGAGTCCTAGTGAAATTGATAAATATATTCAGCTAGGGGCGGGCGAGCAGCAGCTATTACAGCTCGCTCAGCAGCGCCTTAATTTATCTGCTCGTGGTTACCATCGGGTACTACGCGTTGCACGAACGATTGCTGATTTGGCGGACAGCGCGGATATCACGAGCGCCCATGTATCTGAAGCGCTCAGTTATCGTAGTAAATGATAGTTTTAAGATTTAATTATAGTAGATACACTTTTAAAAGAATACAGTGCTACTGGGATTAATTATTCGCAGCCTCTGTCTGCGTAGACACAGTAAGCAAGAAAAATTGATACCAGTAGTACCTTATAATTTTTGTACTTCTTTTATTTAAGACTGACTATATTTGCAGGCTAACTCTTTAATAAATAGTCCACCAAAGCGCTAAAATCATCAAAGGCTTCGGTAGGGTTGAGCTCACGAATATCTTGCCCATAGTTATAACCATAAGACAATGCGAGCGTGTCCATATTGGCATTTTGTCCCGCTAAGATATCATTTCTTGAATCACCAATCATGACCGCTTGTTCTGGATTAACATTCAACGTCTCACAGACATGTAGCAGTGGCGCGGGGTCTGGTTTTTTACTAGACAAGCTATCACCGCCAAGCACTTCGCTAAAGATGTCTTGCCAGCCAAAGGATTGCAGTATTTTTGGTACAAAACGAATCGGCTTATTGGTGACCAATGCCAGTTTATATCCTGCTGCTTGTAGCTTTCTGAGCCCACTATCAACATCGGGATAAGCGACAGTTTTGCTGCCACTGATATTTTTATAAGCATCAAAAAACACTTGCTCAGCATGGTCGATGCTTTCTTTAGTTAATTCACCCTCTAACACCTCTATCTTACCAACCAAGGCGCGCTCAACAAGCATTCTTGAGCCATTACCGACCCAGTTACGAATGCTATTGAGAGGATAGGGCGTTTTGCCAAGGGTGGTTAGCATTGCATTGGTCGCATCCGCCAAATCTGGCACGCTATCAATAAGGGTACCATCAAAATCAAAAATTAAAAGTTGCTTATCCATTATTTCTACCCGCTAAAAGTGCTGCATTTTTTATTCATACTTGTTTGGTGGTGATTACCATAGCATAAGAAAACAGTAAGCCTTAATTTTGCTATCCTATTCAATATCTTTATAGCGCTCACGGTGCTCAGCTTTCATCGCTAAATAATCTTTATTTTCACGGCATAAATCCCATTTTTCCTTAAAAATACGTGCAGACTCTGCTTTGATCGGGTCCTCGGTTTGGCGCGGTAGCTCTTCACGTCCATGAGCACCGCTTTGACCTTTTTTATCATCAGGGACTGCCCCTTTATACTTTTTACCGCCTTTATGATTGGCATAGCGGCGGGCACGGGTAAAACCCATTTGAATAAATTTGCGTGCCATATCAGCGCCTACAAAGTCATTGACTGCTAGATAATCTAAAAACATCTGATAAATAGTATCGCTACTCTCAAGTGCAATCTCAGGGGTGGCAAAACGCCAGTGCGGCAGTATCTCAGACTTATAAGGCTCTACCAATAATACGCCTTGCTCGCCACGACCGACACGGTATAGCTCAGGCTGCGCGCGCAAATCTAAATTTTTATAATCCAAGTCATAATCAAATTCTCTCATTATCTTACCTATCGGCTATCCATAGATGCCTTAGTATAAAGAGACTACACGATTCAAATGTAGCATAGATATGTTATAGATAAGTGAAAGTGAGCGTTAACAGAAGTGAGTCATGATTGCAGGCATAAAAAAAGCCTCAAACAGTGATGTTTGAGGCTTTTTAGAATACTTTAAACGAATGGTGGCTCGAGGCAGGTTCGAACTGCCGACACACGGATTTTCAATCCGTTGCTCTACCGACTGAGCTATCGAGCCGTCTTCGTTGAGGCGCTATTAAACTAAATATAGCGCTTACTGTCAAGAGGTTTTTGCATTATATGTAATAAAAGAGCAAAAATAATGAACGAGTCATCGAAATAAGCCTATTTAGGCTAAAATTAATCCTTGACGCGTAGTAGCTCGTATTCAGTCATAATACGATGAATCTCGGCATCGACCGCAACAAATGCACGCACGCCTTTTTTGACCTCAGCATCATAGACTAGTTTGATAAACTTAGCATCAATCGCACGACCGCGATTTTGCAGATGTACGGTGAGATACTGCAAGCGTTTGGCATCGGTCTGCCCATCATCAAAGCAGCCAACTGCGGCGATAGGCTTGTCATTAAACATACCGACATACAGCGTTTGACCACGTTTAAAACCTTGCTCAATAATAGCCAATACGTCAGCACCATCAGGCTGGCTATCATCGGTGTCATAGAGCGCCTCTAAGCGCTCGGCTAATTCGTTTTCACGAGTAGGCTTTTTGATGAGTGGCGCATCCAAACTATTGATGGCAATGGCTTCTAAAGGCATGTTTAATTCCTATAATTTAATACAGCAAGTCATAATAGAATCAGCAAAGGTGACGATTGATAAAACTGAAGCTATTATTTTAGCAGAATACGAGAATTTTGTGCGTGGTTTACTGCTTGGTCATGGCAGTAAATGGTAGGGTTTGCTATGATGAAGATAGACAAGGTTCTGTGTGCATCAAGCCTTATATTTTGGCTTTTTGAATAGGCTTTTTGAATAAGCATTGAACTTATTTTTAGCCTGATTGTTTTATTATCTATTTTAGACACTAGTAAAAATATATTGGGCGTTTTTCGCCCTATTTTATTGACCGCTTTTCATTTATAGAGAGTAGCCATGAACGCCAATTTAACGACGACAGCCAATATACCCAATACAGCTGAGCAAGATCCTACGCAAAAACTAAATTTACATGGTCGCCCTGAACGTATCGCGACTGTTGAGCGTATTACTGCTGAGACCCAAGTGACCTGTACGGTCAATCTTGATGGTACAGGGCAAGGTACTGTGGACACTGGCGTCCCGTTTTTGGATCATATGATTGACCAAATCAAGCGTCACGGTTTGTTTGACTTAGACATCAAATGTACCGGTGATACTTTCATCGATGATCACCACAGTGTTGAAGATACAGGCATTACGCTTGGTCAAGCATTTAACAAAGCATTAGGTGATAAAAAAGGTATCCGTCGTTATGGGCATTTTTACGCGCCACTAGACGAAGCATTGACGCGTGCGGTTGTTGATTTATCTGGTCGTCCAGGTCTGCATATGGATATTCCCTTTACGCGCTCGCATGTCGGCACTTTTGATGTCGATTTATTTAGCGAATTCTTCTATGGTTTTGTGAATCATTCGTGGATGACCGTGCATTTAGATAATCTAAAAGGCAAAAACAGTCATCATCAAATCGAATCTACCTTTAAAGCCTTTGCTCGTGCGCTACGTATGGCGTGTGAATACGATGAACGTGCGCTAAATACCTTGCCATCGACCAAAGAGGCGTTTTAGATGAGTCGTGCCACAAAAATTGCACTATTAGATTATGGTATGGGTAACTTGCACTCAGCCAGCAAAGCATTATCAGCGGTCGGGGCAGAAGTCTCTATCACCAATGACCCAAAAGTCGTGGCGGCAGCAGATAAGATTTTCTTCCCAGGCGTCGGTGCTATGCGTGATTGTATCGCTGGCATGCATGCGGCAGGTATTGACGAGGTCATACGTCAGGCGATATTTAATAAGCCTGTTATGGCTATCTGTGTTGGCATGCAGGCGTTGTTTGAGCAGTCTGCTGAAAATGGTGGCACGCCCTGCCTGAGTATCTTAGATGGCACAGTACCCGCTTTTGATCCGGCATGGAAAGATGAAAAAGGGGTACAAATAAAAGTACCGCATATGGGCTGGAATACTATTAGTGGTATGGATTTTACTCATCCATTATGGAGTGGTATCGAAGATAAGGCGCATTTTTATTTTGTACATAGCTATTACTGCGAGCCAGCAGATAGCTCGCAAGTGGCTGCTATTTGTGATTATGGTCAGCCGTTTTGTGCCAGTATCTTGCAAGATAATTTATTTGCTACCCAGTTCCATCCAGAAAAAAGCCATACCGCAGGTTTGCAGTTATTAAAGAATTTTGTAGACTGGGATATTTAAAAATAAGTATGACTTAGTTGCGCAGTCAGGTTGGCAAAGGCACAATCTGAGCGAGGAAGGAGCACAGTACTGCTTTGCTCTCGCGCAAAA
This sequence comes from Psychrobacter sp. DD43, assembly GCF_904846555.1. Taxonomy (NCBI): domain Bacteria; kingdom Pseudomonadati; phylum Pseudomonadota; class Gammaproteobacteria; order Moraxellales; family Moraxellaceae; genus Psychrobacter; species Psychrobacter sp. DD43. The sequence continues at coordinate 41,055 of NZ_CAJHBE010000023.1, forward strand.
GAGTTTGCATGGTCGCAAACTCTTTTTTATTCTTATTTTAAGCTTAATGACTTCCTACTCTCTTATATGTGGAATAAATAGTGGACTTTTATCTCTTTAAAAACGGCGTCGTGAGTGCCACAGGATTAGAAAAAGATGCCCTACATATCTATGTGGGCATCAGTGTTTATCTATTGAGCGTTATTTTGCTGCGTCCAATCTTCAAAAAATACAGTATCAGAGCGTTTATCGCTTTAATTATGGTGACCTGTATTGCTTTATTAGGCGAGTATTTGGATAACCGTCAGACCATTACCGAGCTAGGTCTCGCAGGGATAGAAAGCGCAGAGCTGATGGCAAGTATCCACGATATTATCAATACTTGTATGCTGTCGTATGTGCTTTATGGACTTACCATGTGGACGAAGATTTTTCAGTCAATCAATACAGTCAAACCTATGATCAAACGACAGAAAAAAACGGACTATTCATAAGTCCGTTTTTTTTACTATTTAACTATTTTTATCATTGAAGTTATGATGCTTTGTTATTTTTAGCTTCATCATACAACTCACGCACCACTTCACCAATCACTCTAATACCATCAGTTAGCGTCTGCTTGTCAGCCGCGATACTCATACGAATACACTCGTGCGCATGCTGATAATCGCTAACATCGACACCAGGGAAGAAGTACTCGCTTGGCACAATAAGGGTGCCTTTTTCTTTTAGGCGCTCGTACAGCTCAAGCGTACTAATCGGCAAGTCTTTAAACCACAACCATAAGAATATCGCACCCTCAGGCTTATGAATCACTAAAGGATAATCGCCCAATGCTTCTTTTAATAGCTTCACAGCGAGGTTCGCCTGCTTTTGATAAAAAGGTTTAATCTCATTATCCGATAATTGCTTGATACGGTCGTTTTCTACCAACGGCGTGGCAATCGCTGCGCCAAAACGTGTCGGTGCTAGGTTTACTACCGCATTCATTGCGCTAACAGCCGCAATGACTTTAGGAGCAGCGACGATAATCCCCGTACGCATACCGGGTAGACCAATCTTAGATAAACTAAAGCAGAGAATGGTATTGTCATCCCAAGTGAGATGAGCGTCTGAATAAATAATGTTAGGGAAAGGCATTCCGTAGGCATTATCGATAATCAGCGGTATCTCATAACGCTTGGCAATCTCAGCTAAATGCGCCATTTCGTCATCGGTCAGCACGTTGCCAGTAGGATTGGTCGGGCGTGAGCAGCAAATCGCGCCGATGCGACCTTCCTTTAATGCTGGCAAGTTCTCTAACGCTTCAAAGTCGACGCGATATTTAAAGAAACCTTCCTCGCCATCATGCGTCACTTCATCGATATGCGGTAGTACCGCTGCGAAATGCTGACCTTCGACATGCACGTCGCTATAGCCGATATACTCAGGGGTCAATGGCAGAAGAATCGATTTATCTACAGACTGGCTTTCTTTATCTTGACTGTTTTCATCAACGAAAGCGCCGCCGAATAGATTAAACAAATAGAAAAACGCGTTCTGTGAGCCGTTGGTCAGGGCGATATTTTCTGAGGTCAGATTCCAATCATAATGACGATTAAAGAAGCCAACCAAGGCGTCGATGAAGCCTGCATCACCTTGTGGGTTAGAGTAATTCGCCATGCTAATGATAGCGCTACTATTGGCCTCACCCGTATCATTGTCATTACCAAGGGCCTTATACGTCTCCAAAAACAACTCATTGACGGCATCAATTTTGGCAGGGTTACCACCGCCCAGCATGTTGACTGGCTGATCGCTTTTTAGCGCATCGCCCAGATCATCCATCAATTGTGAGATGCCAGTGGGCTGGGTAAATTTTTGACCGAACTTTGAGAATTTCATAAGGTTACCGTGCTGTTATAAAGGATTATAAGAGAATATAAAATGTCATACAGTGATATGGAATGTATTATTTAAAAAATAGGATAGCAAATAGCAAAATTTAAAGAGGTTAATACTAAACTAAAAAATAGGTTAGCTTAAGCTAAATAATGCTCAAGCTAACCTAAATTTTGAAAATGTTTACTAATAACAAGAAAATATTAAATCATCGCCCGTACTCGCGCCATAATGCCGCGCCCAATCACCAGTCTCACATAAATAATGGCAATGGCAAACAGCAATACGACTAACGCCATACTACCGATACTCAGGCTTGCCCATGGCACACTAAAGCGTAGATTAAACCATTGGGTGAGGGCAGCCCATGCGCCAACGCTGGCGATAATGATCGCAAATGTCGCCGCACTAATTCCCAATACCCCAAGCTCTAGTATGTTCAGCATATACAAGTCGCGTTTTTGCATCCCTAGTAGCCTAAATGAGGCGCTTTCTTGCAGACGGTCTTGTGAGGTGGATAATAACGAGCTAATCAATACCATAACCCCAGTCAGTAAGGCAAGTAGCGTAAAGACGTAGACCAAACGGCTCATTTGCACCACCAGCTCTTGGATTTGCTGAGCAATTGCGGTCCCGTCTATCGTCGTCACCGCAGGGAATTGTCGTACCATTTTCCCTTGCAGGTCTGGAATATCATCAGCGTTTACATGGGCGGTGGCAAATTGAATCTGCGGGGCAGCAGAGAGAACGGCTGGCTCAAATAAAAAGTAGAAATAAGGACTGGGACCTTGCTCGAAACGCGAGCGGATACTGGTAATCTGCCCGACGATTTCAATCCCTTGAATATTAAAACGTACCTCATCACCCATACCGACATTCAGTAAGCTAGCAGCAGTATCCAAAATAGATAAGGGCGCAACGGTTGACGCTGTGTCTTTATTTTCAGTGTTAATGGGTGCATACAGCTGATTGTCTGCTACAGCATTCGTAATAAATTCAGTGTCCATTACTGTATCTGCATAGCTGAGATTAAAGACACGTGCAGGGTCATCAAAGCCATCAGCAGGCTCGATATCCTGCACAGGTATATTATTGGCAGTCACTACTCGAGCACGAATAACAGGGTAGTAGCTCACTGGTGCGCCAATAATGCTATCAATCTCAGCATGCTGATCGCTCTGAATGTCTAACAAAAACAGATTGGGCGCATCTTCAGGATAAGCGTTAATAAATTGGGCGTTGATACTGTGATTGAGCGTTGTAATGAGAGTCAGTACCGCCACCGATAGTGCTAAGGTGACGAAAAATAATGCCGATTGGTTGCCTTTACGCGCAAGGTTATGAATCGCAATACGCTGCATCCAGCCGATTTTAGCGTTACTTGCAATACGTGCTAGTAACCACAGCCAGCCACGTGCCAATAGCCAAAATACGCTCACAAAGCCAATTAAACCAATTAATAACTGCGCGCCAAATAACCATCCGCCTACTTCATAAACAAAAAACACATATAGACCAGCCAGCATTAACCCATACCAAAGTAACGGCAAGCGTTTATACCAAGGCAGATGTTGCACAGCTGAGCTTGCACCTTGATTGAGCAAGGTAGCAGGTTTTGTGGTGTTCAATGTGCTCAAGCCGCGTTGGGCGATGAGTAGCGTGAGCACCAAGGCTATGACGGTGGTTTTGATGGCACTGATAGGATTAATAGCCAAGCTGACGTCAGCTGGTAAGATAGCCACAAGATAAGGCTGACCGACTTTGAGTAAGCCAAAGCTGACTAAAATTGCTGCGATACAAGCGATGATGGCAGTGATAATAAGGAGCTGATAGTAGCTGCGTTTTAGCGACTTAAGGGGCTCACCCAGTGCCAAACGTATCGCATTGCTCGACTGCTGCTTGGTCACAAATGCTGTGATGACGCCATACATAGCCACTGCGGACAATAACAATACGGCAATGACCAAAAGCTTTAAAAACATCAATACATTATCAGAGATACGCGATACCGAGGTGTCCGCAGATTCTGCATCAGAGAGCTCGATATCAGGATAATTGGTCAATATTTGCGTCAGTTTATCACGCTGAGTCGCCATCAATTCTGCATTACCTGCCAGCTCAATACGGTAATTAATACGGCTACGCTGTCCCAATAGATTGGTTGCCTCTAACGCCTGCTGTGGCATCAAAATACGACCACCGAAGCCAAAGGCGCTCAGTGGACGGTCAGGCTCTTTTGTCAGCACATCACTAATGATAAATTGCGCATCACCAATAGTGATTTGGTCACCAATATCAGCATTTAAACTTTTGAGCACTTCGGGGGCGACCACTATATTATTGGCTGTAAGCTGCTGCCATAATGGCTGTCCTGATGCCAGCTCGACGTCACCATATAATGGGTAGGATTGGGAAACCGCTTTTATGCTGGCAAGCAAAGTCTGCTCATCAGTGACGACCATCGCGCTAAACTGATAGTCAAAAACCGTTTGTGTATCGGCAAGGGTATCAATCTGCGTTAATACTTCGCTTGGCCAATCTTGCTTACTGTTTAATATTAAATCGCCACCGACCAAAGCGCGCTGATTGTCATTGATATAGGTGTCAACTGACTGCTGGATAGAGTCAAGTGTGAGGTAGGTCGCAAGTGACAGCGTCAAAGTCAGTAAAAATAATACTGGATATATCCAGCGCTGCCACCAGCTCCGACTAAGTGCTTGCGCGCCCAATCCTTGTAAGCCTAGTTTTTGTAAACCAAGGGTAGTCGTCAATAGCTGGCGTACGATACCGCCACTAGTGTCTGACTCTTTAGCCATGGTGGTATTAGTAATATCAGTCGATGAGGTGTCTTCTATATTCTTATTATCCATCAAGATATAATCCGCCCATCATGCATGGTAATAACGCGATCTGCCATGTCAGCAAGTGCTGAATCATGGGTGACCACCACCAGTGCCGAGCCAGTTTTCTGACGCAAATCTAGTAATAGCTGCATCACTTGATTGGCATTTTGTTCATCTAAGTTGCCGGTAGGCTCATCAGCAAAGACAATCTTTGGGCGTGATACCAATGCGCGAGCAACTGCTGTACGCTGCTGCTCGCCACCGGATAATTGGTTTGGCAAGCTATGACGCCTATGACCCAAATCAACCGCCTCAATCAACTCATCGACACGCGCCGCATCTGGACGACGGGCGATGTCCAATGGAAAAGCGATATTTTCAGCAACGGTTAACGTTGGTAGCAGATGAAAAGACTGAAAGACAAAACCCATATCGCGCTGACGAATAACCGCTAAAGCATCTTCATTTAATCGGCTTAAGGTTTGACCTGCCAACTCAACGTCGCCGCTATCAGGATAATCTAATGCCGCTAACAAACCCAACAAGGTGGATTTGCCAGAGCCAGATTTACCCATGATTACCACAAACTCGCCAGCATTAACGTGAATGTCAACGTCTTTAATAATAGATAAGGACTGATCACCAACGTGTACGGTTTTATTTAGCTTAGTGGCAGTGAGCAGCGCTGCTTGCGAGGTAGGTAATGCTGATGTCATTGTGCAGTCTCAGTAGGCATATTTGTCACATTCAATGGATTTATTTTTTTAAGCTCAGGCTGTAATATCGGCAAGATATTGTTATTAACGATCAGCGTATAACCTTCTTTGGTCGGATGAATGGCATCGGCTTGATTAAGCTTAGGGTCGCCACCTACACCGTCTAAAAAGAACGGAATAAGTGTCACGTTCAGGTCTTTCGCCACTCTTGGATATATCGCTGCAAAGGATTTTACATAATCAGAGCCAAGGTTGTCATAAATCTGCATACCACCTAGGATGACCACGCTATCATTGTCTTGTAAGCGCTTTACGGCAGTACGAATATTGGCTTCAACCGTCGCGACATCAATACCACGAATAGCATCATTGGCACCAATGGTCAAAATAGTAACATCAGGTTTGGTCTGTAATACCCAATCTAATCGATTAACCAAGCCTGTACTGGTTTCGCCACTCAATCCTGAATTAATGACTTTAATGTCTTTATAACCCAGTTCCTGCAAGCGTGTTTGTAGCTGGGCGGGGTAATTGGCATTATTATCCACCCCAAGCCCTTCTGTTAAAGAGTCACCTAATGCCAATATGGTCAAAGGCGCTTGTTGTTCAGCAGGGTTCGTTGTAGATGTGGTTTGAGATAATTGGGTATCGGAGGGTTGATTGCTGTTTTGAGTATTGTTTTGAGAGCTGGCTTGAATATCAGTATCCGTCTGAGTATTACTAGCATCAGGCGTTTTTTGACAACCGCTGATTGCGATTGCGACGGTCAAGACAGCGACCGTAATCAAGTGCTGCGGTAAGCGAGAAAGTCTGTTTATCATAATTCTGCTGTCCTATAGGCGATGGCATTAGTCTAGCAGAATCAGATAAGCAGCAATATGGTGCAAAAGTTAATTGATTCATGATAAAAACTAAATCCGCTTGCCATCGACCATCACCGGACGGCTGACCAGCCACGCAAATCCTACGTTGACCACCATCAATATCAGCATAATAAGTAAGGGTAAATCCCAGCTGTCCGTTGCTTCATGTAACCAACCAGTCCCCAATGGACCAAAAAACGCAATCAAATAACCGACCGCTTGCGCCATACCCGACAGCTCACTTGATTGATTGGCGGTATAAGTACGCATTGAAAACAGCATCATACTTAAGGTAAAAATCGCTGAACAACCAATGCCCATCAGCGCCGACCACAACCACGCCAAATCAGCAGATAAATAGCTGACACCTAAGATACCAATCACATTTAAAACCGCTGCAAGTACCGCCAGTGCCTGAATAGGTCGTCCACGATTGACCAGCCACGTTAAGCTTAAAATTGCCACAGGCGCCATAAACTGGAATACCGAGTTCATCTGTCCCGCACTTAATGCTGACAAGCCTTTACTGAGCCAAATCGACGGTAAAAAACTGGCAGCTGTATAAAAAATCAGCGATTGTAAACCCATGAATATGGCAATTTGCCAAGCAAAGGGTGTGCGCCACATAGAGATGGGCGATGGGGCTTGAACGCCTTCAGCAAGCGGTACTACGGGCTGATGGTTTGAAGAACCCAAACGCAGTCGTAGCAGCACCCATATTATTAAGGCAAAGACGCCCAAAATCGACCAACCACCAAGCGCCCATTGCCAGCCTACTTGTTCAGATAATGGCAAGACCACGCCCGCGACAATCCCTGCCGACACGGTCATAGTGAGACTGAATAATCCAGTAACTAAAGGAATATGATTGGGCGTACGTTGCTTGATAACAGGCGCCGCAAGGGTATTGGCAAAACCAATCGCTAACGTCAGCAGTAATGTGCCGCCCAAAAACCCCATCCAAGTGGGAATAAGGCTGCGAATAATCATCCCTATTGTTAGGAGGCTAATCATCGCAATTAAAGTGTTTTCAAGCCCAAAACGCTTACCAATCGCTGGCGAGATAAAAGCCCCAAGTGCAAAAGTCAGCATCGGCACCGCGCCAAGCCATCCAATTTGGGTTTCGGAGATATTGAGCGCTCCTTGAACCACCGGTGCTATAGAACCTAGTGCCACAATCGGCGAGCGCATATTGGTCGCCAATAGAATCATGGCACACAACACCAGCCAAAACGTAAAGCGCGAAGAGGGCAGCTGAAACGGTAAAGGATTATCCGTCTGAGACTGTAAAGGCAAATCATTTTGCACATTAGGAGAGGTAGACATGGCAGCACGACTATTATTAGAATAAGAAAAAGGACACGTCATTAAACAGCGCCGAAGAGTCGTCGCTTGCAAAATAACACCGAAAAATCTCACAAAGAAGATGAGTGAGACGAAAAAATAGAATATCGAAATATTGGCAGAAAGCAATTCATATGAACTTGCTACCTTAACAGGTAAGGCAATATGAATATCTATAAGTAGTGATGTAGAACAATAACGCTGCGCCATAAAAAATAGCGCCAGCCCTTTTTTTATAAGGTCTGGCGCTATTATAAGAACAAATGACGGCTAAATACTACCAGCGTATGGTAACAAACCGACTATTTATACCGATTTGCCCAATTGAGCCGCTTTTAAAGCGTTCTCTTGTTGTTCAGCGATTAGAGAATCGCATTTATTAGGGTCATCACCGCAGTACGAGCATTTCTCATTGCCCATCAATTTGGCAACACCGCCACAAGACCCTCTAAGCGGCTTTTTATTGACCATATAACCGATACCCATAAAGATAAAAAACAGCATGAATACGGTAAAGGTGATAGCAAGCATGGGAAGCAGTTGGCTAAGCATAGAGGAGACCTCGTGTTAAAAGTAGGACAGTTATCTGTGTGATAACCTCTTAATAGTATAGCAAAAATTCATCTTGTCCGTTTGAGCTTCTCAGCTTAGTAAGACAATTTCAGAAAGATACCGAATTAGCTTCTATTAGTGTTTTTAGATTTAGCTGGACTTTTTATCAGCACGTAATGCTTGCATAGCAGGTGTTTGCACCAATTGCCAATCATCAATGCTGTCCGCAGCTGCTTCTATGCTCACACCATTTGCCAACACGACAAACAATGCCGCTATGTTTTGCTCCTTGGCGACGCTCAAAGCTTTTTTGTAAGGCATAGCAGTTAAGGCGGTTGCCCAAGCATCAGCCAGCGCGACGGTGTCTGCCGCGACGGTTACCGATGGCGCACCACCTACAATCGGCTCACCTGTGGTCGGGTCAATGGTATGACTGTAGTGCTTACCATCAAAGACGACTGAGTTGCGATAGTTGCCAGAGGTCGCCAGATGCATCGTGTTGCCATTATTTATCGGTTGGCGAATCACTGCCATAGTTTGACGCTCGCTGACGGTACTACCTTCAATCGGTGCATCAATCGCAATTTGCCAAGGTTGTTGTTGCGCACTGACACCAGAGGTTGCCACCTCACCACCAATCTCAACCATATAATTGCGAATTTGATAATTGTTTTTTAGCACATCAGCGATGACATCGACACCATAGCCTTTAGCCACTGCTGAAAAATCAAGCCCAATGCCATCTTTGGCTTTATAGATAGTCTTATCTTTTTGAATGATACTTTCAAAGTCGACCAAGGCTTTGGCTTGCGCAATCTCAAGCGCCGTCGGTGGACTTTGCAAACGCTCAACGGTCATCGTGCTACCAAAACCCCAAGTGTCTATCAATGGCATCACTGTAGGATCAAAGGCACCACCCGATAGCTCATAAACTTGTCTTGAAGCTACCAACACATGATTAAAATCTTCATCGATGGTAATAGGCTCATCTTTGCCTAATTGATTAAATGCAGAGATGGTAGAGTCCGCTTGATAAGTGGACATACTGTCATTGATATCTTGCAGGCGCTTATCGATGGCTGCTTGTATGGCCGCTTCATCAGCGCCTTTAGGCAACTGATAGCTAATATGATAGCTGGTGCCCATGGTCTCACCGCTCAGATTATTATAATCGGTCTTTTGCTGGCAAGCGCTCATCCCTAGTGCGGCACTTACAGCGATAATAGGTAGTAGGGCGGTATTCATCGATTTGACAGAAAATGAGAGTGGTATTGATTTTTGTATGCTTGGGTTTTTCATATGAGTCATCACAACTTGATATAGCGAAGGGATAAATGAGGCGTTAGCTATTAAATAAGCTAAGCGTTGCCTATTTTACACCCCTTGTCACCCATAACGCCAATTGTCGGCTTAAAACATTTTCAGATATTGATTGCTATGTAATATATATAGCTAAAACATCTAAAAAAACTACGGTAGGACTGGTATGAATTTTTTGCGGTCTATGTAGGCATAGCAAGCAAGAAAAATTAATACCAGCCCTACGTGATGTAGCGATATCACATGTCACTAACTATAGTTAATTAACATGCTAGATTTATTTGACTTGCGACTCACGAATGAGCTTATAAAGTTTTGGCGGTGATAGGCGATTAACCTTGGTGGCGAGCTTTTCTTTGCGACCAGCAACGATAATATACTCTTCCCCTCTAGTAAGGGCTTTGACGACTTGTTTAGCAAAGCTAGTCGCCGTCAGACCTTTATTGGTTGCCGCATCCATCGTCCCTTGTGCACTACCATCACCAGTCAAGGCATTAATAGAGATATTGGTTTGAATAAATCCTGGGAATATCGTTGCTACTTCTATTCCTTGTTCGTGCAGTTCAGCACGCAGACTGTTCGCCCACATATGAATAGCCGCTTTGGCAGCACCATAAGCACCGCGATATTGTGTACCGAGTAACCCTGCAACACTTGATATCATCACTATTTTGCCGCCACCTTGTTCGAGCATATCTGGCAATACCAATCTGCTCAGACGCGTCTGCGCAAAGTAATCTATCTCCATAATTTGTCGTTCGACGTCTTCAGTGGTATCCATGATAAGCGCGCGTTGACTGATACCTGCATTATTAATCAGCCAATCGATTTTTCCTGCTTGAGTTTTAGCGGTAGCGTATGCTTGTTTTGCTTGCTCAGCATCGGTTATATCAAAAGGGATAACGATATGTTTTTTACTATTTTTACAGCGGCTTTTTACCAGTGCTAGTTTCTCTTTATCACGTCCACTTAGAATAATACGAGCGCCGTGTTTGGCAAAGGCGATGGTTAATGCTTCACCGATACCGCTTGATGCGCCTGTTACCCAAATGGTCAAATCTTTATAGTTGGTTTTCATAGGAATCCTTTCCGTTTCGCCCATAAAAAAAGAGCCTCAATTGAGACTCTTAATTTAGCATATATTATTCTGTTAATTGTGGTTGCTTAACGATTAAGCTTAACCATCCCAATTAACCACCAAAGTCATCAAGCATGATATTTTCATCTTCAACACCCATGCTGTGCAACATATCGATGACCGCCGCATTCATCATCGGTGGCCCACACATGTAGTATTCACAATCCTCTGGATTTGGATGGTCTTTGAGATATTCCTCTAACAAGACATTATGGATAAAGCCTGTATAGCCATCCCAATTATCTTCTGGTAATGGATCAGACAATGCCACATGCCACTCAAAGTTAGCAAACTCTTCTTCTAGCTGATCATAATCTTCAACGTAGAACATCTCACGAATAGAACGCGCGCCATACCAGAAACTAATCTTACGATCAGAGTTGAGGCGTTTGAGCTGATCGAAAATGTGCGAACGCATCGGTGCCATACCAGCACCACCACCGACAAATATCATCTCAGCTTCGGTCTTTTTGGCGAAGAACTCACCATAAGGACCAGATACTGTGACTTTATCGCCAGGTTTTAGGCTAAAGGTCCAAGAAGACATTTTGCCCGGTGGAATACCATCAGGACCACGCGGCGGCGGACTGGCAATACGAATGTTAAATTTGATTAAACCTTTTTCATCCGGATAGTTAGCCATTGAATAGGCACGGATAACAGGCTCATCAACTTTTGAGACGTATTTAAAGATGCCAAAGTTATTCCAATCGTCTTGATATTCTTCGGCAATATCAAAGTCTTTATAATGTACTTCATGCGGTGGCGCTTCTAGCTGTACATAACCACCAGCACGGAAGTTCACTTCTTCGCCATCTGGAATCTTCAGCACCAATTCTTTAATAAAGGTCGCAACGTTATCATTAGAGATAACTTCACATTCCCACTTTTGCACATCAAAGAATTCAGGATCGATCTCAATTTTCATGTCTTGCTTAACAGCTACCTGACAGGCAAGACGCATATGATTGCGAATCTCACCTTGGGTAAAGTAACCTTCTTCGGTAGGCAGAATAGATCCGCCGCCTTCAATCACGCGGCACCGACACTGGGCACAAGTACCACCGCCACCACAAGCTGAAGATAAGAAAATACCTTCGCTTGCTAATGTTTGTAGCAGTTTGCCGCCTGCAGGTGTTACAACGTCATTCTCGGGATTATCATTGATATGGATAGTAACATCGCCTGAACTGACCAGTCTTGAGCGCGCTGCCAAAATAATGGCAACGAGACCCATGATGATCAAGGTAAACATAGCAACGCCACCAATCGCCGTAGCGTAATCCATGGTAGGTATCCTTAATCTATGGAGTAGGGGAGCGAAAAGACGTCATTGCGTTTTCTCTGAACCCCTACCGAATAAATGAATTAAATAGGTCAAATCGCTAAATAAGCTTTTAAGCTCAGCGGTTTAAATTGACATACCGCCAAACGACATAAAGCCAAGTGACATCAGACCAACCGTGATAAAGGTAATACCAAGACCGCGCAGCGGCGCTGGAATGTCTGAGTATTTCAATTTTTCACGAATACCTGCCAATGCGGTAATCGCCAGTGCCCAACCAAAGCCTGCGCCGACACCGTACACCACTGATTCACCAAAGTTATAGTCACGTTCTACCATGAACAGTACGCCACCTAAGATGGCACAGTTAACGGTAATAAGTGGCAAAAACACACCGAGTGCGTTATACAGACTTGGGACGAACTTATCCAAGAACATCTCTAGAATCTGTACGGTGGCAGCAATCAAACCGATATAACTGAGTAAGCCTAAGAAGCTTAAGTCGATATCAGGGAAACCTGCCCATGCCAGCGCACCATCTTTTAGGATGAACTGGAACAGTAGGTTATTTAGCGGTACGGTAATGGCCATCACGACAACGACTGCTACCCCAAGACCGATAGCGGTTGAAACTTTTTTTGATACGGCTAAAAAGGTACACATGCCTAAGAAGTAGGCCAGCGCCATATTCTCGATAAAGACCGAGGTTATAAATAAACTGACATAATGTCCCATTAGTGACCGCCCCCTTGAGCCATGCCTTTAGATTGCGGCTTCATTACAAATTCAGCATCTTCGACCTGATCAGGTTTCCATGTACGGATAATCACGATAAACAGGGCGATAATGAAGAATGCTGACGGTGGTAGTAGCAATAAACCATTTGGTACATACCAGCCACCATCGGTCGCAGTTTGTAGGATAGTGATACCAAACCAGCTGCCTGCACCCAAGATTTCACGAATACTTGCGACAAATAGTAGTACGGCTGAATAACCCAAACCGTTACCGATACCATCCAAGAAACTTGGAATAGGCGGATTGCTCATCGCAAACGCTTCAGCACGTCCCATGACGATACAGTTGGTGATAATCAAACCAACAAATACCGATAAGCCTTTACTCACATCATAAGCGACCGCTTTTAGTATCTGATCGACCAAGATAACCAATGAAGCAATAATCGTCATCTGCACGATAATACGAATACTCGATGGGATTTGCTTACGGATGATAGAGATAAAAAAGCTTGAAAATGCGGTAACCAAGGTCAATGCCACGCTCATCACCAGTGCATTTGCTACACTGGTCGTTACCGCCAATGCCGAACAGATACCTAATATCTGTAGAGCAATAGGGTTATTATCAAAAATGGGCGAGGTTAAAATACTTTTTGTATCAGCCATGTTATGCCTCCTTGCCGTGTGCTGCTGGTATTACTGCTACCATTTCGGTTACAGAATGCGCCTGCTGTTGATGTAAGTTTTGACCCAGTTTTTTATAAGGGCTTTGACTTGCTTTGACTTCAGCGTCTACCAGTGTTTTGCCACTTTCTTTACGCAGCTGGTCTAAGTATGGCTTATAGCCTTGCTCACCCAACCAAAACTGAATCATGTTACTTACGCCGCGACTGGTCAAAGTTGCACCACTAATACCGTCAACCCAGTTCTCTTTTGGATTACCAGCTTTGGTCACGCCAGTAGCAACGGCACCTTTGTCATCATAAGAGTGAATACCACTCCACATCGCACGCCATTCTGGCTCTTCGATACGAGCGCCTAGACCTGGAGTTTCTTTATGGTCATAGAAACTGATACCTTTGATGGTATTCATGTCGCTTTCAAGGGTTAAGAAACCATAGATAGTACCCCAAAGACCGTAGCCTTGGATCGGTAGTACCACTATTTCAGGTTGTCCAGCGTCATCATTTTTGACATAAACTTTGGCATATTTAGGCTTACGACCGATACCGGCAGGATCATTACCACCCAAATCTTCACTCAGTGCTTTATTTTTAGTTGCTTGGCTGGCGTCATAAGCATTACGGTCAGGGATGCCAGCAGCGGTCAGCGCGTCATCATCAAGGTAGTTGCCTTTATTTAGGTCAACGATTTTTACCTCAAAATCTTTAAAGCGCTCCGCCACATCTTCATTGGTATCATACGCAGGGTCAAACATACCCGCGGCAACCAAGATGTTTTTATTACGGTCTAAGCGCGCGTTTTCTACTTGCGCAGGCTTTAGACCCACAGCCGCAGCTGAGACCAATACCGAACACACCAAGCATAGCGTCAACGCCACACTGATGGTTTTTGCGTTATTACTTTTGGGCTTGGACATAGCGAACCCTCCGAGCAGTTTGGCGTTTGATATTTGCTTGAGTGACAAAATAGTCAAACAGTGGCGCAAATAAGTTAGCAAATAAAATGGCTAGCATGATGCCTTCTGGGAAAGCTGGATTAATGACACGAATCAATACGGTCATAAAACCAATCAAGATACCGTAAGCCCAGCGCCCTTTATTGGTATGCGCAGCAGATACTGGATCAGTTGCCATAAACACGGCACCAAAAGCAAAACCACCGATCACTAAGTGCCAGTAAAACGGCAAGCTCATCATCATATTGTCTTCAGAGCCAATCATATTAAACACAAGAGATGTGGCAATCAGACCCACCACACAACCTGCCATGATGCGCCATGATGCAATGCGCGTCCAAAGTAGGACAGCAGCACCCATTAAGATAGCTAGCGTCGATACTTCACCGATACTGCCTTGCATGTTGCCTAAGAATGCATCACTCCACGTGATGGCATTGCCATAAACATCGACAAAATCTTGTGGAACGACGCCGAGCGCAGCAAGACCAAGTGGCGTTGCACCTGAGAAACCATCAACGGCAGTCCATACTGAGTCGCCTGACATATAAGCCGGATAAGCAAAGTATAAGAACGCACGACCCGATAGGGCAGGGTTAAGGAAGTTTTTACCTGTACCACCGAATACCTCTTTTGCCACGACAACACCAAAGATAATACCTAAGGCAACTTGCCATAATGGGATATCGGGTGGCAGACATAATGCAAACAGTACAGAGGTAACAAAGAAGCCTTCGTTGACTTCATGACCACGGACGACGGCGAAGATAATCTCACAGAGAATACCAACCCCAAAGGTCACAAGATAAATCGGTAAGAACTGCATAGCACCGTAGACGAAGCTTGCCCAGATACTGTCTGGATTATAGCCTGCCATACTGGTGATAATGGTGCGCCAGCCTTCAGGCTGTAAGCCGAGGGTTGCAATCGCAGTCAATGCTTGATGACCGATATTGTACATACCCCAAAACATCGCTGGGAAGGTACATAACCAGACGGTAATCATAATACGCTTAAGGTCAATACCGTCGCGTACATGTGATGAGGCGTATGTCGTTGAGCTTGGTTGACGCAAAAAAGTATCAAACATCTCAAAGATGGCATAGTATTTTGTGTGTTTGCCACCCTTGGTGAAAGACGGCTCCATACGATCGAACATATTGTGTAAAAATTTCATCGTGGTTAGCCCTCCAGCTCAATGCGCGTTAAGTTATCACGCAAAATATCGCCGAATTCATATTTGCCAGGAGATACGAAGGTGCATAATGCTAAATCTTCTTCGTCCAATTCAAGTACACCCAAATCTACAGCCGTGATAATGTCTTCGACAATCAAAGCACGCAATAGCTGGGTTGGCAGATAGTCTTGTGGCATGACTTCTTCATAGACACCGATTGGCACCATCGCTCTAGGTGAGCCATTGCTCGTGGTAGTGAAGTTATATTTTTTGCCACCAAAAAACTGCGAAATATAGATAGGCAGTTTAGAGAAGCGGTTGGCGCCTGGCGTAAAGAAGTGGAACGCTGGACGCTCACGACCTTCTGCTAGCACACTGACTTGATTATCAAAGCGACCAAGATAGGCAATATTGCCAAATACTTGACGCCCAGACAGCACTGAACCTGAAATCACACGGTTCTCGCCAGCTGTCAAATTACCTTTGGTCAAGGCAGCAATATCCGCACCGCGTTCAGTGGCGATAATATGAGGATTGCTAACAGCAGGACCAGCTAAGCTCAACAGACGACGCGTATATAAACGCCCGCTAGTAAATAGCTTGCCAATCGCAATCACATCTTGATAACCAATCGTCCAAACGCTTGTACCACGCATGATAGGGTGCAAGAAATGAATGTGCGTGCCTGCAAGACCAGCAGGATGTTTGCCCGCAAAGCTATGATACTCAGTGACATTATTAGCTGCAGTTTTTGCAACTGGCGTCAACTGACTATTGCCATGATGGCAGACAAAGGTCTTGGGGCTGAGTGTTGACAAGACAGCAAGACCATCATTGAACGCCTGCAGTTGCTCGTTAATCAGCAGCATCGGGTCAAATGCCAATGGATTGGTATCCATGGCTGTGACGAAAATAGCGTGAGGACGAGCACCGATTTCAGGAGCACGGCTAAAGGGGCGCGTACGGAACGCCGTCCATTCACCAGAGGCAAGCAGTTGGGTTTCAACGACTTCAGAATCTAGGTCAGCAAGTTGCTGGGAGTCATAGCGCTGAAATTCTACTTCCGCACCATTTGGGTCGACCGCAATTACAAGACTTTCAAACACACGACGTTCACCGCGTTTAATGGCGATGACTTTACCAGCAGCAGGCGCAGTGTAGATAACGCCAGCCCGTTTTTTGTCTTCAAAAACGGGTTGACCTTTTGCTACGATATCGCCTTCTTTGACATTCATCGTCGGCTTCATACCAACGTAATCATAGCCAATAAGTGCCACATGGGCGGGTCTGTGCTCAGATATCTCGCGGGAGGGTTCACCAGTGATGGGTAAATCCAAACCTTTCTTGATGGTAATCATAAGCGAAAACTTAGTCCATAGTCTAAAACGATACCAGACGTCCTGTGTGGTATATCGGCAGCATGAATGGTAACGCCATCACTAAAATAACCAAATCATATCTTATAAAAAGACAGTGATAAGGTTTTTAATAATGACACTTCATGACTACTAGTAAGAGTATTAACGCTGACCTTAGACTCCTTAACAACACGTTAATGTCTTATTCGAATGACCAAAGTGGCGACTGGCTACCAAGGTGTATACTAAAACACTGCAATCTAATTCTCATCTCTTAAAGAAATGGTGTTAGACAAAATACGGTTTTACCATACGATTTATTAAAATCTTAAAATCCATACTATTTGTGAGATTTAAGCAGCACCACCCATTTGCTTAAATACAAATGAGAGATAAATGACTTATGATACTGAGTAGAAGCTATCTAAGCACTATTGAATAACCTATGATTATAGGGTAAATATTAGGACTGAGTAACAGCCGTTGCTAAGCGAAACGTTTAATAGCGTATCAATACCGCATTATCATCTATCTTGCAATGATCGAAACCATCTATAGGTAGCAGACGATCTGGCTTTATCGCACAAATACAAATTTACCTAGGATTATACGCTAAACTGACCTAAAATTGCCAGTTGGTAATCGAATTTACCCAATGTTGCTAGTAATCCTTTGTGCTAAAACTTATGGTTATGACTGTCTGTTTTCTGCTGCAATAGAGAGAAAACTTTAGTTGATTTTATGACTAGAGTACTTACATCATTTTTAAATCACTATCATGCTTATACATCTTTGGTAGTGAATTGACTTTATCGTGACCCGTTTAAATTGGCAGTTCTAGACATTTTATATTAAGTTTGTGTTTAAATAGCTCTTATAAGCTAACCTACCTCCAAGTTTTGATTATTAATATCGTTTTATAAGGAATCCTATATGTGCGCTGTCCCTGTGATTATCCCTGCTATCGATCTCAAAGATGGTAAGTGTGTGCGCTTAAAACAAGGTCGTATGGAAGATGATACGGTATTTTCTGATGACCCTGTGGCGATGGCGGCACGTTGGGTAAAAGAAGGCGCGCGCCGTCTGCATTTGGTCGATCTAAATGGCGCATTTGATGGGATTCCAGTGCATAAGCAAGTGGTGCATGACATTGCAAAAGCTTTTCCTAAACTGCCAATTCAATTGGGTGGCGGTGTGCGCAATATGCAAACCATTGAGCAGTATATTACTGCTGGTCTGACCTATATTATTATTGGTACCAAAGCGGTTGAAGATCCGGATTTTGTTGCTGAGGCGTGCCGTGAGTTTGCTGGACACATTATCGTTGGTATCGATGCCAAAGATGGTATGGTCGCAACCCATGGTTGGGCAAACGTGACTGACACCAAAGCCACAGAGCTTGCCAAACGTTTTGCTGATGTTGGCGTGTCGTCTATCGTCTATACTGATATCGCCCGTGATGGCATGATGCAAGGCGTTAATGTCGAGCAAACCGTTAATTTAGCACGTGAAGGTGGCTTACCAGTGATTGCATCAGGCGGCGTCACCGATATGAAAGATATTGAGTTGTTAAAACCTTATGGTGATTGCATTGAAGGTATCATTACTGGTCGTGCTATTTATGAGGGCACGTTAGATTTGGGCGAGGCACAACTTTATTTGGACGGTAAATAATATTTGAAAAATACGCTTATCAGATTTTGAATAGATAAGGCGTAATCAAGGATGCTTATGGCCACTTATTTTGACTGCATTACATCACGCAAGTGCCAAAAAATGTGGAGTCAATGGCTGTTGCCATTAAGCATCCTATTAAGTTTACCAGCTTATGCCGCTCAAGAAAGCGAAACTGTTAATCCTATTGTATTAGACAGTAATGCTGCCAAGCCTGCGCTTGATAGCAACGCATTACCTAATGCAGCTAATGACATTAATACTACCCCTCTTCCTAGTAATATTCCTGAAAGCACCAATTTGCCGGCTCAAGCGCCAGCTGTACCACCTCCGTTGATACCTATTTTAATTGAACCTGCACCTCCTATCGATGGCGAGAGCAGTAATAACACTCAAATCGAAACCGCTCAAACTGTGCAACATGATAATGACATCCGCCAACGTATCAGTGGGATATTCTCAGAAATTGAAGGCTTGCAAGCAATTAATGTTGGTGTCACTCAAGGCGTTGTTACTCTAACCGGTGAAACACCCAACGAGAAAAAAGCCCAACAAGCCATTAATCTTACCAATCGTTTGACAGATGTTGTCACAGTCGAAGATAAGATTAACCGAACGCTTGATGTTCAGGATAATGTCACGACGGTTTATCAAAGCATCAAAGCTCAAGCCAAAAACCTTATCAAAGCTGTGCCGTTGTTATTGGTCGGGATTATTTTATTTGCTTTAGTAACTTGGTTTGGTAGTTGGTTGTCCAATCGGCAAAAAATGTGGCAGCGCTTAACGCCCAATCCTTTTGTCGCAGAATTATTGTCGCAGACCGTCAAAGTCATCTTTATCATTTTGGGGCTTATATTAGCACTAAGCTTGATTGGCGCGGAGACGATTTTGGGAACGCTACTTGGCGGCGCTGGGGTCATCGGTATTGCCGTTGGTTTCGCGGTTAAGGATACTATTGAAAATTATATTGCCTCTTTAATGCTCAGTATTCGCCAGCCATTTCGCGCCCGCGATCATATTTTGATTAATGCTCAAGAGGGAATAGTGGTGCGCTTGACGTCGCGCGCGACTATTTTAATGACGTTAGATGGCAATCAATTACGTATTCCCAATGCCGAAGTCTTTAAAGCCACGATTTTAAATTACACCAAAAATCCTGAGCGCCGCTTTACCTTTGAATTAGGCGTTGATGCCAATGACGATCCGCTTGCTGCCATCAAAGTGGGTATCGATGCGATTGCTCAATTGGGTTTTGCCTTAGATAAGCCAAAAGTCACCGCGATTATCAAGGAAGTAGGCGACTCAAACATTATTTTGCAGTTCCAAGTATGGGTCAATCAATCAGAAGCTGATTTTTCCAAAGCCCGCAGTATAGCTATTCGCGAGACCAAGCATGCTTTAGAGGATAAAGGCTTTAGCTTACCTGAGCCCATTTATCAGTTACGCTTTAACCATAAACTAGAACAAGCGTTTGAGTATTTCCAAAGCAGTCGAAATGGTGATAAGTCTCAAGAGGACATAACAGTAACGCCCATCATCGTTAAACCCACTAACGATTCTAAAATAGCTAATGACGCTCAAGCGGCTGAAACTACGATTGAAGATAAAGAGAAGCAACAAGCGAAGGCGCGGGCGAAGCATATCTTGCAAGGTCGGAATGCCGATCAAGTGCTTGATGCGCGCCCTGACGAAAAGCTAATGGAAAAGGTTGAGCAGGAAATTGCCGAAAATTCAGATGAAACTGATTTATTAAGTAATAGTAGCCCGCAAGAATAGTGCTGAATACCAACTATAAAAATCGGCATAGAAAATGCAGCGAAATGTTTATCTACATTTTATCGAACTAGACGAGACATTTTTATGCAAATGAAACATCTGATTATATTCGCGGTCGTTGGTATGGTTGTGTTATTGGGTTTTAATGTCATGAATGGCAGTCAACGTGAACAAAACCGAGAAGTTATAGCAGCGAGTAGTGAGGCAGCTGTATCTGAAAATAATGGTTCTGATACGAGAAATGCTAATGACAGCCATACATCAGATATCGCAAGCAAGCCCTTAGGTCAGCAGCCGAAAGCCATTCTAGATGATGCTACTACCAAGATCGATCAGGCACAGCAAGCAGATGCTGCGCGCTTAGAGCAAATGAGTCCTGCGGAGCAGTGATAGATCTGTTATTAGAAAACTGAAGACACAAAAAAGGCTAACGATAACGTTAGCCTTTTTTAATACTTATGTCCCGTCCTAAAATAAGTTTACGAAAAAGGAGCTTATTCATGGACAAGTTAGACACTGTAAAGGTTAAGCGC
>NZ_CAJHBE010000024.1:0-43328 GCF_904846555.1 Psychrobacter sp. DD43
GCCCATGTGAGAGTAGGTCATCGTCAGCTCTCTATTCCTAGATAACCCCCAACGTTAATTCGTTGGGGGTTTTCTTTCGTGTGACGTTTTATGTCGTCGTTTATTTTTATTATTATTTTCTCTACCTGAATGGAAATATCTATTAAAGTGGTTTTGTGCATTATATCTATATTGTTGATTGGTACTAACAGTGTTAGATTTACAGGATATTTAACGATTATATCTGATAGGAAATGTATTACTATCCGTCATGGAAGTTTGCACTGCGTCAGGCAATTAAGGTAAGGAAGGAAAACAAGTGAAAGCTAAATTTGCAGGTATTCAATATTTAGGCGAAAGCAGTATTACGCAAACATGTAAAAAGGCAGTAATACAGCTCATATATTCTGGTGAAAATATACAAGACGTAAAAATACTTACCTTTGAAGATACGTATTCAAAAGCTCATGCATTGTTGTTAACCATTGAATATGATATTCAAATAATAATTAAAGGTGGTTTTGCCTCTGGTTATAACGGAGAGGGACCAAAAGGATATGCATGTGTCTTAAATTTGTTGAGGCAGTATACAGATAATATAAACGAATATATCATTCCTAAATCAATTTTTGAACGTATATCTAGCTCAAGTCTAACAGTGAAAGATTTAGAATATATCGATAATATTGAACGAGTTCGTCCTGCTAGGTGGTATGATTCTGCTTACCTTTACAAGGAATGCGAGCACAATGTTTTTAGTGAGTTTCCTCTCACTATTCCTATGGCTTTGCTGGATAC
The DNA here is from genome assembly GCF_904846555.1 of Psychrobacter sp. DD43. NCBI lineage: Bacteria > Pseudomonadati > Pseudomonadota > Gammaproteobacteria > Moraxellales > Moraxellaceae > Psychrobacter > Psychrobacter sp. DD43. The sequence continues at coordinate 778 of NZ_CAJHBE010000024.1, forward strand.
ACGCCTTATTGAACTGGCGTTGAATTTTAATACAAGTCCAGACAATGCGATCATGAGTGCATACCGAAAGATTGAAACTATAGTCAGAGAGCGAACTGGCTTAGAACACGAAAGTAGCACGAAGCTGTTTGCAAAAGCCTTTCAAGGTGATGATTCAGTTTTGTACTGGGAGAACTTAGATTCAGGTGAATCTAAAGGGAGAGCTTCTTTGTTTGCTAGTGTATTCATGGCTTATCGTAACAATCGAGCACATCAAGAACCTCGCCATAATTTGAGCGATGATATTCGAGAATTCATGCTAATAAATCAGTTATTCATTTTAGAAAGTGAATCAGTAGTTAGGCAAGATTAAAAGAATGAAGTCGTAATATACTGTATTTGAGTAGAGTTCTTATCGCTTAATAGCTCTGCCACCTAGTAAAATATTGTATGGAATTATTAGAGAGTCTACCTATGAATTGGATTGCAGAAAATAAAGAGTGGCTTTTTAGCGGAGTAGCGATTGCTCTACCTTTGGGTTTAATTGGGTTGTTTGTTGCAGTTTTAGGACTATTCGTCTCGAGTAAAAAAAATAAGCAAGTACAAAAAAGTGGCGATAACTCAAATAATATACAGGTTGGAGGAAACATAAATATAGGAGATAAGAAAAATGATGGATAAGCAAAGCCAAAAAGCAGGTAATAATTCTAGTAACTTCCAAGCTGAAAATATGACACTTGTGATGGGTATAGATGAAAAACGTGCTCGTGAGGTTTTTCAAGAAATGAATTTACGGTTGAAAGAGAACTACTCTGAAGAGGCAATGAAAATCGCTCAAATTAGAATTGATGAGTTTGAGAGTAGACTAATGCCTAAGATGGAAAGTTTAGAAGGTGCTTTAGAAGCATTTGCAGATCCAAGCTTTCAATTATTACTTGTTGAGGCTCAAAAAACCGCGGCTGCTACTGAAAGACCCGTTGACTATGAACTTCTTTCCGAATTGTTAGTACATAGATTCCAAAAAAGAGAAAATAGAGTAGCACGTGCAGGAATCAATCGTGCTGTAAAAATCGTAGATGAAATAGACGATGATGCCTTACTTGGATTAACGGTGTTCCATACAATAAATAGTTTTTTTCCAGTAACAGGAGATATATTTCAAGGATTAGACGTTTTAAATGAATTATTCGAGAAAATTTTATATGGAAGTTTGCCTTTGGGTAGAGATTGGCTAGATCACTTAGATATATTAGACGCTGTGCGTTTGAGTTCAATTGGTACCCTAAGGAAAATAGAGGAGTATTACCCTGAACAATTATATGGATATGTAGATGTAGGAATAAAGAAAAATTCTGAAAATTTTGATAGAGCAATGAGTATTATTGAAGCAAATGAGTTACCTAAAAGCATTATAACTGAGCATGCTTTGAACTCTGAATTTGTAAGAGTACCTATTTCAAATAGACAGCAGATTGAATCTCTTGTCTTAACAAAACAGCTTTTTCAGCAAGGGTTTCTTGTTCCTAAGTCTGTAGCTTTATCAAATAGTCAGAAAAAAGCAGTCAACATGATATATGATCTTTATTCGCAAGATATAAATATTAAGAATGAAAATATTCGATTATTTATAGAACACTGGGATGACAGAGCTAGTTTAAATACTCTTAAGAAGTGGTGGAATAGTATAAATATAGGTGCTGAAGTTACTTCTGTAGGAAGAGTATTGGCTCATTCCAATGCACAAAGATGCGATAAAAACCTTCCATCGCTTGATTAAAATATATTTTTGAACAGTAATATTCATACTGTTTTATAGTTTATAAAGGGCACGATATGACAACCTCAAAAGTCACCTACCAAGGCGACCTACGCACTACCGCCATCCACCTACAGTCGAATAATCAAATCATTACCGATGCACCAATAGATAATCAGGGTAAGGGTGAAGCCTTTTCACCGACTGATTTATTGGCAACCAGCTTAGCCAGTTGTATGTTGACCATTATTGGTATCAAAGCTCGTGATATGGAGATTGATATCGCAGGTACTACCGCTGAAGTAACGAAAGTAATGGCAGCTGACCCCAGACGTGTCAGCGAAGTACATGTTGCCATTACTTTTAATCAAAATCTAGATGATAAAACGCAAAAAATATTCTATAACACTGCGCTTACTTGCCCAGTTGCGAAAAGTATTCATCCTGATATCATTCAAAAAGTGACTATTAATTCTAAGAGCTATTGATTCCAAGAACTACTGATTCCAAGAACTACTAATTCCAAAAACTAGTAACCTCTATAATGGTGATTAATATGGCTACCAAAACCTTGCTTATCGTTGCTCATGCACCATCGCCTAATACCAAAAAATTAGCACAAGCGGCTTATGATGGTGCCAATCATCCCGATATAGATATCAATGTCATATTGAAGTCGCCACAAGATACCCAGCCTGCAGATGTGTTGGCTGCTGATGCGCTACTCCTAGGTACTACTGAGAACTTGGCTTATATGGCTGGAATGACCAAGGACTTCTTTGATCGCTGTTACTATCCGGTGTTAGAGAAGAAGCAGGGCATGCCGTTCGCGTTATATATTCGAGCAGGGCATGATGGTACGGGCACTAAACTTGCTATGAAGACGATTACCACTGGACTGCGTTGGGAATGGATTCAAGAAGCTCTGATTTTACAAGGTGATTGGCAAGAGGCATTTACTGAGCAAGTCGAAGAGCTTGCTATGACACTAGCAGCTGGGGTAGAAGCGGGTATTTATTAGTTTTTTTAATGCTTTGCTTGTAGTCATTATTCCTATCAAAGCTGTGATAACGAAGGCATATAAGGATATTAGCAGTGTTTAATAATGATTTAGATAATAGCCAATCTATTGCTCCTACCGGAATACCATTTTCTCAAGCATGTGAAAATAATAAACAGCCAATTTTGGATGTTTTACAGCAAGAGTTGAAAGACTCTACCCATGTATTAGAAGTAGGATCAGGGACGGGTCAGCATAGCGTTTATTTTGCGCCAAGATTGACCCATTTAACATGGCAGACCAGTGATGTGTTAGCCCATCATGCGACTATTAATGCTTGGCATGCTGCTTATCCTGCGCCCAATTTATATGCACCACTGGCTTTTGATTTGGCAGTGGATTCATTACCGATGAGTCTTGCTAGCAATCAGCCCTATGATGCGGTATTTACTGCTAACACTCTGCATATCATCTCATGGTTGCTGGTTGAGCAATTATTTAAGTTAGTAGGTGAGGCTTTACCTATAAATGGAAAGTTAATCGTATATGGACCATTTAATGAAAACGGACATTATACCAGCGCGGGTAATCAGCAGTTTGATAGTAGTCTCAGGCAACGCGACGCAAAGAGCGGCATTCGTCATTTAGAAGACATAATAGCTTTGGCAAAAACACATCATCTAAACCTATCTGATAAATATGCGATGCCAGCCAATAACCAGCTATTGGTATTTCAAAAAATTAGATAATGAAGCTTTGGCATAAAAAGACCTCTTAATTACGATTGATTGAGAGGTCTTTTTATTTAGAGCTACTTATGTTGTTTACATACAGTCAAATTACTTATAGGCTTCTGCTAAAAAATCTAAATAACGTTTCCAAGAACGCTCATCAGCACGGGCATCATATCTATCGCTTCCGAACACACTAAATGCATGTGGCGCACCACTATAGGTTAGCATCTCATGTGGCACTTTTGCCGCTTCTAACGTCTTACCCAAAGTGGCAAAGCTTTCAAGGGAAACGGATTCATCCGCAGAGCCATGAAATACCAATATCTCGCCAGTCGTCTTATCATAACTTTGACCTATTGGGGTGTCAAAGGCACCATGGAAAGGGACAAACGCTTTTTGTGGGAATCCTGAGCGTGCTAACTCTAAAGCAACCGTACCGCCAAAACAATAGCCCATCGTTACACCTGTGCGTGCATCATTGCCTTGCGCTTGACCAGCGTTCAATGCGCCTTGAAGTAAGCGGCGCATTTTGCTGCGATCGTCATATAGTGCACCGGTTAGGCGTTTATTATCTTCAATAGTTGTCGGGCGGATACCTTTCCCGAACATATCAGCAGCCAGTACGTTATAGCCCTCACTTGCCAACATATCAGCGCGCTTGCGCTCATAATCGGTGAGCCCATCCCAATCATGAATCAGTAATATAAATGGCGCATTGGGTTTATCGGCTTTGGCGTAATAGCCCTCATAGGGTTGATTATCTACCGTATAAGTGACATTTTTAGTGGTAATCGCTGCCGCTGTTTGGCTAAGTAGTAGTGCTGTTAAGCCTACAGAGGCGCTGTACAATAGTTTTTCGCCGTAGCGCTTAGATGATTTAATAGAAGTGGATGTGAATGTCATGGGTAGCCTCATTATGTTAGTTAAAAAATGTCAGTGAAAAATAGCCTATTTCAAAACCGATCCACCCTTTTAACCCTAATGAGCAGACACCTTTTACAGGATAGCGTAAAGAATAACAACATAACAACGCTATATTGTTAAAAATAATAAGTGTTTCTATCGTTTATAAATTTAACTAATGCCTGATTTTCTTAACCAAATATCAACACGCTTAACCATATAGTTGACATACCTGAGCAAAATTTTTGAGTAAGATAATTGTTGAGCTCAGCATTGCTATCTCAAGAGTGCTTGAATCAGTTTTTATCTTTAACCGTGCTACAACACAGAAAATAAACGGACATTTGAAGTAGCCACTATCGCTACGGATATAAAAACTGTGTTAGTGCTTATTAAATGGTCTAGTTATAGTCCATTTTTACTCATCAGCTAGCTAGGATATTTTATGAATAAGAATATTGATCATACTGACCCCGCTAAAGACATGAATATGGAACGTGGCAATGGTGGTGAAACCCATCAACGTGCAGGTGATGACACCAAAGTATTGACTACCCAACAGGGTGTGCCAATCTCGGACAATCAAAACTCACTCAAAGCCGGACCGCGCGGTCCAACGCTATTGGAGGATTTTGTCTTACGTGAGAAAATACATCACTTTGACCATGAGCGTATTCCTGAGCGTATTGTGCATGCGCGTGGTAGTGCCGCACACGGTTATTTTGAGCTGACCGAGTCATTAGAAGAATATACCACGGCTAAAATTTTGACTGAGATTGGAAAACAAACGCCACTATTTACGCGTTTTTCAACTGTTGCAGGTAGTAAAGGCTCAAAAGATACACCGCGTGATGTACGTGGCTTTTCAGTCAAAGTTTATACCGAAGAAGGCAACTGGGATTTGGTCGGTAATGACATGCCGATTTTCTTTATCCAAGATGCAATGAAATTTCCAGACCTTGTCCATGCAGTCAAACCTGAACCGGATCGTGGTTTTCCGCAAGCGGCGTCCGCTCATGATACGTTTTGGGATTTTGTCTCATTAAGTCCTGAAACCATGCACAACGTCATTTGGTTGATGAGTGATCGCGGGATACCACGTAGCTTACGCATGATTGAAGGTTTTGGTATTCATAGTTATCGCCTAATTAATAAAGAAGGCAAAAGTACCTTTATGCGTTTCCATTGGAAACCAGTGCTCGGCGTGCAATCAACGACATGGGATGAAGCGGTAAAAATCTCTGGTGCCGATCCTGATTATCATCGCCGCGATTTGTTTGAATCGATTAATAACGGTGATTTCCCTGAATGGGAGTTTGGTGTGCAATTATTCACGGAAGAAGAAGCCAATGACTTTCCGTTCGATCATTTAGATGCGACCAAGCTGATTCCAGAAGAAATGGTGCCCGTCAAAATCGTCGGTAAAATGGTACTAAATCGTTATCCTGATAATTTCTTTGCTGAAACAGAGCAAGTAGCTTTCTGTCCATCGCATGTACCGCCGGGTATTGATTTTAGTAATGATCCCTTATTACAAGGTCGTCTGTTCAGCTACTTGGACACTCAGTTATCGCGCTTAGGCTCACCAAATTTTGCACAAATTCCAATCAATGCACCAAAATGTCCATTTGCTAATAATCAGCAAGATGGTCATATGCAGATGCAAGTGCCAAAAACGCGTGTGCTTTATGAGCCACAAAGTCTTGATCCTACCAGACCACGTGAGAGTGTGAAGAAAGGCTTTGGATCTTTTGCTGAGACGCTAGATGATGGTGTTAAAGGTCGCGTGCGCGCTGAGAGCTTCGCGGATCATTATAGTCAGCCACGTATGTTCTATCGCAGCCAAACGACAGTTGAACAAGCACACATTGCCTCAGCCTATGCTTTTGAGCTAGGTAAAGTAGATACAGCGCATGTCCGTAGTCGTACGCTTAGTCATCTACGTAATATCGATGAAGATTTGGCAAGTCGCGTAGCAAAAGCGTTGGGTATGGAGCTGCCGGAAGCTGCTGAATCTGCCGCACCTATTCAAGATATGGAAATCTCTCCAGCCGTAAGAACGATTGGTCTGTCACCTAAGAGCTTAAAGGGTCGCATGATTGGTATTTTGGTAGCGGAAGGCTCAAAGCATAGTGAAATAGAGAAGTATGAGAAGGCAGCGCAAGCGCAAGGTGCCAGTGTCAAAATTATTGCACCGAATAAAGAAGTCAAATTGGACGATGATACCATCATACAAGCTGATGAGCGCGTAGCAGGGGGTCCATCCGTGATGTTTGATGCCGTGGTTAGTATCATCATGCCTGACCAAGCTAAGAAGTTGGCTAAAGACAGTGCTACGTTAGATTGGTTCACAGATGCTTATGTGCACTGTAAAGCGATTTCTTATTGCGGGGCAACGGACGAGTTTATCTTAAGTAAACTACCGATTGAAAAAGATGCCTTTGTCACGCCACTATCTGATGTGGACGTCTTTATTGAAAATGCCAAATCGCGCCTATGGGAACGTGAGCCAAAGGTTCGTGACTTAGCTTAATTTAGCTTAATATATTCGTATTTAAATCTCCAACAATGAACTCAGCCACTGTGCTGGGTTTTTTTATAAGAATTTTTTAGTCTTCAGCCTAAATAATTTTTAGTCACAAGCGTTCACTGAATATCACTTATAAACCGTTATTGAACGTTATAATGACCAATCATATTGCTTAATAACATCAAGAATACGGCAATGAGTAAGCTGGTTAAATATAGCCTTTGCTTTCATATATGGATATTTAAATGGCTAATATAAGCGTTATATTAGATAAAGGGATATTATGAGTTTAGTAGATATCGTTGCGATAGAGGGATATATTCAGACAACGTATATGGCGGTTTATCCTGACAAGTTATTATTATTAGATTCAGGGTGTCGATGTGATGTCGATAAGATTTTAGCGTATATCACCGACACTCTAAAACGTCCAGTTGAGCAACTTAAGACAGTCATGGTCACTCACATGCATCCCGATCATGCGGGCGGCGCTAAGCTGTTGCAGCAAAAAACTGGCTGTCAGATAGTTACCGCAATGTCCGACAAGCCTTGGTATCATGGTGTTTTGGGTAGAATTGCCCATCTGAATGATTTGGGATTGACTTATTATGTCGCCAGTCGCCAAAATAAGTCTATGACCAACGTCTGGTATCACCCCATTTTAAAAGCGGATATCACTGTTAAAGATGGTGACCGTGTGCCAAGTTTTGACGATTGGATCGTCTTGGAGACGCCAGGGCATACCGATCGAGACTTGTCTTTATGGCATCCGCAAAGCAAGCAGGCGTATACCGCCGATCTCATATTAATCATCAAAAATAGATTTGTCTCGCCTTATTTAATTACCTTACCTGACGCTTACCGTACGTCATTGGACAAGGTAAAAGCCCTGCAACCAGATACTTTATTACTGGCACATGATAAAAGAGTTAAGCTTAGCGATAAAGACTTCGAAAAATTGATAGAACGGGCACCGAATGAACCACGCAAAACAACGTTACAAAATGGTTTTAAGCTCATGCTTGCACAAGTTAAATTTGCTCGTAAAAGAGTAGATACCCCTTAATCAAATAATACAAACAAAAAAAAGCCCAATCATTAAATGATTGGGCTTTCCTAAATATGGTGGGCCGACCGCGACTCGAACGCGGGACCAATTGATTAAAAGTCAACTGCTCTACCAACTGAGCTATCGGCCCTGAGCGAGGATAAAACGAAGCACTGCTTCGTCTGAGCGCAAGAGAATTTACATTTTCGTAAATTCTAAAAACTCAGCATCCAAGCTAGGTTTGCATTTACTGCAAGATAAATTTCCTTAAAGAGAAATTTATTAAAACTAGACATCAAAAAGGATGTCTTTAAACTTATTACATCACTACCGGATAGAGTAGCATACATAACAAGCGTAATACTAAAGATGGTGGGCCGACCGCGACTCGAACGCGGGACCAATTGATTAAAAGTCAACTGCTCTACCAACTGAGCTATCGGCCCTGAAGAGTATAAAAAAAGCACTGCTTTTTTGACTCTACAAGTGAAAATTCTTTTAAGGGAATTTTCGGTAAGTTTAAGGTCTTTATTTATCGACTGCTCAATATCAAAAGAGGCATCAAACTCGTTTCACATTTAGATAATTTGTATCTCTAAACGTGAGAGCACATTATATATATAATTAAGACAAATACAACCCCGAATCAGCAAAAAAGTTAAAAATCTTAGATAATAATGAATGTTTTTTAACTTTGACTCTTATTTGGCTATCGAGTCACCTATTATCGCGGATAGTTTGTTATTTTAAAAATGATGTTTGAAAATTTTTGCTTAAAATCTTACTAATCTCTAGAGAGCGCTTCAACAGGATCCAATTTGGCGGCATTACGGGCAGGCAAGAATCCAAATACCACGCCAATAAGTGTCGAACAAACAAAGGCGGCAATAATGGAGGTCGAAGAATAAATGACTTTAAAGCTATCACCACCAACACGGTTAATCAGTTCGCCAATAGCAAACGCCATACCAATGCCTAATAAACCACCTAATATACAGACTAAAATAGCTTCAATCAAAAACTGCTGCATGATATCGCTTTGACGAGCACCGACTGCCATACGTACGCCAATCTCATTGGTGCGCTCGGTCACGGATACCAACATGATATTCATGACGCCAATACCGCCGACAATCAGCGAGATAATGGCGATAGAGGATATCAGCAAGGTCAATGCTGCCGTTGTAGACTCAATGGTTTGACGGATAGAGTCGGAGTTACGTATGCGAAAATCATCGGTACCGTGACGGCTTGTCATCAGATCTGAGATGGCAGACTCAGCGGCAGAAGAGGAGATGTTATTATCAATCAGCGCAATAAAACTCTCGATATAGGCGCTGCCTATGAGCCGTGACATCATGGTGGTATAGGGCATATATAAAGTAGGGGTGTCGACGCTTCTACTAAACCCGCCTTCGTTTGGCTCCAGTACTCCAATCACGCGTCCAGGAACACTTCCTATTAATAGTACCTCACCAATAGGGTTTGCTATAGTAGGAAAGAAAGTTTTATGTGCATTGCTGTCGATAATAATATCTTGGGTGCGGCGTAAGATACTTTGTTCATCAAAGCCTTGACCCATTGCCAATGTTTCACCGCTGACATCGAGATAATCTTTACCTACTCCGCTGATACTGGCGGCTTCTTGGATGTTACGATAGCGGACGCTCATATTGCTATTCAGCTGTGGACTGACACTAAGCACATAAGGCTGATCTGCGACCGCTTGGGCATCCTGAGGGGTCAAGTTATCATCATTATACTGACGTCTAGGATCGCCGTAAGGGTAGCCGTCGGTGACGGTGATGGTATTGGTACCTAGTGAGCTAATATTGGACAAAATCTGCTCTTGTGAGCCTTTACCGAGTCCAACGACCGATACCACAGAGGCGATACCAATGATGATACCTAGCATTGTCAGCAGAGTACGCATTTTGTGCGCACGCATAGCAAGTAAAGACATTTTAAACGATTCAAGCAAGCGGTCGATAAAGCTGCCAAAAGCACTTTTACGGTGTTTGTCTATTATCGACGCAGGTTGTGCTGCTGGACGCTGATAGTCTTCGTTTTTATAATCGGCAATGATATAACCGTCTTTGATTTCAATCACGCGTTCAGCTTGAGCAGCAAGACTGGGGTCATGCGTTACCATAATAATGGTATGACCTTGCGCATTTAAGTCTTTTAAAATTTGTACGACATCTTTGCCTGACTTGCTATCTAGCGCGCCTGTCGGCTCATCCGCTAGGATAATATCACCGCCGTTCATCAATGCCCTTGCGATGGACACACGCTGCTGCTGACCACCCGATAACTGGCTTGGGCGATTATTGACTTTGTCCGCCAGTCCCAAGTCTGATAAGAGCTTTTCGGCACGTTCATTGCGCGCTTGCCCGTCCATCCCTGCATAGACGGCAGGCACAGAGACATTGTCACGGGCACTGATGTCACCCAATAGATGGTAACGCTGAAAAATAAAACCAAAGTGTTCACGGCGCAGTTTTGCCAGTTCATCAGGAGCTAAACGATTCACGTATTGACCAAATACTTGATAATCGCCGGCAGTCGCTTGATCCAAGCAGCCCAAAATATTCATCAAGGTTGATTTGCCTGAGCCTGATTGTCCAATAATAGCCACCATCTCGCCTTGATGGATGGTTAGATTGATATCGTGCAATACACGAATGGTCTGCTCGCCCGCTTTAAACTCTCTAATCAAGCCTTTGACTTGCATCAAAGGCTTATCAGTGTCGGCGTTAGCATAAAGATCTTGGCTGCTCATTTACTATCCTGCTTATCTTAATCAATATCAAAGCTGATTTGTCGCTCGTTTGAATGTCTTTTAAATCTTGTTATGTTTGAGTCTAGAGTTCGGACTAAAATGGTCGGCCGCCTCTGCCACCACCGCCTTTACTGCCACTATCTGGTCCTTCCTCGCTTAAGATAACCTCGTCACCTTTTTTAAGACCGCTCAATATCTCCGCATTGACGCGGTTATTGATACCAACTGTGACAGCTTGTTCAACCACTGTGCCATCAGCTTTAAGAACGCGTACATTTGCCATAGTCGCCGTAGAATCACTGTCAACATTCGTCACAGTATTCTTAGTACTAACATTTTTTGAATTTTTAGATTTTCCAGTTTTACCGGCAGGTTGCAGTGCGGCAGAAGGGATAAGTAGCGCATCTTTGGCTTGGTTAATGACAATATAAACTTGCGCGGTCATATCGATACGAAAGCGGCGCTCGGTATTGGGCACTTCGATATAACCAACGTAATAAATGGCGGCATCGGTCGAGCTGGTATCACTGATTTTTTCAGGAGCCGGTTCAATAGCTTTAAGGATCGAATCATATTTTTGGTCGGGATTACCGATGATATTAAAATAAACAGGTAAGCCTGCTTTGACATTAATGACGTCAGCTTCAGAGATTTGAGCATTGATGCGTACGGTAGATAAATCAGCTAAGGTAACAATGGTCGGTGCACTTTGATTGGCATTGACCGTCGTCCCTTGCTCAGTCGTTACCGATACTACAGTACCTGACATCGGCGCGCGAATGGTGGTGTAGCTTAAATCTTCTTGCGCGGTGCTGACGTTGGTTTGAGATTTACGTAATGCTGCCTGCTGGCTGTTAATATTCGCTGCAGTAGTGGCAATAGCGGCTTTAGCAGTATCGATAGAGGCACGCGCATTGGCGACTGCTGCCTGCGCAGTTTGTACCTTTGTCCCTTGAGTATCATAATCCTGCTGTGATATCGCGTCGATAGCGAGTAAGCCTTGCAAGCGTGAAAAATCTGCTTGCGCTTGTCTTAACTCAGCTTGGCGGCTGGCAAGATCTGCCTGCGCACTTTTTAAACCTGCTTGACGACTTAACGACTCAGCTCGTGCACTTTGTAGCGCCGCTTCACTTTGCTCAAGGCTTGCTTGCTCATTGCTCAGGCTGTTCTTCTGCGTTACTTGGTCAATCTGCGCAATCAAATCGCCTTTTTGCACTTCATCACCGACTTCAACGAATAGTCGCGTCACTTCACCAGATACTTGCGCACCAACATCGACGGTATTTAAAGCCTTAACTTTACCCGATGCCATAACGTTATTTTCGATATCGCCAATCTCAGCAGTCGCCGTTAGATAGTTGGGTGTTACTTCTTTTGGTTTTAAGGTTTTGTAGGCTAAAACCCCTAAAGCGATAATGACGAGGGCAATAATGCCCCATTTAATAGCAGAGTTTTTGCTAATTTTGCGCATGACGACAATCCAATAACAAGAAAATCAAATGTAACTATAATAGAGGCTCGATGGACAAAAGGGAATGGGAGTTAGTTTGCGAAAGGTTAAGAAGAAATATTGAGGCAGGTTTTGCAGAGGAGATTTGGATTTGTGCAGGAAGTTTATCGTTGAAAAAGCAGGTTAAGAAATAATATCGTTATTAGAGGTACTATTGGTTACTGACTGATAAATAACTAAGAATTCATCACTTTGGTTATTTAGTAGGGAACAAACGTTTTCCTGATAATTCTAACGCAGCTTGTAGTAATAGCTCCCATGCTGGCTGGATGATAAGACCTTTGATTGCCTGATCACAGCGATAAAGCAGAGCAGGCCACGCAGCTGTTTGCGCTTTTGCCTGACGACGACAGGCTTGCTGATATAAGCCTTGTTTACTGCGCCAAATACCTAAGGCTTGCGGATCTTGTCCATCCATCAGTTGCATGATTTGCCGCATGTCTTTACTGATTGCCCATAACACCAGTGTCGTTGGCTCATCCGTGGCTTTGAGCTGAAATATGATTTTAGCGACTTGGGCACTATTGCCAGCAAGCATCGCATCGGACAAATCAAACACGCTAAACTGCGCATCGCTGACCAATGCCGCTTGTAAGTCATTAATACCTAGTGCGACCTGTGATAGGTGCGGGCTAGAGTTTGTAGTTTCTTGAATGGCAGCATCATTATTTGCCATGAGTTGTGGGGCAAACAAATAAGATAAGCGCCATAAGGTTTGATAGGCACTGAGCAAATGATGTTCAGTATGTGACATGAGTAGCTGCCACGCTTCTTGCGATAGCTTTAAGCCAAACTGCTGCGCTTGTATCTGCAATAACTGCTGACGCTGCTGCTCATTATACAAATTACAGTCGATGACGTGACCATATTGCGCAAATGGCGTAAACCACTTGCTGCTCTGAGCGCGTTTGTCTTGTTTTGGGGTCAACCATAATAAGCTATGACTGTGGCTACCTGCTTGAGCGTCCTGTGCAAAGCGTTCAAGTTCTATAATGACTGCCTTATCAGGTTTATGGTTGCCTGTGACAATCAAGGCACTAGCATCATCAAATAAAGACTGGCTGCCAAGCTCTGACAATACTTCTTGCCAGCTCTTAACCGATATAAGCTCAATACGCTTAATGGCGTAATTCTGCGCGCGCCAATGTGGACGCAGCGCATCGATGAGCCATTGACTTAATAATGGCTCGTCACCATGTGCTAGCCACAAGCCTGCTACAGCAACTGAGGATCGCTGTAGCTTTGGATAAGCTTGTATAAAAGTATCTTGCATAAAATACTGACGCACACAAAGTTGTGAATAAAAAAGCAAAGCCAAAAAATTGCTAAGCTACATTTGAGCCATATTAAGGTTTGGGTACAAGAATCGCCGTAACGCCTGTACCTTTACCGATTTGCGCAGAAGTAGTGGCGCTGGCAGGTGTTACCTTTGGCAGGGCAATCGCGACATATTGATCGGTGATACGTCTTGCTAAACTGTCATAGAGCCATTCACGAATTTGATCACCTTGCTGATCGTCGGTGCTCACTGACGCTTCGTTATACTGATAGCTACGTTCAACTTGAATCGGATTACTGAGCGTTACAGGCTTACCATTATCTATGCTTTGATAGCTAACATCGGCTGATATCACCAAGCGAATTTCTGTTAATACGCCGACCAATTCATAACGCTTAAAACGTACGTTATTGACGGTAATCGCAGCGATGGTTTCAGCGCCTACGTTTTGATTGTTACTAGCGACATCCGTCAATGTCATGTTAGTAATGACATTAACGCCCAATGCCTCAAGGCGTTTTGTGAGAGGCAGCTTTAGTGGGAATGCGGTGCGATTATCTTCGATAATTACCGCGGTCTTCGCCACATCAAACAGCATGGGCGCATCATAACCGCGTAGTTGAAAGCCGCAGCCACTAAGACTGGCAGTCGCCCCGACGATGGCAAGCATTGGCAAAGATGCAAGTAATGCGGTCGCTAGTTTCTGTCTATTCGACTTATTAGGCATGTGCTTTTTCCCTTACATGTTGTTTGATATGACGGCATAGCATGGTGCTTATCCGTCATAATCGCTATTCTTATTATGATAAGAAAACCTAAAATATCCGCGTTTAATTATCTCTAGCCAGCAACCACGATATTAACCAGTTTATTAGGTACGACGATCTCTTTTTTGATATCACCGGTCAGGAACTTTGCCACACCTTCAATCGCGCGTGCCTGTGCTTTTAGCTGCTCAGGGTCGCTATTAGGTGCCACATCCATTTTGCCGCGCATTTTTCCATTGACCTGAATCACCATGGTAATCATATCTTGTACCAATGCACTTTCATCGACCATAGGGTAATTTAAGGTGACGGTATCAAGCCCTAATTGCTCAAGTAAATGCTCACCAATGTGTGGCGCATATACCGATAGCATAATCAATAAATCAGTCAAGGCTTCGTGCTGTACTTGCAGCTCTTGCTCGCTATTAGCTTTAAAGTTGCTCAGCTCATTAGCAAGTTCCATCAAGCTAGAGACAGGGGTATTTAGTGCTAGGCGTTTACCCAAGTCACTATCAATCTTGCCAATGGTTTCATGCGTCTTACGGCGCAAGGCTTTAGCTTCTTTGCTTAAGCTATCCGTATTTAAGGTATCACTATTGAGCGATTCAAGACTTAAGTTGGCATCAGTTAACGCTTGGATATGCTCAGAAGCAATGCGCCATACTTTTTTAACAAAGTTATAAGGACCTTTGAGCGCGTCATCTGACCATTCAAGCGTTTGATCCGCAGGGGCTGTAAACAAAGTATATAGACGAACGGTATCAGCGCCATATTTATCAATGGTAAGCTGCGGGTCGACACCATTATTTTTTGACTTTGACATTTTTTCGATTTTGCCAATCGTTACCGGCTGTCCATCTGATTTTAGGATGGCTTTAATCGGCTGACCGCGCTCGTTAAAGTCAATATCGATGTCTTCGGTAAAGTAATAAGTGGTACTGCCATCGCTATTCACGCGGTAGAAAGTACCTGCAAGTACCATTCCTTGAGTCATCAAATTGGCAAATGGCTCATCGCCTGATACCAAGTTTTCATCACGCATGAGCTTGTGGAAGAAGCGCGCATAAAGCAGATGCATCACCGCATGCTCGACACCACCGATATATTGGTCAACTGGCAACCATTTATTGGCGGCAGATTTATTGACCATATTGGTTGTATCGTGTGGGCTGGCAAAGCGCGCATAGTACCAGCTTGATTCTACAAAGGTATCAAAGGTATCGGTTTCGCGCTCAGCAGGATTGCCACATTTAGGGCAAGTGGTATTCACAAATTCTGGGATATTTTTTAGTGGATTGCCACGACCGTCAGGGACGACATCAGTCGGTAAGACAACTGGCAAATCTTGTTCTTCAACTGGCACGGTGCCGCAATGCTCGCAGTTGACCATTGGGATAGGGCAGCCCCAATAACGCTGGCGTGAAACACCCCAATCACGGAGACGGTATTGAATTTTTTTCTTGGCAAGCTCCTGAGGCTCAAGCTTAGCAAGCATGGCTTCAAACGCTTGCTCAAAGTCCATGCCATCAAATTCGCCTGAATTGACTAGAGTATTGCGCTCGGTATAAGCACGATTGCTCTCAGTATTATTCGCTTCGGCGTCAGCTTCTACCTTATCAAAATACCCTGCAGGAATGTCAATGACTTGCTTAATCGGTAAGTTATATTTGGTTGCAAACTCATAGTCGCGTTCATCGTGAGCAGGTACTGCCATTACCGCACCTGAGCCATAGCTCATAAGTACATAATTGGCAACCCAAACAGGCACTTCTTCGCCAGTCAATGGATGGGTCACAGTTAGGCCAGTATCCATACCAATTTTTTCGGCTTTAGCAAGGTCTGCCTCAGCGACTGAGCCTTTCTTGCAAAGGGCACAAAACTCTGCAATCGCTTTATTATTCTCGGAGGCATATTGGGCTAGCGGGTGCTCTGCGGCCACTGCCACATAAGTGACACCCATCAAGGTATCAGGACGAGTGGTAAAGACGTCTAAGCTATTGCTTTGACCAGCCAGCTCATAAGGGAAATGGACTTCCATACCGGCACTACGACCAATCCAGTTACGCTGCATGGTTAGCACTTCAGACGGCCAATGACCTTCTAACTGGTCTAAATCATCAAGCAGCTCATCAGCATAATCGGTGATGTTAAAGTAATA
Source organism: Psychrobacter sp. DD43 (assembly GCF_904846555.1). Classification (NCBI taxonomy): domain Bacteria; kingdom Pseudomonadati; phylum Pseudomonadota; class Gammaproteobacteria; order Moraxellales; family Moraxellaceae; genus Psychrobacter; species Psychrobacter sp. DD43. The sequence continues at coordinate 17,224 of NZ_CAJHBE010000024.1, forward strand.
CATTGGGATATCGCGCTTCTCGACCATTGCACCACTACGCCAGCCTTTACCATCGATGACTTGCTCATTGGCTAATACAGTATTGTCGATTGGATCCCAGTTGACGGTTGCAAGCTTTTTATAGACCAAGCCTTTTTTATATAACTGCAAAAACAACCACTGCTCCCACTGATAATATTCAGGGCTACAAGTGGCAAATTCACGTGACCAGTCAATAGACAAGCCAAGCAATTTTAGCTGGGCGCGCATACTGTCGATATTCTCAAACGTCCACTTGGCAGGCGGCGTCTGATTGGCAATCGCGGCGTTTTCTGCTGGCAAGCCAAAACCATCCCAGCCCATTGGCTGCATGACTTCATAACCTTTAAGGCGATAATAACGGCTTAATACATCAGAAATAGTATAGTTGCGCACGTGACCCATATGCAGCTTACCACTTGGGTACGGAAACATAGACAGCATATAACGGCTTGGCTTATCGCTTGGCTCATTGCTGACTTCAAAACGCTTATCTGTTGCCCATTTGGCTTGCTGCTGCGCTTCGATAAGTTGCGGCTGATATTGGGTCTTGTCGCTAGAAGTATTATTAGTATGGTTAGTATTAGCAGTTTCTGCTGTTACGGCATTGGTCATAGTTGGCTCGGAATCGGTTATTACAGATAAATGGGGTGAAATTTTATAATGCCATAGCATAGCTTAATTTGGCGAAAATTGCGACGATAGGATGTCGCCTTTCATTGATTACCTAGTGGCTTTTCAGCTTATATTCGGCGCTTGCCGATATCTACATTTGCCATGTGCCAGCTTCAAGCATTATTTGAGTATAATAAACAGTAACGTTCATTGACAAGGAGACATTATGACCATCACTATTTACGGTATCAAATCTTGTAGCACCATGAAAAAAGCCTTTACCAAGCTTGATGAGTTGGGCGTTAGCTATAACTTTCATGATTATAAAAAACAAGATATTGATAAAGAAACGATACAGCGCTGGGTGGATAGCCTAGGTATTGATAAAGTATTAAACAAACGCGGAACGACATGGCGTAAGCTAGAAGATGCTCAAAAGCAAGCGGCGGATAGCGATGTGGATAAATCCATTGATTTACTCATTGAAAATACCAGTATGATTAAGCGTCCGATAGTTGAAGGTGAGCTGACTGATAAAAATAAGCCGATATTATTATGTGGCTTTGATGAAGCCGAGTTTGATAAAGTTTTTTCGTAAAAGACTACTGCTACCATCAATAAAGCCCGAGCTAAGAACCTCTTAGCTCGGGCTTTGTAACACCTAAAATAAACCAAATCACACTTGCGAGCCATATAAGCAAGACGTAAAAGCGAATTTGTTCGGCATTCCAATCTAGTGCAAACCACTCAATGAGGAAAAATGACTTCCACCCTTCTATCCATTTTGCGCCACCATAGCCAATAATCCACCAGCAGTACAGGCTTTCTAAGATAAAAAGTAGACACCAAAGCCACAATGCCATGATTTACTCCTGCTATTCTGCCAATGATTAGCCTAGATCTCGACTGATTAATGTACCAACACCTTCGTTGGTAAAAATCTCTAACAGCGTCGCATGCGGTACGCGGCCATCGACGATAACAGCACTTTTTACGCCGCTACGAACGGCATCAAGCGCACATTGAATTTTAGGAATCATGCCGCCTGAAATCGTACCATCTTCAATTAGGCTGTCCACAGTCTTAGGCGTCAAACCAGTGACGACTTCGCCATCACGACCCAATACCCCTTTGATATTGGTTAATAGCATGAGTTTCTCTGCCTGCAAGAATTCGGCGACTTTACCAGCAACCAAATCGGCATTGATATTATAAGTATTGCCTTCTTCATCGACGCCAAGAGGGGCGATAACAGGAATAAAGTCAGAAGCAATCAGCATGTTAATCACGTCTTTATTGACGCTGACCACGTCCCCGACAAAGCCCAAATCTACCGGTACAGCAACACCATCTGTGCCGATTTTTTCCATCATCAATTTTTTAGCCAAGATTAAGTTGGCATCTTTACCCGTCAAGCCGATAGCGCAGCCGCCATGTTTATTGATCAAGCTCACAATCGATTTATTAACATTGCCGCCAAGTACCATCTCGACGATATCCATGGTGTCCTTGTCAGTAACGCGCATCCCATCGATACGGTCTGAGTGCCGCCCAAGCTCTTTTAATAAATTATCCACTTGTGGACCGCCACCATGTACGACCACAGGATGCATACCAACAGTTTTGAGTAGGACGATATCTCGGGCAAATGAGCTTTCAAGCGCAGGATCGGTCATGGCATTGCCGCCGTATTTGACCACAATGATTTTATCGACGAAGCGTTGAATATAGGGCAGGGCGGTGGTCAAGACTTCAGCAGTAATTTTGGCTTCATCTAAATTCAAGGTCATTATAAACTCCTAAAATACGGTGTTAAGCGATTGGTTGTTGTTATAAAAAGTCATAAATAACAAAGTTACATTTGTGATAAAAAATAGTTTTGATAACTGACTACTGAGGGGAAATAGCTACAATCTGCGCAGCTAGATTTTCATCAAAAGGCAAACATAGCGCGGCAAATTTTGCTTGAATATCTTGTAGGTGTGCCATGCTGTCTCCTGCAAAGCGCGCGGTTAAATTGTGACTGGTATTTGATTGACGCAGTACGCCAAAACCATGGGCGAAATCTAGACGCACGCCATCAATACAACTCAGAGTTGTACCTATTGGCAATAAGTCTTTGGCTTGCTCTATGCTGATAGTGAGGCTTTTTATAGAGCAACTACAAAGCGTCCGCTGACAGGTACTGAGTACTTGATATTCAGCCTGAACAGGCAGTGGAGCGGTTACTTTTATGAGTTGTTGTAAATACACGCATAGTCGAGTTAGCTGCTCAATGATTGAGCAATCGGTTGACGTACTTACTGGCAGCGGTAAATAATGATCGGCAGTACTGACAATGTTTGGTAATTGATAGATGATATTAGCAAGATTTGTTGTAGGATTTAGACTATTTGAGTTACCAGCTGCCAGCCAATGCAACAGTCTTAAAGCTGCATACATGGCATCATCATAGACAATAAAGCGACTGTCGTTAAAGATAAAATGCCCCGATAACTCTCCAGAAAATACGATTTGCCCAGCAGAGTCCTGCATCTGTTGGCGCATTAGACTACTGCCAGTTTTGCTGATGATAGGTTCTGCGCCAAGTTTAGTCAGTAGCTTCGGCAAATGATGCGAACATTTAATATCAAAGAGAATTTGCGGTGGAGATTGCAACTGGGTACAAGCGACTGGACGCTCAGTCAATATCACCTTTGCTAATAAGTAGAGCAAGTGATCGGGTGTGACTACCTTGCCTATATTATCGACGATCATTAGTCGGTCGCCATCACCGTCAAAGGCGATACCTATATCTGCCTGATGATTAACGACGCTTTGCTGCAACTGTGTGAGCCGATTTGGCTCGGTAGGATCGGGATTGCCAGCAGGAAAATCTCCGTTTGGGACGTTATTAAGCATGATGACATTTTGGCAATATCGCTCAAATAATTGCTGAGCGATATGACTGGTCGCACCATGCATACAATCGATAACAACCACCAAATCTAGCTTGGTAAGAAATGATTGGTTATCATGCGGATAGAGCGCTTTAAACACTTGCACAATAGCATCGATATAATGCGCTGCTACTTGCTCAGGCGATAAAGACATTTGCTGATTGCTAATAGGGTTATCCACTACATGTCGTGGAGTGCTTGACGCTTTATAGCCTTTTTGATTGTCTTTTTTAACGATTACTTTTTGAAAATCAGTGATTTCAAAACCAGTTTCTTGCAGACCATCTTTAGGCAAACCACTTTTTTCAAGCATGCTGTTATCTAAAGAACGTAGAGCTAGTTGCTGCTGAGTCACTTGCTGGTAAAGCATTTGAATTTCTTCAACGCTAGGGGATTGATGATTGACCAACCACTTAATACCTAAAACATCTCTCGCAGAATGACTGGCAGTTACGATAATGCCATGTCCCTGATATTGCTCTGCCCAAAATACCATCATAGGCGTGGTAATCAGTCCCAATTGGATAACTTGTAGACCGCATTCGCTCAATGTATTAGCAAGTCTGTAAGCAATGACATCGCTATCACGACGTACATCATAGCCAATCACGACGATATTTTTTTTGTTATCACTGTCTTGTTGAACGTGATAAAGATGCGCAAAAGCGTACCCTAAGGCTTGTATAAAGTCATCAGTAAAGTGCTGGCGCGAACCGCGAATATCATAAGCACGAAATAAGGAGTGCTGCGCAGCAAAAAACGGCATCTTTTACTTCCTTATTATCGTGATAAATATGAATGATAAATAAATCGTCTAAGAGTATTAGGCGTATAGCTGATCGTTATTTTAGAATAGCTACTACTGACGACCGGAGTGTCCAAAACCACCAGCACCGCGCGCACTGGTATCACTAAATTCTGTCACGACTTCAAATTCAGGGCGGGCAACAGGGACAACCACATATTGTGCCATGCGTTCTGCAGGACTTAATACAAAGTCTTCCTGACTACGATTCCAAATACTGACCATCAGCTCACCTTGATAATCAGCATCGATAAGTCCAACTAAGTTACCCAAAACAATACCATGCTTATGTCCAAGACCTGAACGCGGTAAAATCATGCCTGCAAAGTTTGGATCTTGTATATAAACCGCCAAACCAGTACCAATCAAATGGGTAGCACCCGCTTTAATCGTTAAAGGCTCATCAATACAAGCGCGCAAATCAATACCTGCGCTGCCGTCAGTGGCACGAGTAGGCAAAGAAAACGCTTTATCTTCAGTGATTTTAGGGTTTAAGACTTTAACTTGTACAGCTTGCATAACGCACTCACTTAACGATTTAATGGTTTTATAAACAGAATGAATTTAGGGCGTGCCCTAATTTTTAAATTTAATTGCTTAACAACAACTATTTTTATAAATAGCTGCTGATTTTTAACTTTTAGTTTCTAAATTTTAATAAGCGATTGATTAAAGAATCAGTATACTTGCCAAGCCCAAAAACGACATAAAGCCAACAATATCCGTTACCGTGGTTAGGATAACAGAGGCAGATAATGCCGGATCAATATTCATGCGCTTTAGCATCAGTGGAATACTAATGCCCGAGACATTGGCAGCGGTCATATTAATCGCAATCGCTAGACCGATGACCGCGCTGATTTTAATGTTATGAAACCACAATTGCGCAATAAACGCCATAATTATCGCCCATATGATACCGTTTATCGCCCCAACCCACAGCTCTTTATTTAATAGCCATACGCGGTTAGAGCCACCAATTTGTCCCATTGCCATACCGCGAATGACGACAGTAAGCGTCTGCGAGCCTGCAATACCGCCCATACTGGCAACTACGGGCATAAGAATCGCTAGAGCCACCACTTTTGCTAATACGGCTTCAAACTGTCCAATTACAGCAGCGGCTAATAGTGCCGTACATAAATTGATACCAAGCCAAATACTACGGCTTTTTGCACTGGTCAAAATAGGCGCAAACAGCTCTTCGTCTTGACTGACACCAGCAAGGTTTTTCATGGTGCTATCGACATCATCTTGGATAATTTCCATGATGTCCTCACCGTTTAGTTGGCCAACCAGTTCGCCATGACTGTTAATCACTGGGGCAAAACGAATGTCTTCTGAGCGAAAAATCGCCGCCGCATCTTGAATGTCCAAGCGATCATTGATGGTAATAGCGCTATCAATCAAATCAGCAACTAAGGTACTTTGGTCATGCTTAATCAAATCAGCCAGACTTAATAAGCCAAGCAGTTGCTGGCTTTGATCGACAACCAATAGCTCTTGGCTTTCATCATCAAGCAGCTCAATATCTTCTCGCAGCCAGTTTTGAACATCAGCCAGCGTCATGTCTTCTTGGACTTGAATAAGCTCAGGATCCATATAGCTGCCAACTTCCCAGTCGGCATAGGTATCGAGTTTATTGACCTGAATGCGTATTTCTTCATCCAAAGTTGCCATCACTGAAGTACGCACGCTTTCGGTAACGGTGTCTAAAATCTCTGAGATGTCTTGTGCATCAAGATCTTGAGTAAACAGCGATATCTCTTTTGACGAGATATTTTCCATCAATGGCTGGCGTGTATCAAACTCTAGCTCAGCTAATACTTCACCTTTGATGTTTTCTGGTACTTGTGCCCAAATCAGTAGTCGGCTCTGAGTCGGGAACGATTCTAGTAAGTTGGCAATCTCATATTCTGACTGCTTCCCTAAAAACTCAGTAATCGCTTCAAAAGCCTTGTCCGCAACCAACTCTTGCAAATAGAGTAGTTTATACTCAGCGTTAGATTCAGCCGGATTATAATCTCCCTGTCGTGTCGATGGTCGTGCAGAATTTGGCGTAGGAGCGGGCATAAAAGTTCCAAGTTTTTCAAAATATATAAATAACAATGACTAAGAGCTAAGCTTAATGAATGAGTTATATTTGTTAGCTTTTTTAATTGTTAAACATTATCGATTGCCCAATAAAGCCCGAATATTAGCCAAGTATTCATCAGCAACTGCTGCGGGGTCTTTGGTGGCTTTTTGTTTTTTTGCTTTGGCAGGCCAATCGATATGATCCTCTGGCAACTCATCTAGAAATCGTGATTCAGACGTGACGCGCATTTGACCACCAGCGCGGCGCTGAGTGGCTAGTGTCAAAGTTAGCTCGCGACGCGCGCGAGTAATGCCCACATACATCAAGCGCCGTTCCTCTTCGACCGTCTCGCTTAGGATAGAGTTGCGATGTGGTAGCATCTCTTCCTCAAGCCCCATGATATAAACAAAATCAAACTCCAAGCCTTTTGCCGCATGTAAGGTCATTAGATTAACTTTATTGGTGTTTTCTTCTTCCTGCTGCTGCTCCAGCATATCAAGCAATACCAGCTTGCGAATGATGGTATCAATGGTACGGTCTTCGTCTTCTTCGGCGCGATTAATCAGCGATTGAATACTGGTGTAAAGCATATCGATATTATCGATACGGTTTTTTTCTTGTTGCGGCGTTTTTGAGTCGCTACGGACAAAGTCAATATAACCGGTCTCATCAATCATTTGACGGACAATTGGCACAGGGTCAGGATGTTGATCAAGCTCGCGAGTATAGTGCTCAATAAAGTTGCCAAACTCCTTTAACGTACTATAAGATTTCGACGGTAAAACGTGGGCAAGACCGGCATGCGTACAAGAAGCCAGTAGCGAGATGCTATGTTCTTGTGAAAATAAGCCAAGCTTTTCAAGCGTCGCTGGTCCCATACCGCGCTTGGGCGTATTAATCACGCGCAAAAATGCACTGTCGTCTTCTGGATTTAAAATCAGACGTAAGTAGCTCATAACGTCTTTAATTTCACTACGAGCAAAGAACGACTGACCACCCGATAATTTATAAGGCACTTGCAGTTGACGCAACTGCGCCTCTAGCATCCGCGCCTGAAAGTTACTGCGATAAAGAACGGCATATTGTTCCCACTCATTGCCAAAGCGCAATTTGTGAGTGACGATTTCTTTGGCGACGCGCTCAGATTCATCGTCATCATTACGACAGTTAATAATACGAATTTTTTCGCCTTGACCTTTATCTGACCAGAGTTTCTTTTCAAATAAATGCTCATTGTTGGTAATAACCGCATTAGCAGAGGTCAAAATACGGGTAGTCGAGCGATAGTTTTGCTCAAGCATGACGATTTTTAATTTTGGGAAATCCTCTTTAAGTAAACCCATATTTTCAGGTTTAGCACCGCGCCATGCATAAATAGATTGGTCATCATCACCAACGACGGTAAAACGCCCTTGTGGTCCGACCAAATATTTGATCATCTCGTACTGCGCCGTATTGGTATCTTGATATTCATCGACCAGCAAATAGCGAATACGATTTTGCCATTTATCACGTAGCTCTCTATTTTCACGCAGTATTTTGGTCGGTAATACAATTAAATCATCAAAATCAACCGCGTTATAAGCCCGTAGATTGCGCTCATATAAAGCATAAAGCGTCGCAAAAATCATATCTTCTGGATCGTCTAAGGTTTCCATCGCCTTATCCGGCTCAATCAAATCATTTTTCCAATCAGAAATCATCTTGATTGCTTTACCAACCAACTCACGACTTTCAGCGCCGCTTAAGTTATCACGCATCATAAGCTCCATTAGCAAACGCTTGCTATCGTCGCTGTCCATAATGGAGAAATTGCCTTTCAATGGCGTATGAAGCAGCTCATATCGCAGAAACTGCAGCCCAAATTGGTGAAAGGTTGAAACCGTTAGACCACGGGTCTTTTCACTCGGTAGTAGCTTACTGACTCGAGCTTTCATTTCACGCGCCGCTTTATTGGTAAAGGTCACCGCCGTGATCCGCTCAGCAGGCATATTGCATTCTTCGATCAGATAAGCAATCTTGCGGGTAATCACTGACGTCTTACCGGAGCCGGCACCTGCTAACACCAGTAGCGGACCAGATACGTAGAGCATGGCTTCTTGTTGTTTGGGATTAAGTTGACTCATAACGTGACCTGTAAGACAAAAGCAAAAAGAGGGTAGCAGTAAATCGTAAAATGCCACTAGCTGCCATCAAGCGAAAAATACGTTCGTTAAAATAGAGGGCATATTGGCATTTTAAATAGAGTAACTCACAGAATAATTTTAAAGTTTTAGGCAATCTGCGAGCAAAATTAGGTGAGTTATTATAAAGCAAAACCAAGGCTTTTGGGCAGGAGTTAGTAGCGTGGAATATATAAGATTATGAGGTATATATAAGGTACGTCTTGAAAAATGACATAGAGAAATATTTTGTTTCAATGAAAACCGTCGAAAATTTGGCCAATACAAGCTCATTTCCCATGAATAAAAATAAGGAGTCAGACTTAAGTATTATCCATTATGGAAGTGAAAGTGAAATAATTACAAGCTGTGACTAACTGCGCGTTTTATATAGATTTTTCATCTTAGTTAGCAGTCAATTAATAATATATTCCTTAAACTTTTAGAAAGTTTTTAGAGCAGGATGATGAATAATCTATAGCATAGTTTGCGGATAAAAAAACCTATTTTTTTTGCCGATAAAGTGACCGCTCAATGCAGTTAAAAACTAGCTTTTGATTGCCGATATGCGTATAGTACGTAAATAATTTATGCCAGTTGTCACGTCATTGTTGACCACGTGTAATGAGCTATTAAATCAATTAAATAAACTATCGAATATGACATTGATTTAATACGTTGATCTTACGTTGTTAGAAGATGCGTTGGGCGACCAGCCTTTATCCGCATATAGAGCGGACACTCTACAGTTGGTCAGATCTGACATCGTCGTCAATAAGCTTGATAATTGGTTGTTACCAGTACAGAACCTAACATGTGACTCAATGACAGTTACTTAAATACAGTGACAGTTGCTTTGTGTTTTCGTCTGCGTTATGCCTGTCGCTTGACGACCTTAATATGTAGGTCGATGCTTGCGCGGCGTGTAACACTCGATTGGGTGAGGAGCACGTATTATCATGTCTGCTTTTAATTGGTCAGCCATTGCTTTTATTTTAGCCGCCATTGGGCTAGTTGTTTTTATGCTGGTCGTCCCGCGTCTACTTGGCGGTCGCTCACATGGCTCACAAAAAGAAGAGATATTTGAAGCGGGTGTTGTCGGATCTGGCAACGCCCGTATTCGTTTGTCTGCCAAATTCTATTTGGTGGCGATTTTCTTTGTTATTTTTGATCTAGAAGCCCTTTACTTATATGCTTATGCAGTCTCAGTTCGTGAAGCTGGCTGGCTTGGTTTTGCTGCGGCCGCCATATTTATCACCATCTTGATCATTGGCTTGGTATACGAGTTGAGCTTGGGTGCGATGAATTGGGCACCGGCTGATAAGCTACGCAAAAAAGCCCGCCTATATGCTGCACCCGCAGGCTTTAGTTTAGCTGACATCACCAAGTTCGATGGTGTTGATGAACTCATGGTCGATCCTACGGGCAAGATACCTGCGCAGTCCTCCGGTCAGATTAATGTCTCAAACAATATTGAGACCAATCGTCGTCACTTACAAAACATTGATCATATTAATACCACGGGTAATGTCACTTCTGTGGACTTTGCGACGTCTGCACAAACAGATAAAATGACGCGTTAATGAATAACAGTGCGTGTTAATTAGTGAATAACAAAATTATTTAATAATGAAGTTAAGGCAGTAGTGAGGGCAAATCATTGCCGCACTTTGTTTAACATAAAGGTTGTATGTTATGAAATACACATTAACAAAAGCCAACCCTGATGCAGATGTCTATCCTGCTCAGACAAGCCAAACTGTCAACGATCCAATGGAAGATGAAGTCAATAAAAACGTCTTTATGGGTCGTCTAGAAGATCTTGTGCATTCAACAGCAAACTGGGGGCGCAAGCACTCACTGTGGCCATTTAACTTTGGTACCTCATGTTGTTATGTCGAATATGCGACTACTTTAACGGCGGTTCACGATTTGTCACGCTTTGGTGCCGAAGTTATTCGCGCCTCGCCACGTCAGGCAGATGTGATGATTGTTGCTGGTACTTGCTTTGTTAAAATGGCACCCGTTATTCAACGTCTATACGAGCAAATGCTTGAGCCAAAATGGGTCATCTCGATGGGGGCTTGTGCCAACTCGGGCGGTATGTATGACATCTATTCAGTCGTGCAAGGCGTGGATAAAATTATCCCCGTCGACGTCTATGTGCCTGGTTGTCCGCCACGTCCAGAAGCATTGATTCAAGGCTTGATGTTATTACAAGAATCTATTACTAAAGAACGTCGTCCGCTGGGTATCCATGTCAATGATCAGGGTGTCTATCAGCCGCAGATGACGCCTGAGCGTGACCGTAAGCAAGCAGATCGTATCGCTGTGAAAAACTTACGTAGCCCAGATAGTATTTAGTTAAGCAGTTTGGCGTAGTTATTAATAATTGTTAGAAGTGCGCGTACGCTCATCATAGTTTGGTTATGATTATCATCTTTTATTATGGTTGTCATGGTTCAGTTATGATTAATGAAGGAAGACATCATTCATGGTCACGGTAGTCGAAAACACAGATCCTAAGATCAAGCCTGTCCCAGCAGTTATCAAAGAGCTGGAAGAAAAATATGCTGGTAAGTTCGTTGTGCAGCACACGGTTGACGACATTCCAACGGTTTGGGTGGCACGCGCTGATTTATTAGACGTTCTCTTATTCTTACGCAAATTGCCAAAACCTTATGTCATGTTATTTGACTTGTCAGCGATAGATGAGCGTCTACGTCAGCATCGTCAAGGTTTACCTGACAGTGATTTTACGGTGTTTTATCACTTGATGTCGCTTGAGCGTAATAGTGATGTGCGTATCAAAGTGGCGCTCAGTGAAGAAGATTTAAACGTCCCAAGTGCGACACAGATTTGGCCCAATGCCAACTGGTATGAGCGCGAAGTGTGGGACATGTTCGGTATTGTCTTTACTGGTCATCCGCATTTAACGCGTATCTTATTGCCAAAATACTGGGAAGGTCATCCACTGCGCAAAGAATATCATGCGCGGGCAACTGAATTTACCCCGTATTTCTTGAATACCGCCAAACAACAATACGAGCAAGAAAACCTGCGCTTTGTCCCAGAAGAATGGGGCATGAAACGCTCGGGTCGTGATGAAGACTTTATGTTCTTGAACATCGGTCCTAACCATCCATCGGCTCATGGTGCTTTCCGTTTGGTACTACAGCTTGATGGGGAAGAAGTTGTCGATTGTATCCCTGATATTGGATATCACCATCGCGGCGCCGAAAAGATGGCTGAGCGTCAAACGTGGCACTCATTTATTCCTTATACCGACCGTATCGACTATCTTGGCGGCGTAATGAATGAGCTACCGTATATCATGTCGGTTGAAAAGCTTGCCGGTATTACTATTCCGCCGCGTGCTGAAACCATCCGCGTGATGATGAGTGAGTTTTTCCGTATTACCAATAACTTGCTGTTTGTCGGTACCTTTATCCAAGATGCCGGCGGTATGACCCCAGTATTCTATATGTTTACCGATCGCCAAAAAGCCTATGACGTTATCGAAGCGGTAACTGGTTACCGTATGCATCCTGCGTGGTTCCGTATCGGCGGTACAGCGCATGATTTACCGCGCGGCTGGCAGCGTTTGGTTCGCGAGTTTTTAGATTGGATGCCAAAACGCTTGGATGAGTATGTCAAAGCAGCATTGCAAAACAGTGTGCTCAAAGGTCGTACCCAAGGTGTTGCCCAATATAATACCAAGCAAGCATTGGCGTGGGGCGTTACTGGCGCAGGTTTGCGTGCAACAGGTTTGGATTTTGATTTGCGTAAAGCGCGTCCGTACATGGGCTATGAGAATTACGACTTTGAAGTACCAGTCGGCTATAACGGCGATGCTTATGATCGCTGCATGGTGAAAGTCGAAGAGATGCGCCAGTCGCTACGTATTATCCGTCAATGTATGGATAATATGCCGCAAGGTCCTTATAAGGCGGATCATCCATTGGCAGTACCGCCGCCAAAAGACCGTACCTTGAATGACATCGAAACCTTGATTAATCACTTTATCTCCGTCTCTTGGGGTCCTGTGATGCCAGCGGGTGAGTGCACAACGATTGTAGAAGCAACTAAAGGTCTAAACAGTTATTACATCACCTCGGATAAAGCGACGATGAGCTATCGTACCCGTATCCGTACTCCGACATTCGCGCATTTGCAGCAGATGCCATCAGTCATTAATGGTTCATTGGTATCCGATGCCATTATGTATCTGGCATCAATTGATATTGTGATGGCCGATTGTGACCGTTAGAAAGTCTGTGGTTATACGTTTATCATTATCGTTTATATATTAAAAGTACGACGCGTTCATTAACATATTATCGCCAAACTGGCACACCAAAACGCTGTCATTGCGCCGTGAGCGCAACCTTAACAGTGGGCTGAGTGAGGAAAGAAAAAGATTATGAAAATTGTTTCCGATAAAATGCCAAAAGTAGATGTGGCAAGTATCTTAACTGCAGAAGAAATTGCGGCTATTCATGAGTTTATGCATCATTATCCTCATCCACGAGCAGCGTCTTTAGATTCGCTAAAAATCGTGCAAAAGCGTAACGGCTGGGTTGATGATGCGCAAGTGAATGCGATTGCTAATATTCTAAATGTACCGATGACGGATATGGATGGGGTAGCAACCTTCTTTAACCGTATCTATCGTCAGCCAGTTGGTCGTCATGTCATCCTTGTTTGTGATTCGGTGGCTTGTTATTTAACAGGCTATGAAGCACTAGCAGCTGAGCTCAAATCTGCGCTGGGCATCAACTATGGTCAAACCACTGCTGATGGTCGTTTTACGCTATTGCCGATTTGCTGTTTAGGTAACTGTGACAAAGGTCCTGCGGTATTGATTGATGAAGATACCTATGGTCCTGTCCAGCCTGAAGAAGTCGCCCAATTGTTGGAGCTATACGCATGAGATTAACTGTTTCAGAGCAGATTGCTCTTCGTAATCAAGGCAAAGCGCCAAGCCAACTTAATGAGCAGCGTATTCCTATCTATGGCGATAGAGCGACTGCTACCAGTGAAACCAAACCACTGACATGGCGCTTAGCGCATCATGATGCTGTGCTTGATTTGGCCACTTATGAATCATTACGTGGTTTTGAAGCGTTAAAGATAGCGTTAAACCAATCGCCAGATGATACGTTAAATACTATCAAAGAAGCGGTGGTAAAAGGTCGCGGCGGTGCAGGTTTTCCAGCAGGTATTAAATGGTCGCTAATGGCACCACCTGATGGCGGTCCACGCTATCTAGTCTGTAATGCTGACGAGATGGAGCCGGGTACGTTTAAAGACCGTTTGCTCATGGAGCGTTTGCCGCTTCAGCTTATTGAAGGCATGCTTATTTCTGCCTATGCGATTGGTGCAACAGCCGGTTATATCTTTATCCGTGGTGAATACATCTTAGCTGCGGAGCGTTTAACGGCAGCGATCGAAGAATTAAAGGCCAATAATCTAGTCGGCGATAATATTTTAGGCTCAGATTTTAGTTTTGATTTACATGTGCATACGGGTGCTGGTCGTTATATTTGCGGTGAAGAAACGGCATTGATTAACTGCTTAGAAGGTCGCCGTGCCAATCCACGTACTAAACCACCATTTCCACAAGTAGCTGGTGCATGGGGTCGACCAACCGTGGTTAATAACGTTGAAACTTTACATAACGTTTCAGCGATTATCCTACATGGTAGCAAGTGGTATCAAGACCTGCCAAAAGCCAAAGGTGTAGTCGAAACCCCCGGTACGAAGCTATTTGGCTGTTCTGGTTTGGTCAATGATCCCGGTCTTTGGGAATTACCTTTTGGTTATACGGCGCGCGAAATCATCGAAGATTTCGCCGGTGGTATGCAGGAAGGTCGCACACTTAAGGCTTGGTTACCAGGCGGCGCATCAACGGATTTTTTAACCGCTGAACACTTAGATACTGTCGTTGATTTTGACACTATCCAAAAAGCGGGTAGCCGTATGGGTACGGGTCTGCTTATGGTCGTTGACGAAGAACAAGATATGGTGCCATTGGTACGTAATCTTGAGATTTTCTTTCAGCGCGAATCGTGCGGTTGGTGTACGCCATGCCGCGATGGTTTGCCGTGGGGCGTCAAAATCCTTACCGCTATCAATGATGGCGAAGGGCAGATTGGCGATGTTGAAAAGCTAGAAGGTTTAACCCGTGACTTATGGATCGGTAAAACCTTTTGCGCACACGCCCCCGGTGCGATGGAACCACTGATGAGTGCAATTAAATATTTCCGTCCTGAGTTTGATCAAAAGATTGCGCAGGCGGTTGGTGAAGATGTCATTAAGGCTGCAGCCAATCAACAGCTAGATGTGAAATAAGGAGAGCGGCATGGCAGTCATACATATTGATGGAACCACTGTCGAAGTAGATAGCGCAGATAACTTGCTACAAGCATGTTTGTCACTCGGCATTGATGTGCCGTATTTTTGTTATCACCCAGCCCTTGGTTCAGTAGGCTCTTGCCGTCAGTGCGCGGTTAAGCAATATATGACCAAAGAAGATATGGAAGCAGGTCGCGGTCGCCTTGTGATGTCCTGCATGGTCGCCCCAGGCGATGATATGTACATCTCAGTGACTGATGATGAAGCGAAGGCGTTCCGTAAGTCGATGGTTGAGCTGTTGATGATTAACCATCCGCATGACTGCCCAACCTGTGAAGAGGGTGGACATTGTCATTTGCAAGATATGACCTATATGTCAGGTCATCATCGTCGTCGCTACCGCTTTACCAAACGCACCCATCACAATCAAGAGCTTGGTCCGTTTATCGCGCATGAGATGAACCGTTGTATTGCTTGCTATCGCTGCGTCCGTTTTTATAAAGACTATGCAGGTGGCGAAGATTTGGGCGTTTATGGCTCAAACGAGCGTGTTTATTTTGGTCGTGATAAAGACGGTCAGTTTGAAAGTGAGTTCTCAGGTAACCTAACGGAAGTCTGTCCAACAGGTGTATTTACCGATAAGACGCATTCGGATCGTTATAACCGTAAATGGGATATGCAGTATGCGCCAAGCATCTGTCATGGCTGCTCAGCGGGTTGTAATATCTCTGCCGGTGAGCGCTATGGTGAGTTACGCCGTATCGAAAATCGCTATAATGGCGAGGTAAACCGTTACTTCTTATGTGACCGTGGTCGTTTTGGCTATGGCTATGTCAATCGTGAAGACCGCCCGACTCAAGCGCTTGAACGTATCAATGATAAACACGTCAAAATCAATATTGACTATGCTCTTGATGAAACCATTAAGCGTATTAAAGATAAAAAAGTCATTGGTATTGGTTCGCCACGTGCCAGTTTAGAGACCAACTTTGCGCTGAAAAACCTTGTTGGTTTTGATAATTTTTCAACGGGTCTTAATCATCAGCAGCAAGCATTGGTCAATAAATGCATTGAAGTATTGAGTACTGAGGGTATTTATAACCCAGGTATGGTTGATATTGAAAGCCATGATGCCGTATTGGTATTGGGTGAAGATATCACTCAAACGTCATCACGTGTGGCACTCTCTATCCGTCAAGCGGCGAAAAATGAAGCCATAAAAATGGCGGCTGCTACCAAAACGCAATCGTGGTTGGCTGAGCCAGTCAAACGTATTGCTCAAGGTGCACAAAGCCCAGTATATGTCATCGATGTAACTCAAACCAAACTTGAAGATATCAGTAAAGTTAGTGTCGTAGCGACACCTGAAGACATCACTAAACTTGGTTTTAAAGTTGCGGATGAAATTGCTAAATTTGCTAATAATTTAGTAAAAATAGTCGAGCCGCAAAAAGCTGAAAAAGAAGCTAATGCCAATATCAATGTTGATCCTATGCAAGCGCTGGCACAGCAAATCGCTTATGACTTGATCCAAGCGGACAAGCCATTGGTTGTCTCTGGTAGCAGCTTATCGTCTATTGCCTTGATAGAAGCAGCTGCGCAAATCACGCAAGCATTAAGCCAAAAGCGTGCAGCGATCAAAGCAACTGAGCAGTATGAAGTTGAGACACATAATGCCAAAGTTGCAGCAGCTGAAGCGCAAGCACAAACAACAACGGCGCAGCAAACAGAAGATAAAGATCTGTCTGCCAAGCCAAATAAACCTGAAACGGGCGTTAATACTGAAGCACAAGACGATGTTGAACGTCAGCCAGCAACCAAACTTGAGCTCAAAGAAGTTAATAAAAAATACCACGCTCAAGCGGGTATCTATTTAGCAGTGACAGATGCTAATAGTATCGGTGTTTGTTTACTCGGTGGTCATTCAGTTGAAGAATTGCTGGCGACTGATTTTGATGTGGTGATAGTCGCTGAAAATCAGCTGACTGATGCTATTGATGCGAATAAATTAACACAGCTATTGACTGATAAAACCGTCATTGCGTTAGATCATCAATTGCTGGATTGGCACAAAGACGTCGATATTGTATTGCCAGCAGCCACCTTTGCTGAAGCAGACGGCACGCTTATTTCTGCCGAAGGTCGTGCGCAGCGCTTCTTCCAAGTTTATGATAATGACTATTATCATCCGCTTAGTAGTATCAAAGAAGGCTGGCGCTGGTTGCATGCTGTGCACAGCAGCTTAGAAGGTCGTGATGTCGACTGGACGCAGCTTGACGATGTCATCAATGCTTTGATAGCGACTCATCCTAAGCTTGCCGGTATCAAAGAAGCTGCACCCGATGCTGATTACCGGATGACGGGTCTAAAAATTGCCCGTCAGCCACGTCGTTACTCAGGTCGTACTTCTATGCGTGCGCCTGTCTCTGTCCATGAGCCAATGCAGCCAAAAGATTTGGATACCGGTTTAACCTTCTCAATGGAAGGCTATAGCGGTAAAAAAACCCCAAGCGCGATGATTCCTTTTGCGCAATCTGCCGGTTGGAACTCACCGCAAGCTTGGAACAAATATCAAGATAAAGTGGGTGGTAGTCTTAGAAATGGTGATCCGGGCGTTCGCTTGTTCGATCAGTTAGAGCGTTTAGCTACGCGCCAATATGTTGCGCCAGAAGTTAGCTCAGTAGCTACGACGGATATGCATCAAGGGCAGGCCAAATTGGTGCCTATTTATAACATTTATGCCAGCTCAATGATGGCATCGCGTAGCCCAGTCGTTGCTGAACAATTACCTGTCGCCTCATGGCGTGTAGGGATTGATGACGCAAAAGATTGGAATATCGTGGCTGGTGATTATCTAGCGATTGAGATTGATAAACAGCAAATCACGCTGCCAGTAGAGCTTGTTGGCTATTTAGCCGAAGGTTGTATCGGTTATCCTGTCGGTCAGGTGAGCATTATTCATCCATCGATGCCAGCGTCAGTACGTAAAGTCGATGCACCTATTACGATGATGGGCGGCTTGGCTAATGACGCTAGTGGCAACTCTGAAAATGGCAGTGGTTTAAACAGCTTTGAAGATAACAATAACCGCGCCGCGCCAGTAAGCACAGCGCCGACCACCACACAGGAGGCGTAATATGCAAGTCACTCGTATTATCCCTGATGTGCCAAGTTTTTTGGCAAGTATGATGACCTTTGATACTTGGTCCATACTTTTTATGGTCGTACAATCGCTGGTTATCTTTTTAGTCGTTGTCATTGTCGCGGCAATGATGATTATCTATGAGCGCCGGATGTTAGCACTTTGGCAAGACCGTTATGGTCCAAACCGTGTTGGACCGTTTGGTTCACTACAGCTAGTGGCCGATATGCTCAAAATCTTCTTTAAAGAAGATTGGACGCCAAATTTTACCGATAAGTTTATGTTTACTTTGGCGCCTGCGGTTGCCATGTTTACCGCTCTGGCTTCATTTGCCATTATTCCTATCTCACCAACTCTTGGCGTTGCTGATTGGGATATTGGTATTTTGTTCTTTTTTGCCATGGCTGGTATTGCAGTCTATGCAGTACTGTTCGGTGGTTGGGCATCAGCCAATAAATTCTCATTACTTGGTGGCTTACGTTCAGCCGCGCAAACCATCAGTTATGAAGTGTTCTTAGGCTTATCGTTGATGGGCGTTGTTGCCTTGACTGGCTCATTTAACTTACGTGCGATTGTTGAAGCGCAGGCTGATGGTTGGTATATCATTCCACAGTTCTTTGGCTTTTTAACTTTTGTGGTTGCTGGTGTTGCGGTCACGCATAGACATCCATTTGACCAACCAGAAGCTGAGCAAGAGCTTGCTGAAGGATATCACGTTGAATATTCCGGCATGAAGTTCGGTATGTTCTTTATTGGCGAATACGTCAATGTTGTATTGATTTCTGCTTTGATGACCTGCTTATTCTTTGGTGGTTGGTTGGCACCTTTTAATTTAGATATTCCGTTTATTCCACCAGCTTTTTGGTTCATGATTAAGACGCTGTTCTTTATGACTATGTTTGTTTTGGCTCGAGGCTCACTCATGCGTCCGCGCTATGATCAGGTGATGAACTTTGGCTGGAAAGTCTGCCTGCCCGTAACCTTGATTAATCTATTGGTTACTGCTGCAGTCATTTTGATTTTTTCCCCAACGTTGTAATCATCACTAGCCATTACTGATGAACTAGGGTAAAGCTGAGAAGGATAATAATCCCATGTTTACTACGATAAAAAAGACCGTCATTGGACTATTTACCATTGTCCGCAGCATGTGGATGGTCAATAGTCATGCGCTCAGACCACGCGACACCATTCTTTATCCTGAGGTGCCAGTACCAGTGCCGCCACGTTTTCGTGGACGTATTATCTTGTCGCGTGACCCTGACGGCGATGAGCGCTGCGTTGCTTGTAACTTGTGCGCTGTGGCATGTCCAGTTGGTTGTATCTCCCTGCAAAAAGCGGAACGTGAAGATGGACGCTGGTATCCAGAGTTCTTCCGTATTAACTTTTCACGTTGTATTTTTTGTGGCTTGTGTGAAGAAGCTTGTCCTACAACAGCTATTCAGATGACTCCTGATTTTGAGATGGGCGAATACGTCCGTCAAGACTTGGTCTATGAAAAAGAGCATTTGCTGATTTCAGGACCGGGTAAATATCCCGATTATAACTATTATCGCGTGACGGGTATGGCGGTAGCAGATAAACCAAAAGGCGCAGCGCAAAATGAAGCGGCACCGATTGATCTAAGGAGCTTGCTACCATGATGAATATTTTAAATAATCCTGAATTGGCAGGGTTTTACTCATTAGCAGCGGTAGCAATATTTGCCAGTTTGCGCGTGGTAACCCAAGCCAATCCAGTGCATGCTATTTTATCGATGATTGTGTCATTGCTGGCAATCGCTGGCATATTTTTTGTGATAGGTGCGCCGTTTGCTGGAGCACTTGAAATTGTCGTTTACGCGGGTGCCATTATGGTGCTGTTCGTCTTCGTGATTATGATGCTGAATTTAGGCATGCGTAATGATGAGCGGGAAGAGCGTTGGCTTGATGCCGGCACTTGGGCGATACCGACAGGCTTGACGATTATTATCGCAGTTGTGCTGTATGCAATGATTGGTCTTAATCATAACGAAGCAGCTCTGATTGGCGGTACTACGATTTCAGCCAAAGCAGTGGGTACGGTGTTATTTACCAAATATATTATGTTGATAGAAGTAGCCGCATTGCTACTACTCGCAGCCTTAGTTGCAGCTTATCATTTAGGTAAAGAAGCTATCGATGATGAGATTATCGGTAATGATAGTCTAGTAGCCAATCCAAATATCGGTAGTATTGAGCTCTATGAAAACGATAGCCCGCACACCAATAATGATGCAGTAAAGATGGCAAAACCATACGAATATAAAGATGTCGATCCGCATGACTACGTGGGCATGAAGGTTGGCATGAAAGCAGGTACGCAGAACGGTATGAAGAAAGTCACGCGCAAGGAGTCAGACTGATGGTACTAGCAGCAAGCGTGGCACAAGATATTACCAATGTGCCGTTTGCCCATGAAGTAGCAGGCTTAGTGCAGCCGGTTGCTGAGGCGCAAAATGTACTTGGTCTGATACCCATGAGCCATGGACTAATCTTGGCAGGTATTTTATTTGCGATTGGTCTGTGCGGTGTTATGGGACGGCGTAATTTTCTATTTATGCTAATGAGCCTTGAGATCATGATGAATGCGGCGGCACTAGCATTTGTGGTAGCAGGTAGTCGTTGGGTCGATCCAGATGGACAGATTATGTTTATCTTTATCTTGACCTTAGCAGCAGCAGAGGCCGCTATTGGTTTAGCAATATTATTGCGTTTTTATCATCAGCGTGGGCATCTTGATGTCGACAACGCCAATGAGATGAAAGGATGATGTCATGAGTTTATTACCATTAACCTTTATATTCCCGCTCGTTGGCTTTTTGATTCTAGCCTTTATGCGCGACAAGTTAAGTGAGCAGGTGGCAGCGATTGTCGGTGTCGGTAGTATGCTGCTATCAGCGCTATGTACGCTAATCGTCAGCTATACCTTTTTAACGACGTATCCAGCCGGAACTGTTGTAGAGATTCCACTATGGACTTGGTTCCAAGTCGGGGATTTTGCGCCAAATTTTGGCTTAAGCTTTGATGGATTAGCATTGACGATGACGGGTGTCATTACCGGCATTGGCTTTTTAATCCATCTGTTTGCCGCATGGTATATGAAAGGTGAAACAGGCTTTGCGCGCTTCTTTAGTTACATGAACTTGTTTGTCGCCAGTATGTTATTGCTGGTCTTGGCAGATAACTTGTTCTTGCTATATCTTGGTTGGGAAGGCGTTGGTATCTGTTCTTACTTGCTGATTGGTTTTTACTACCATGACCGTGTGAATGGTCGTGCGGCGATAAAAGCCTTTACCGTGACCCGTGTTGGTGATGTGTTCTTAGCTTTCGGTTTGTTTTTATTATTCCGCGAATTTGGTACGCTTAATATTCAAGAGATTATTACCCGTGCCCCGGAAGTATTTGATATTAATAATCCAACCATGATTCTAACTACCATGATGTTGGTTGGCGGTGCGATGGGTAAATCAGCGCAGCTACCATTACATACATGGCTTGCAGATGCGATGGCAGGTCCAACGCCAGTATCGGCATTGATTCACGCGGCAACCATGGTTACCGCTGGTGTTTATTTAATTGCCCGTTTACATCCATTATTTATATTAACACCTGGCGTACTATTGTACTGGGTTGGGGCAGTGGGCGCATTAACGCTGGTTATCGCAGGATTCTGTGCGTTGGCACAAACGGACATCAAGCGTATCCTTGCTTATTCGACTATGAGCCAAATTGGCTATATGTTCTTAGCACTCGGCGTTGGTGCATGGCAAGGGGCTATCTTCCACTTGATGACTCATGCTTTCTTTAAAGCATTGTTATTCTTATCATCAGGTGCAGTCATCCTTTCGGTACATCATGAGCAAAACATCTTTAAGATGGGCGGCTTACGTAAAAAGATTCCATTGGTTTTTTGGTGCTATATCGTCGGTGGCGGTGCACTTGCTGCGATACCTTGGGTCACCGTTGGTTTTTACTCTAAAGAAGCCATTCTGTGGGAAAGTTATGCAACTGGTCATATGGTCTTATTCTATATGGGCGTATTCGGTGCTTTCTTAACCGCGCTTTATACCTTCCGTATGATTTGGATTATCTTCTTTGGTGAAGAGAAAACGTATGCACATAAATTATCTGGTGTGTCATATTGGCTGCCGCTTAGTGTGTTGCTCGTATTATCTACGGCAGTGGGTGCATTTATTACCCCGCCATTGCAAGGCGTATTGCCAGAAAGTGTTGGGCACTTATTAGAAGTGGCTGGTCAAGCGCATGGTAAGCATACGGCTGAGTATATCGCGATGGGTGCGATGGCAGCAGGCTTGATATTGGCGGCGCTATTATATGTCATTAATAAAGGTCGACTGCTGACCAGCTTTAAGCGCACGCGTATCGGTGGGGCGCTATATCATTGGTGCTATCACGGTATGGGCTTTGACGCGCTATACGATATAGTTTTTGTAAAACCCTTTTTGTTCATCGGCCGCTTATTTAAAGCCGACCCTATCGATAAAACGTGGCTGCTATTACCTAAGCTGGCATCAGCAGGTAATAAGGTATTGTCTGCGACGCAAACAGGGTCACTTCGAGGTTATGCTGCAAGCTTTGGCTTGGGTATGGCTGTATTACTCGTGCTGGTAATGATGACGGTGGTATAAGATGATTGAGTTACAACAAACGTGGATGCTACCAGCATTAATCGCCATTCCTTTTATTGCAGGATTGCTATGTTGGCTGGTTGAACGCTTTAATAAACGCTTGCCGCGCTGGATTGCTTTAATTGGTATGACGTTGACCTTTGTATTATCAATGGTACTGTGGCAATACGGTGATTTTTCTGGCATGAGTCAGCAAGTCATTGCGCCAGATGCAAATGTGCCTTGGGTGGCTGAATTCAGTGTGCCTTGGATACCGAGTTTTGGTATCAGTTTTCACTTAGCGTTAGACGGTTTATCGCTAATGATGGTTGCATTAACTGGTCTGCTCGGTGTTGCCGCAGTTGCCTGTTCGTGGAATGAGATTCAGCGCCGTGTTGGTTTCTTCCATCTAAACTTGCTGTGGAGTTTGGGCGGCGTCATCGGTGTTTTCTTAGCCATTGATATGTTCTTATTCTTCTTCTTTTGGGAGATGATGCTGGTTCCAATCTACTTCTTGATCGCGATTTGGGGTCATGATGTCGTTGGTAAAACCAAAGAATACGCTGCAACTAAGTTCTTTATTTATACCCAAGCATCTGGTCTTATCATGCTGGTCGGTATTTTGATATTGGTCATTATCAGCTACGCCCAAAAAGGCGTGGTCAGCTTTAACTATAATGATTTACTCGGTACGTCACTTGGCGGCTGGGAATATCCGATCATGCTGTGCTTCTTTATTGGTTTTGCCGTTAAGTTACCGATTATTCCATTCCACGGCTGGTTGCCAGATGCCCATGCGCAAGCACCAACAGCCGGTTCGGTGGATTTGGCAGGGGTTTTGATTAAGACGGCTGCTTATGGTTTGATTCGTTTTGTCTTGCCATTGTTTCCAGCAGCATCACAAGATTTTGCGCCTATTGCCATGACGTTAGGTACGATTGGTATCTTCTATGGCGCATGGCTTGCCTTTATGCAAACAGATATGAAGCGTCTGCTTGCTTATACCAGTATCTCGCATATGGGCTTTGTGGTATTGGCAATTTATGCCGGAACATTACTTAGCTTACAAGGTTTGATGATTCAAATGCTTGCACATGGTCTAAGCTCAGCAGCGCTATTCATTATGGCAGGGCAGTTATATGAGCGCTTACATACACGTGATTTGACCCTGATGGGTGGTATGTGGGGTCAGTTCCGTTATTACGCGCCAATACTGATGTTCTTCTGTGCCGCTTTACTGGGCATTCCGGGTACGGGTAACTTTATCGGTGAATTCTTGATCTTGTTTGGTGCCTTTGCTCAGTATCCTGTGTTTGTAGTCTTAGCAACCTTTAGCTTAGTATTGGCAGGTTTATACTCGCTTATTTTGATTCATAAAGCGCTATTTGGTATCAACAATATTAAAGAAGTGGCATTAAAAGAAACCAAATCGCATGGCCTGCCGACGCGTCCGTTAAAAGATTTGGGTAAACGTGAGCTGTCTTTATTATTAATGCTAGCGGCAGGCTTGGTATGGCTGGGACTATATCCACAGCCGTTCCTTGATACCTCAAGTCATGCGATGCAATGGATTAATAACGCTTATATATATAGTCAAGTAACACAAGTAGATGCCTCGCAGCTGCTTGATGCAATGGAGGCACGTTAAGTCATGAACGATTTTACGATGAATGATTTGATGGGGCTATTGCCTTATGCACCAATCATTGCGGTAGTCATTACGGTATTGGCGGTGATGATTGCCATCACGATGAAGCGCTCACATATGGTGACCGGTACAATTTCGGTCATCGGTCTCAATATCGGTCTGTTTATTTTGCTTGGGCAAATGGCAGGTATTGTCGATAGTGGAACGCTCGTACCAGCGGCTGAGCAGTTATTTGTGATTGATAATTTTGCTCAGTTTAATATGGTGATTATTTTTATCTGTGCATTGGCTTGTTGTACGTTGTCTTATGCGTATTTAGCAAACCTCAAGGATAATAAAGAAGAGCTGTATTTGCTCATGTTGTTATCGACGATTGGTGCACTGCTTATGGTTTGTGCCCAGCATTTGGCATCGTTCTTTATGAGCCTTGAGATGCTATCGATACCGCTATATGGCATGTTGTCCTATACCTATATGCGCACCCGCTCGCTTGAGTCGGGGCTGAAATACTTAGTGCTATCAGCGACAGCATCGGCAACGCTGCTGATGGGTATGGCATTTATTTATGCAGAAGTCGGCTCACTGGCATTTAAGCCTATTAGCTTAACATTGACAGATACGTTTGAATCGCCGCTGTTAATCTTAGGTGCAGCGATGATGATGTTTGGTATCGCCTTTAAACTTTCTGCCGCGCCCTTTCATATCTGGACACCTGATGTCTATGAAGGCGCCCCTGCACCTATCGCGACTTATCTGGCCTCGGTATCAAAAGTAGCGATGATGGCATTGGCAGTACGATTTTTAATTGATACCTCATTATTGGCATTGCCATCGGTACAGATGCTGCTTATGGTCATGGCAACTTTATCTATTTTGCTAGGTAACTTACTCGCCGTACGCCAAACCAGTCTCAAACGTTTACTTGGTTATTCATCGATTGCCCATATGGGCTATGTGCTAATCGTAATCGTGAGCATTGGTTCTGCTGCTGATAGTATCTCTAGCATGTATATGGCGATTTATGCCTTTACCTCTATTGGTGCCTTTGGTGTCGTGACCTTGATGTCTAGCCCTTATCGCTTATCTGGTGAAGCCGATCAATTGATTCATTATCAAGGATTGTTCTGGAGACGTCCGGTATTGACTGGTGTCATGACTATCATGATGCTATCTCTAGCGGGTATTCCATTAACCGCAGGTTTTATCACGAAGCTGTTTGCGATTCTTGCTGCAGTACAAGGGGCTAATTGGTTCTTGGCAGCGATGATTATCCTCGGTAGTGCGATTGGCTTGTTCTATTACTTGCGCGTCTTGCTCACGCTATTTAAACGTCCAAAACAATTTATTGAATTTGACGTCTCGAAGCAGTGGGGTTTACGTACTGGTGGTATCATGGTCATTGCAGTCACGGCGATCATCTTGTTCTTTGGCGTATTACCAAATAGTATGATTGAATGGGCAAGCTTGGCTCGTATTTGGTAAGCCTAAAAGTAAAAAGCTGAAATAAGTAGTGCTATATCCATACTACTACTTATTGATTGTTACGGTTCGAAAAACAAGATGCGCCCGCTTTGTGATAAGCTTGGCGCATCTTTTTTTATGTTGTTTAAATTTTATGGTGTAATGGACATTTTTCATGCTGGGATAGGTCCTAAAGCTATATACTGTCTATATTTGCAAGGAATCAACGCCAT
>NZ_CAJHBE010000025.1:0-35582 GCF_904846555.1 Psychrobacter sp. DD43
AGTGATCCAAAACGTCAATTACATCAGCTAAAACAATGGGTTAAACAGGAACTGAACTAGTTATCTAGGACAGCCCCTAATAAAATTGTTTTATAATTAGCTGGGTGCTTGCCCAGCTTTTTTAGTTTTTGTGCCTAATTAAACGCTAATAACTAAATGTCTTTCACCTCAAAACCTACCAATTATTATCTTTCAATCATTACTGTAAATCTATCTACCTTACCTATTTCTATCCGAGTATGTCATGAGCTTGCTAACCGCTGGTGTGTTTATTTTTATATTAATTGCGCTAAGCGCTATCGTTTCTAGTTCGGAGCTGGCGCTTGCCTCCGCCCGTAAAATCAAGTTACAAGTCATGGCCAAGGAAGGCGAAGTACGAGCACTCGATGTACTCAATATGCAAGAGCAACCCGGCAGCTTTATTACCGTGGTACAAGTGGCGCTCAACGCGGTGGCTATCTTAGCAGGGGTCATTGGCGAGTCAGCCATTAGTCCATATTTACAGCAGCTTTTTGGCAATGAGACTGCCGCGTCCGTGGTGTCATTTATCTTAGTCACCAGTGTGTTTGTGTTGTTTGCAGACTTGATGCCCAAGCGCTTGGCTATGTCCAACGCTGAACCTATCGCGGTCAAGATGGTACGCCCGATGATATTCTTCATTTTTATCTTTAAGCCGATTATTTGGGTGTTTGATGGGGCGGCAAATTTACTATTTAAACTCATAGGCGTGTCAACCGTACGCCAAGATGAAATGACGTCAGAGGATATTTATGCGGTGATGGATGCAGGTGCGGAAGCCGGCGTCATTAAGCGTCAAGAGCATCACTTGATCGAAAATATCTTTGAGATGCAAGAGCGAACCGTAACCTCAGTCATGAATCCGCGCGAGCATATTGTCTATTTTGATACTAAAGCCAGCACCGAAGAAGTGGTTGCTGTGATGATTAAGCAGCCGCATAATAAATTCTTGGTCTGTAATGACGATGACTTAGAACATATCATCGGTTATGTAGAGTCGCGCAGCTTTCTAGCCTCAGTACTTGAGCAGCAAGAAGTGTGTTTAACAGACAAAGCGTTGCTAAAACCTGCTCTGTTTATTCCCGATACATTATCGTTGTTTGAAGTATTGGAAACATTTAAATCAACGGGTGCAGATTTTGCCGTCATTGTGAATGAGTATGCATTAGTGGTTGGGGTGATCACACTTAAAGACGTAATGAGCATCGTGATGGGCGAGTTAGTCACCTTAGAGGAGCAACCGATTGTCCAGCGTACAGATAACTCTTGGCTAATTGATGGCATGACGCCCATTGAAGATGTGATTCGCTCATTGGGCATGGTCAATTTACCACATAGCCAAAATTACGAAACCATTAGCGGTTTTATGATGTATATGCTGCGTAAAATTCCTAAAAAGACAGACTGTGTCGAGTATGCCAATTATCGTTTTGAGATTATCGCTACTGACAATCTTAAAATAACTCAGCTACTGGTGACAAAATTTGAAGATGTGATTTAATACGTAATGTAATTTATGAGTACTGTCAGGGTTGGCTTTATAATAATTTTTATCCTCAAGCGTGCGTACTATAGTCAATTCCAAATAAAACAGATACGTTATATTCCAACGCAGTACTGGTATAAATTTTTCTAGCGTGCTGTGACTACGCTGACAGAGGCTGCATAAAATTCATCCCAGTCCTACTGTATCGTTTTAATACTGAATTCACTATTACATCAAGCACGCGCACCAAATATCGCAGTACCAACACGCACCATGGTCGTGCCACTAGCAATCGCATCAGTCATATCATCACTCATACCCATACTCAGCGTATCCCATTGACTAAGCTCAGGATGGGTACGCTTAATGTCGTCAAATAGTTGTTTGGTGCGCTTGAAAGCATCTGTGTTTGCCTTAGCAGGAATAATCATCAACCCGCGCAATTGCAAACGCTCATAATTTTTAATTGCTGTTAACAATTCTGGAAGCTGCTCTGGCAGACATCCCGACTTACTGTCTTCATTATCAATATTAATTTGGATCAAAATGTTTAAAGGTGGCAGCTCAGCAGGACGTTGGTCGTTAAGACGCTTGGCAATAATGTCACGCTCAAGCGTTTGTACCCAATCAAAATGCTCAGCAATATCACGGGTTTTATTACGCTGGATGCTTCCAATATAGTGCCAGACAATATGCTTACATCCTACTTGCTCACGTAGCAACTCTATTTTTTCAATCGCTTCTTGTAGATAGTTTTCACCAAAATCATGCTGACCTTGACGCGCCAATGTTGCCACCATCTCAGCAGATTTGGTTTTGGACACCGCAAGCAAAGTTACACTGCTCGGCGCTCGCAACGTTTGTTCGCATGCCTGTACCACTTGCGTCTTTACCTGCTGCCAGTTCTCAGTTAGATGTTGAACTTCTGCTTCATCATTATTGCTAAGATTGATTGCGACATTTTTAATTACTTGCTGAGAAGACATATTCATAAAAACTCTTGTTGATATATTGAGTTCGAAATAAAAGAGAGCTGATTGTATCGATGCTTTATTACTATGCGAAAAATCAGTCAGTCTATTTTTGCATTTTATGCAGTTAGTAGATGGTTAAATCAGTACAGTCTTGTTATGATATTGTTACATGGTTTAACATATGCTACTAAAAGCTCTAGCAATAGTAACAATTATAGTGACGCCTAACCTATTTAAATGAGGTTGGCTCAAACAATGTCATAGAACCTTGCTTATCGCCTGCTTTCTATGTTGATTTTGGCACACTTTATTTATTAATAGGAATATCCGATTATGGCTGAACAAAATTTAAGCATTGAAGACTTGCTGCGTTTTACTGTCAAGCATAAGGCTTCAGATTTACATATTTCAGCCGGTATGCCTGCGATGATTCGAGTTGATGGTGAGATGACTCGGATTAATATGCCAGATATGAGTCATAAGGTAGTTCATCAGCTCATTTATGACATCATGAATGATAGACAACGTGCCGACTTTGAAGAGTTTTTTGAAACGGATTTTTCTTTTGAGATTCCAAATCTAGCCCGTTTTCGGGTAAACGCATTTAATCAAAATCGCGGTGCAGGCGCCGTCTTTCGTACGATTCCCTCAAAAGTTCTAACGATGGAAGATCTAGGTATGGGCGAAGTGTTTAAACGTGTTTCAGACTTTAAACGTGGCGTGGTATTGGTCACTGGTCCAACCGGCTCAGGTAAGTCGACTACGCTAGCTGCCATGATTGATTATATCAATGAAACCCGTAAAGAGCATATCTTGACCATCGAAGACCCAATTGAATTTGTTCATGAGTCCAAAAAGAGTTTGATTAACCAGCGTGAAGTCCATCGCGATACCTTGGGGTTCGAGCCAGCATTGCGCTCAGCGTTACGTGAAGATCCGGACGTTATTCTGGTTGGTGAGCTACGAGATCTTGAGACCATACGCTTAGCGCTCACTGCCGCTGAAACCGGTCACTTAGTTTTCGGCACTTTGCACACCAGTTCCGCTGCCAAAACCATTGACCGTGTTATTGACGTCTTCCCTGCTGCTGAAAAAGACATGATTCGAGCGATGCTATCAGAGTCACTACAAGCGGTTATCTCGCAAACATTGTTACGTCGTCAAACAGGCGGGCGAATTGCCGCCCATGAGATTATGTTAGGTACGCCCGCTATTCGTAACTTAATACGAGAAAATAAAATCGCTCAAATGTACTCTTCTATCCAAACTGGTGCTGGTGATGGCATGATTACTCTTGATCAAACTCTTAAAAATCTTGTAGCGAGAGGCACAATTAGTAAAGACGTTGCACGACCTTACGCTAAACAGCCTGAAGCATTTTTATAATGTAAATGATATCAGTAATTTTTTCTAAACGAATATAGTACTAATTGCAGATTTTTGAGCAATCATCCTTTAAATTCACTGTCATTTTTCGCAAAAAAGTTTATTGAAACAGGTTTCACTCTATTTATTGCACATTTTCTTGCACATATAGGTACGTTATGGACATTGATAAACTTTTACAATTGATGATTAACAAAAACGGCTCTGACCTTTTTATCACTGCTGATGTCGCCCCTTCCATGAAAATCAATGGCAAAATACTGCCGGTTGGTAAAACGCCTTTAACTGCTGAGCAGACTATGAGGCTGGTTAAAGGCGTCATGACAGTCAATCAGCAAAAAGAGTTTGATGAGACCAACGAGTGCCAGTTTGCGATTACTGATCAGGCGCAGCAAGCACGTTTTAGGGTTAGTGCCTTTATACAACGTGATATGGCAGGGATGATTTTACGGAAAATCGAAAATAATATCCCTACTGTCGAGGAGCTACGCCTGCCACCCTCCCTAAAAGAGCTGGCAATGAAAAAGCGTGGTATTATTTTATTAGTAGGTGCAACCGGTACGGGTAAATCAACTACCCTTGCGGCAATGATAGGACACCGCAATCAAAACTCGCATGGTCATATTATTACCATAGAAGATCCTATCGAGTTTGTCCATAAGCATCGTGGCTGTATTATTACCCAGCGCGAAGTCGGTATCGATACCCACTCTTTTGAAGCCGGTCTAAAAAACACCTTGCGCCAAGCGCCAGATGTGATTTTGATCGGTGAGATTCGCAATCGTGAAGTCATGAGTTACGCGATTCAATATGCTGAAACGGGGCATTTGGTATTTGCAACGTTGCACGCCAATAATGCTAACCAAGCAATTGATCGCATTATTCACTTTTTTGAGACCAGTCGCCATAATCAGTTGTTTATGGATTTATCGCTTAACTTACAAGCCATTATCGCCCAGCAGTTGATTCCAACGCCTGACGGCAAAGGACGCCGGGCTGCTATCGAAATCTTGCTAAACTCACAGCTGATCAGCGACTATATCCGCAAAGGTGAGGTGCACGAAATCAAAGATGTCATGACACGCTCACGTGATAGCGGTATGCAGACATTTGACCAAGCACTGTTTGATCTATATGAAAACGGTGAGATTACTTATAAAGAAGCGATTCTTCATGCAGACTCGCCTAATGATCTGCGCTTAAAAATCAAACTCAGCAGCAAAAATGGCGTGGCAAACTTGGATGAAGGCGCGGACAGTTTATCGTTAGATATTACTTAATGATGTATTTTTAACCATAGTTATTATTTTTTATGCCTAAGAAACCGTTATAAAAAAGCCCTCATCATATATAAGGGCTTTTTTAATTTTATCTCATCGATAAGTTAATGCTTACTTGACGCTGTCCTTACAGGCTTGGTCATCACAGATACCATATAGTACCAATGAGTGACCTGATAACTTAAAGCCATGCTCTGCTGCTACTTTAAGCTGTTCTTCTTCAATCACTTCATTATGAAATTCGACAATCTTACCGCAATTATCACAAACCAGATGGTCGTGATGCTCTTCTTGAGTAATCTCAAACACGGATAAATTGTTTTCAAAGTTATGACGCTCGACAATACCTGCCTGCTCAAACTGAGTCAGCACGCGATAAACAGTCGCTAAACCCACATCTTCGCCTTGCTCAATTAGCGCCTTGTAAACCTCTTCTGCGCTCATATGATGCAGCTTTGCACTCTCAAGCAGCTCTAGAATTTTGATACGCGGTAACGTTACTTTTAGACCCGCTCTACGTAAGTCTTGATTGGTAAAAGAAGCCATAATATCCCTTCTGACTATGAAAGTCTTAGCAAATAAGTTCAAAAAACATAAGGTAAATAATCATTAGTAGTGATGAATGGGTAATTGCAAAAAATTATCCTCATACAAAATCAGTCACTATCAAATGTATTTCCAGTACATTTTTTCTAAAAAAAATGATTATAAGTATATGAATTTAAAATATTAATAATAAATGATGCCAGCGCACATTTGGTAAATAATGTCGTAAGTGGTAGGCAATTGCAAGTAAATGACGTATCATTTATCCAAGATTGTCGGTAAGACCAGTATCTACTGTGCTTAGCCGTACCTAACCCATTTTTTATGAGTCATCTTACCATGATAAAGACCCTAAATTTACGTCCGTTTCATTCTTCAAGCGCATTACGCAAGATTGTCATTACCAGCATATTGGGCGCCGCTGTTACCATGTCTGGCTGCTCGTTACTGAGTGTTTATAAGATTGATTTGCCACAAGGAACGCCTATTACTCAAACCCAAGCGCAAAAATTACAAGTGGGTATGAATCAAAATCAGGTACTTTATCTTCTTGGTAGTCCAGCCATTAGAGATACCCTAGAGCCGAACCGTTGGGACTATATTTATGACTATCAATCAGGGACTGAAGGTCAACGTAAAGGTATCGCTGACGTTAAAAACGCCAGTCAGCATCTAAAAGTATACTTTGATAATAATGGCATAGTGACTCGCATTCAGGGTTTAGAGTCTCTACCTAAATAATCGCTTCGATAGTGAGCTTTAATCCTCAAACTCGAGATTTACTTTTGCGCTGAGACATAGGATCAGCGCTTAAGCTTCTATATACCTCTATCCGATCAAAAGGCTGCAATTGATAGTTAAGTGGCTGTTTTTGCGCATAGATGCCAACGTGCCAACGTTTGGCTGTCGGCACTGCCACATCAATCACCTCATCGCACCATTTTGCTAGTCCTTCAAACTGTATCAACCAACCAGCTTGCTTCAATGCTGCATATAAGGTTGTGTCATCAGCTACTGACAAGGTTAGATAATGCTGACTCTGTGCATCTTCAGCATAGGCTAAGTATACCGTTATCATAATAGATTGTGGAACAGTGCCTTGCTGAACGTTGTCTTGTTGAGCACTATCCAGTTTATTAACCTGAATCTCATCAGCTGTTAGCTTAACCACTGCATCACCCAACCTATCAAGGCTAATAAGAGTGCTACGGGCACAATCAAACGTATCGCCACACGCCATAAATTATAAAAAGCTTCATTGCCAAAGTTTAAAGACTTACGCAAGTGACTGATTTTCATCTGCCATCCTGTAAAAACTGACAATAACAATACGGCTATCGTACTGATAATAACCAGTATACCTACCAGCCAAATAGTCGGTATGGCAACGACCAACACTATCGCTATGACAGCCGTTATGATCAAACTGACTAGCAGTCCAAACTTATGTGCGAGCTGCTGC
This sequence comes from Psychrobacter sp. DD43, assembly GCF_904846555.1. Classification (NCBI taxonomy): domain Bacteria; kingdom Pseudomonadati; phylum Pseudomonadota; class Gammaproteobacteria; order Moraxellales; family Moraxellaceae; genus Psychrobacter; species Psychrobacter sp. DD43. The sequence goes on from NZ_CAJHBE010000025.1 coordinate 7,153, forward strand.
GTACTATAATGTAGCAAGTAACTGGCGACAAAAATCACCCCTGCCCAATACAGTAGCTGTCCGATTGGTGGTAGCGTCATACCACTGATAAATAAAGCCACCATCCCTACCAATAATTGTAATATCCAAATCGGTAGCACCAGCTTGGTTGCTCGATATTCGCTTGACGCCTGAGCACGAGAGGGATTTTGAGCATAGTGATTGTCTACGCCCACCGCTGTTACCGCTTGCTTAGTGATACGGTTTTGACCAAACCAATATAAGCCTGTACCTGCGCCAACACTGACAAGTGCTAGTGCAACTGCTCGTGCCCATTCTCCTAAGCTGATATTGGTCATCGCAAAGGTAATATTTGGCAAACCGTTTGCTACCCCAAATATCAATCCAATAAGCATTAATCCCAAACCAATTGGTAAGGGTGTCACACCCAACAAGCTTAACAATGCGGCAATGACCATCAAGCCTGCGGCAACCGCAAAGCTTGGCACTTCAGGTGTGCTATTTAAGTCTGTAAGTGCAGTCAATATACCCGTGCTAGCACCTGATATCACAAGTGCTGCAATGATTATGGCTACGAGGGCAGCAAGCCAACCAAAGCCACGCCACAAGGCGCTGGCATCTGCCTCTCGAGTGAGCTTTTGCATACCCGCCAAAGGTGCTTCAGCACTACGATAAGCCAATGCTATCTCAGCATAAATGACCGGTAGCGAGACCAGCACCATAGCCAATAGCCACAACAGCCAAAAATCAATCTCTCCTATTGACGCCGGTGCAAACCAGCGAAAAAGCAATAATGGGAGCAGCGCTGCAATAAAATAAGAAGCATAGCGAATCATCATAATTTATATCCAAGCGATTCAAGGTGAGTAACATTGAGTAATATTAGTTAAGCATAAATAGCTTTTAAGCTTTTAATCGTCAAATTGATATATAGGCGATTTATTTTTATAAAGTAAAGTACTACTAATATGCCATTATATAAGGACTGACAGTTATAAAAAAACCCCGAAATCGGGGTTTAATAACTCAGTTAAAACGGATACAAGCAGCGCTCTTATCGATAATGTGAATAAAGCAAACCGACTTTATCTGATATTAGTGAATAGCACTCACATAATCTGACAAGATACGGATATCACGATCTGACAGTTTAGAAGCAACGGTCTGCATCATGCCCATCTCGCCTTCTTTTGCAGCATCATTGACACGCTTTTGCTCGTCGCTATCGATATCATCTACACGACCAGCGGCACGGAAAAGCTTTAACTGGGTGGCAATATATTCAGCATGCTGTCCACCTAAACGTGGAAATGCTGCCCATACGTTACCCGCTGCGTCTGGACCATGACAGCCCGCACAACCGATGACACCGCGTGACTTATCACCACCTAAAAATAACTTGCTGGCTTCTTGCGTGGTTGCAGGATTACCGAACGCCACACCCCAAGGTTTCTGGCTTGAGTAATAACCTGCAACGTTAGCTAAATCTTGCTGCGACAAATTCGCCACTTGCGACTGCATGATACCGTTTTTGCGGTAGCCTGCTTTAAAATTGATCAATTGCTTATATAAATACTTAACATTTTGACCACCAAGATTGGGCTGGGCGGGCACAGGGCTCACACCATCAACACCATGACAAGCAGCACAGACAGTTTCTGCAATTTGTTTGCCGGCATTAAGATCATATTCAGGAACAGTGATAGCAGCTTGTACGCTGAAACTTGCAACACATAAGCTGGCGGCAGCGATTAACTTTTTCATTGATACAAATCCTACTAACTCGATGTAAGCATTGTTTAGAGTGATTGCATTATGTAGACGCATTATATTCACAAAGCCATTATTTAGTTGCTAAGCCGTATATTCTATCGTCTTTATCACAAGCAGCACGAAAGTACTTACTAATATCAGGGTTTATTTTGGATTATTATAGCAAGACTTTTTACTATTTGCCTACTTAATCGTAGCATTGGGTAGTTTTCCCCTTCACTAACTCAATCTCTGGTTTATAAAGGGCAAAAAGCGCAAAAGGTTCTAGACCCTTGCGCCTTATTTATATGTCTTAGCAAATAGCTAATAAAGATTTAATAGATGTTTGGCTAATTATTTGCTCATATACTCAATCAGCTTACGATAGTCATCATTGCTACAATCTTCGCACAACCCACCAGCTGGCATCTGAATCATACCATTTTTAACCGAACTAATAAGTGCAGGCATGCCTTTTTGTTTTATTAGCTGCTGCCACTTGGCACTATCGCCTTTTTTAATCGCATTCAAGGCACCGCTGTCATGACACGCAGCGCAGGACTCATTATAAGTCGTTGCAGTACTAGCCGCCCCTGCACCAGTTATCATGGCTGCACTAATGATAAGCGCGCTAACACTGCTGGCTAAAAAGCGATTGCCTTTGGCAAAAATCATGGTCATCGATAACATAAGACACCTCCATTGGCTCATTCGTCCAGACGTTTGCTTCATTGCTTCTGTGCCTTAACATCTGTGAATAAACCTATTCTGATAGAGATTGTAACAATATATGTCAAATTAATATATATGAATATAGTTTAACTTTGTTAATACGCTTGGATAATGAATGGAGAAATGAGTTATTAGCCGCCTATTAATTACATCTCTACTGTAATTAATATGCGGCTAATAACCGTTATTTCAATAACTAAGCGCATTAATAGTATAGAATAGTCAGTAATTTAAAGCCCTTATTTTATGAAAGGTTGATAGTTGGTTATTAGTAGCCAAAGATGCTGTGCTATTGACCGAGCAATGGCAAAATCTTTTACTATTTTATCTAAATTTAAGTATCTAAATTTTAACCGTAATGAGTCATTTATGAGTACCCCGTTCAACGATGTCGCCGCCAAGCATGCGGCTTTTAATACCAAAGCCCGTCAGCGTATTCAGCAAACTGAATTTATGATGTCAGCACCAACCTTTCGCCTGTGTCCTGCAGATATAGGCTTAGAGGTGGCATTTGCTGGTCGCTCAAACGCTGGTAAGTCTTCTGCTATCAATGCGCTTACCAACCAGCGCCAATTGGCACGCTCATCTAAAACGCCTGGTCGTACGCAGATGATTAACTTTTTTAATGTTGGTGATGCTGATAGACGTTTGGTGGATTTGCCAGGTTATGGCTATGCCGCTGTACCGCTTGAGATGAAAAAAGAATGGCAGGTTGAGCTAGAAGAGTATTTGGTATCGCGCTCAAGCCTTGCAGGTCTGGTTCTGATGAGCGATATCCGTCATCCATTGAAGTTCTTTGATGAGCAAATGCTACGTTGGGCAAAAGATGGTGAGCTGCCCGTTCATATCTTGTTAACGAAAGCAGATAAGCTAAAGTATGGTGCCTCTAAAAATGCATTGCTTAATACGCGTAAAAGACTGAAAGAACTGGGTCTGAACTGTAGTATTCAGCTATTTTCAGCCTTAAGAAAAGAAGGGCTAGATGAATTAGCAGGCGTTATGGGCAACTGGTATGAGTATCAGCTTGATGCAGACAAAATTATCGAGTCCTCTTTTGCGTTGCTAGAAGGTGATGAGCTAGAAGACGCAATCGAACAGGATGCGCTTCAAAAAGACAGCTCTCAACAAGACAGCAAATAAATCCCATATCCTTCAATGAAAAAGGGTTTATCGTTATTATCGATAAACCCTTTTTTGTTATCATTTTTTACCATTTAAGCAGATTACCATTTACACCGATTTATATTTAAGCGCATAATAATTGTGCCAACGCTTGTGGCGTGTCCACCTGATATGTAGGCTGCTGTGCGGCAAGCTCGTCGCTGCTGGCGGTACCATAATTAACTGCAATACTGGTCATGCCCAGACTGTTTGCCATTTGAATATCATAAATGCTATCACCGATAAATACGGCATCAGAGATTTGCTGTTCGGTATATTGCAAAATATCCGTCAGCATTTGTGGGTCAGGTTTGGAGCCTGCTTCATCCGCACAGCGCGTCATAACAAAATAATGATGGCTATCTGAAGCGTCCAAAACACGATCTAGACCCTTACGTTTTTTACCTGTCGCAACTGCAAGCTGACGATTTTGCTGCTGCAAGGTTTGTAGCATATTTTCTATCGGCGCAAAGAACGGTGTACGCTGGCTGTTAGCAATATAATAATCTGCGTAACTTTGTTGAATTAGCAGTTTTTGCTCATCGCTTGAATACGGATATAAAAGCTCAATGCCCTTCATTAAACTTAACCCGATAATATCTTTGACGGCCTTATCGGTTGTCTTGAAGCCATGTGCCTCACCTGCTATATGCATAGCTTCAACAATCAAGCCAATCGAATCCATTAGCGTACCGTCCCAATCAAATATGATTAAGGTCTTATCGGCTAAATGATGCGGGTTGGCTGACTGAGAACTCTGAGCAGGAATCATTGTAGTAGTTTGGCTCATAAATAGACCTTCATGAATAATCATAATAAATGGCAGATAGCAAAACGTCACGGCGACTTATGTTTCATAAGCTATCGTGACGTTTAAAGCTGATGCTTAACATAGCATCTAATCAAAGATTGTTTAAGCAGCCGATTATTTAGGCAAATTGGCTTTAATCTCTTCTGTCATCCAGTCGAGCATCTCTTCTGGTAAAGGCGCAGTGATAGTCTCATAACCAGGTATATCTAAGCGCCACGCATGTAAGCACAGACGATGCACGCCAGATTTATCATGTACATGGTACTTATCATCCCCTAAGATAGCATGACCGATATGAGCCAAATGCACACGAATTTGATGGGTACGTCCGGTGAGCGGCTTGGCTTCAATCAAGCTAACGGGCTGCTCAGCAATCATAAAACGACCATGAACGACGATATCAGTCTGACTCTCTTTGGTTTGCGGGTCTTGTGTATCTACCTTAACACGGCGCTCACCGCTTGCCAGTGTATAACGCAACAATGACGCATCGATACGTTGTTCGTTAAGTGTAGGCTGACCTTTCGCAATACATAAGTAATGCTTTTGAATGGTTTTGTCGACCAGGTGCTGCTGCAATACTTTAAGTGCAGAGCGTTTTTTAGAGATCATCAATAAACCTGAAGTATCTTTATCGATACGATGCACCAGCTCTAAATACTTCTTGCCTGTGACTTCACGCATGGCTTCAATGACACCAAAGGCAAGACCACTACCGCCATGAACCGCAATACCTGATGGTTTATTAAGCACGATCAAACCTTCATCTTCATAGACCACACGCGCCAATAAGCTTTTGGCAAATTCGGTGCTGATGATAGGTTTTTCACGAGTGGCAAGTACCACTGGCGCAATACGTACCACATCTTCACGCTGCACTCTGTCATGAGCCTTGCAGCGCTTGTTATTGACGCGAATCTCATCTGAGCGAATCATTTTATAGATATGCGGTTTTGGCAAACCTTTTAAGCGATTAAGCAAAAAGTTATCCAAGCGCTGGTCGTGCTGATGACGCGTGACTTCAAGGTAATTGACCTTGCCGAAGTTGCTAATCTCATCGTCAGCACTTTGTGGGCGCGTTTTGCTATTAAAGATAGCTGGCGCTTCGTGGATAGGTTCGTCGTTTGTCATTTTTGAGTTCGTCATTTTTAGTTAGGCAATTACATAAAGATTTGCTATAGTTTAACATGTTGAGCGCCAATTAAGCAGAGGCTGAGACAATAATTCATTGCTAATTGATTGTTGTTTTAGGTGGAAAATATCGATTTTATGACTGGCTAATCACTTGTCAATATAATCGGCTGACTCATACAACCTATGCAAGCTCGGCGCTTCATCTGATTTTAAGGGTGTTATAGCAACAGATATACTTTATAATACCTAATAAATTGAAAGAACATGACTGATATTTATCAGTAAAAAATTATTTTTTAGTAAAAACTATTTATTCTTATGAAGCATTTCTTACAGGATATTATGACAATAGATAGTATCGACTTTATAAATATGGCATTAGCCTTTTATTAAGCGATAACCAACCATACACCCTTTACTCACTACCCGCATGATAACGACTTGATTTGATGATTTATTATCTAACAGTCCTTTAGCCGCGTGCAGTTGAGCAAGTATGGGTCGTTGAGAGTGCAATCGAGTATTACCCTGTAAACCTCGATAACTGCCTGAGTATTGGTGGTCAAACAGAGGACGATAAGTAGAATAGACATGAGACACCGTGCCGATAAGCCGGTCATTTATTCTGTTTGCCAAGTACGCCCCGCTGATGACTAACGCAGCAAGAACTCGCTTTGAGACGCCCAAGATATTATTAACGTTATATCCAAAAGAACGATAAATAAAGAATGACTAATTGCTTAATCTGGACGGATAACCGCTGAATTGTAATTTATACAGTCAACAGCGATATGATTGCTAGACCTTGATTGATTATGTGACAGCACGATGCTTTTTTGGTATCAGTAATACCTTTATATATCAGTAACCATCCGCCACTATGACGAAATGACAAAGTGCGCTGACCACCAATATGGTTCAAAATACTGATAATAAACGATCACTAACCTGCTTATGCATTAATCGCTATAACAAGCCTGCTTATATTAAGATATAGACTTACACCCTATACCTTCTATATTGAAGTTACTATCACTGGTCCAAAGTTAAGCTTTCGAAACGCGTTTCTGCGCTTTATTAATGCCATGCTTTATGTTCTTTCGTTAATTTATATCTGTTTATGCTGATTTTGTTATTAGCAAGTACTTGCCACTTTACCCTAAAGCCTGTCTTTTCGTTATTATGCGTACTCATAGGATACTATTATGAAACGCATTTTAATCAACGCCACCCAAAACGAAGAGATTCGTGTTGCCCTCTGTAAAGGCAATCATCTATACGATTTCGATCTCGAAAACCGTACCCGCGAACAAAAAAAATCTAATATCTATAAAGGTCATGTGACCCGTGTCGAGCCCTCGCTTGAAGCGGTATTTGTCGAATATGGCTCACAGCGTCAAGGCTTCTTGCCGATTCGTGAAATCTCTGCCGAATATTTAAGCGGAAATCCACGTGATGAGAACATCAAAAAGCTGATCAAAGAAGGTGACGAGCTCATCGTCCAAGTTGAAAAAGAAGAGCGCGGCAATAAAGGCGCTGCCCTTTCAACTTATGTGTCATTGGCTGGTCGTTATCTGGTATTAATGCCAAACAATCCTCGCGGCGGTGGCATCTCGCGTCAAATCTCAGGCAAGCTGCGTGAAGATATGAAACGTATGCTTGGCAGCTTAGATCTGCCAAAAGGCATGAGTGTCATCATACGTACTGCTGGTATTGGTAAAACCCAAGAAGACTTGCAGCACGATTTAAATCATTTGCTAAACATCTGGCAAGCCATTCAAGAACAAAACCAAAAATATCCATCACCGCGCCTAGTGCATCAAGAAGCGGGCGTCGTTACGCGTGCTGTCCGTGACTATCTACGTGATGACATCTCTGAGATTTGGATTGATAACGAAAATGCTTATATTGAAGCGGCGGGATTTATCGATGCTGTGATGCCAAAACAGGCTGAAAAACTACGCAAATATACCGATTATGAGCCGATGTTTTCGCGCTTTAATATTGAAAAACAGATTGAAACCGCCTATCAGCGTGAAGTTCGCCTACCATCAGGTGGCTCAATTGTTATCGATCAGACAGAAGCATTGGTATCTATCGATATCAACTCTGCTAAGTCTACTAAAGGTTCAGACGTTGCTGAAACCGCTTACCATACCAATCTAGAAGCCGCCGATGAGATTGCCCGTCAATTGCGCCTTCGCGATATGGGCGGTTTGATTGTCATTGATTTCATTGATATGAATGATAACAAGCATCAAAAAGAAGTTGAAAAACGTCTGATTGATGCCACTAAATATGACCGTGCCCGCGTTCAGTTTGGTGATATTTCCAAGTTTGGTTTGATGGAAATGAGCCGTCAGCGCCTGCGTCCGTCATTAGAAGAATCAACTGGTTATATCTGCCCACGCTGTCATGGTAATGGCATGATTCGTGACCTGCGTTCATTGTCATTATCTATCATGCGTCAGATCGAGCAAATCGCGCTAAAAGAGCGTCAAGGTGAAGTTCAAGCAGAAGTACCGACTGATATCGCAGCGTTTTTGCTGAATGAGAAACGCGACAGCTTGGTCTATCTTGAGCAAGACAGTGGTACGCGTATCACTATTTTGCCGCATGCGCATTTAGAATCGCCAAACTTTAAACTTCACTTTAATCGCGATGGCTTTGCTCCATCAAGCTACGAGCGTATCACCGATACTCAGCTGCAAGAACATAGCGAGCTTGGCTACAACGTTGACTGGCAAACGGCTGAAAAAGAGCGCCCTGAGCAGCAGCCAACTCGACAGCCTCGTCAAGCTGCGGATAAAAATAGCAGCGATCAAGCGCAGGCTCGTCCTAACGCCCAGCAAAGTACGCCTACGCAGCAGCAACAGAATAGCACCAGTCATAGCAATGAACATCGCAGTAATAACAATAGTAGCAATGTGACATCAGCACGTGCGTCACAGGCTCAAGAGACTCCAAGCGCTCAAAACCCTCAGAGCTCTCAAAACATTGTGACCCCATCAGCGCCAGTAGCACCACAACCTACTGCTATTGCCGCTGCACAGCCGCAAGCAGTTGCTTGGTTGTCTAATTTATTTGCGCAAGCACCGCAAGCTCAAACCACATCAAGTGTTAGTAGTCGAGATGCTGCTGAAGCTATTGAAGCATTGGTTAATACCGGAGCACAAAGTCTAGGCTCGTTTGGCCAAGTGGATAATACGGCTTTAGCGAACAATGACAATAGTCAAAATACTGCAACGCCTCAGCCAGCAACTAATCAGCAAAGTAGTGATGAGCAAAATCGTCAATTGACACGTTCTGCTGAGAGTAGTACTGATGATAGCAGCGACGCTGAAGAAAGAAGAAGACGTAAACCACGCAAATCAAGACCATCTAAGCCGCGTCAAAGAAAAGAGCAGGCAGATGAAACTGAGAATAGCGCCACTAGCAATACGACTGACAGCAGCGCTAGCACTGATGACAAAGCTAACAATCAAGATAAACGTCAGCAGGATAATAGACGTCATAACGATCGTAATCGCAACAATCGCCAAGACAATAATCGTAATACAAATGAAGACAACGCTAATCCGACCAGTGTTAATGCAACCAGTGTCAGCGACAGCAGTCGTTCTGACAGCTCTGATAATGTAGTAGAAGAGCAAACTCGTACTAAGCGCAAATCGAACAGTCAACGTGGATCACGTGGCAAGCTTGAGCGCGGTGAAACTTTAACGGCAGCTGACTCTAAGCAAAACAATCAGCAAGCCTCTAAAAATGCTAACAGCAACAAACACCATTCTAATGCGCGTCGCAACCAAGACCCTAATGAAGTAGTATTACAGGTGAATGAAGCTGCTAGTGAGCTCAAATCACCAGAAGTGGTACATTTGTCATTAGATGATAGCAAGTCTGCATCACGCCAAGCGACTCACAAGCAAGCAGTAATTGAAAGTGATACTGATGCTGAAAAAGAGCGTTCAGAGAATAATAATGAGCAGCGTGCGGATAAGCAAAAGTCAGTCGATAACAAACCAGCTCAACAAACTGCTAAAACGATTGATACCAGCAGCGTTGCATCTGATAACACACAACAAAGTAGCGTCCAAGCTGAAACTTCCGAAAAAGTCTCTGCACAAGTCAATACTACTCAGATCGATCAAGTAGAAAAAAGCGCTAATCCCAACAAAGCGGATCAACCTACTTCGAAAGAAGACGATAAAAGCGGCGATAAAATTAGTAGCCACAAACCTGCTGTAGATGAACGAGCTAATACAAAAATTAGCATAGACAGTGAAGCCGAGAATACTGCATCAACTCAAGAAGTGGTAGCGGTACAAGTAGAAAAGGCAGCGCCAATCGAAACCACTCAGAAGGCTCATGTTGCTGAAGATACTGCCGAAGAAAATGTGGTCGTGGATTCTAACGAAGTTGCTGCCGAGGATAGTAGCAGTCAGGCAGTACTTGAGCTTAGCCGTGATTCTTTATTTGCTGAACGCTACGTTGCGGCAAATAAGTTTGGTCAAGCCAGTAATGACCCACGCGTCGTACGTCTTCAACAGGTGCAAGCATCATTTGCTAAAGCGTCTCACGCAAATGAGCAAGATGTGCAAGTTAGTGAACGCGCGCCTACCATTCGTGGTACGGTTGGTGAATTTATCCGTGCAACCTTAGCAGAGGCAGAAAATCGCTTAGCGACAGACGGTGTCATCAGCTGCTTTAATGCTGCTATCGCTAAGCATCTAGAGCAGACGCTAGTTAAAGACAGCGCTGACAAGCAAGTGGCTATTAAACCAGTTGCTCATAGCGACTTTGACTTTAGTAACTACGGCTATCAGCCTTTAGCAGCGGACTACATTGCACGTTTTGAGTCAATGACAAAAGCCGTCAGTCAGTTTGCAGCGTCCCAAGGTAAAACCTCAGTAGAACCCCGTGCTATCAGTAAACGTGCTAGCAACGATCCACGTGGTCAGCATCCTGATTATAAAGAATCAGCGGTATTGGCGGTTACTGATGCGGCAAATAACGAGCCCGTTCAAACGGGCATCGATATTGATGCGCATGAAGTAGAAGCCGGTGCTCTGGTCAATCAAGCTCAAACAGATGCTGTCAGTGATCAAAGCAAGCAGTTATTAGATACTGAGCAAACATTAGCAGAAGTAGATGCAGTGCAAGCTCATATCGAAAGCACTGATATCGAAAGTATCAAAAGTGTCGAAAATGATGTACCTGAAATCAAAATGACCGACATCGACGCTGCTGAGGTTGCAAACGTTACTGTCGAGCAAAGTGAGACCGTACAAGATGCTGAATCAATAGTAGCGCCTTCTCTGAAAGACGACAGTCAAGCAGCCAAGTCAAAAACGACCATAGCCAGTTATAAAAACATGATTGAAAATGTGGCAGAGCAATTACTACCACAAAAAGGCATGTTCAACTTAACAACGCCTAAAGTACCAAAGGCTCGTGCCCGTAAGCCAAAAGCTGACCATAAAAAGCCGACGCAAGCTGAAAAACTTGAGTCAGATGATTCAGATAACTCAGATAGAGAGAGCTAATCGTAAGTTACCCTGTCTAAAAAGCAAAAGCCCCAAAGTTGTCAGCAACTTTGGGGCTTTTTTTATTTTCTATTTGATTGAATATAAGAGCTTATTTAATATTGTCGATTAATAACCAAAGCTATTAATGAGCAGCAGATTCATCCTTGTTGCGTATTTTACCAACAACCGTCAAGAGTGCAACGATGATCGCGCCAATAATAAAGCCAATAACACCATTCAATAATGCGGTAGTGAAACTTTCAAAAATACCGGTCAAATGGGCAATATCCTCAACACCATGATATAAGAAATTAATGCCATGCACTAAGATACCACCACCGACTAAGAACATCGCCAAGGTACCAGCGATAGATAGAAATTTCATTAATTTGGGCGCTGCGGCAAATAAAACCTTACCGACCTTTTGGGTAAATGCGCCTTCTTTTTCCATCATATGTAAACCAACATCATCAATCTTGACAATACCAGCAACCAGACCATAAATACCAACGGTAATACTAATCGCTAAAATAGACAGTACCAAACTGCGCTCTAGCAAAGTTGCGCTAGCAGTAGCACCCAGTGCAATCACAATAATTTCTGCTGATAAAATAAAATCGGTACGTATTGCTCCTTTGATTTTCTCTTTTTCAAAAGCAACCAAATCTACCTTTTCATCAGCATTGGCTTTGCGACGAGCTTCTTGCTCTTCATCATGCGGTAAAGCATGTGGCCAAAAGCGGTGGATGACTTTTTCGGCACCTTCATACACCAAAAACAACCCACCACACATCAATAAAAACGTAATTAATGGCGGGTAAATAGCGCTGATAAGTAACGCCGCTGGCACCAAGATAAGCTTATTAATAAATGAGCCTTTGGCAACCGCCCAAACAACGGGAAGCTCACGGTTTGCTTTGACGCCTGAGACCTGCTCAGCGTTAAGCGCTAAATCATCACCCAGTACCCCTGCTGTTTTTTTAGCAGCAAGTTTAGTCATGACTGAGACATCATCCAATATCACGCTGATATCATCAAGTAAGGTTAATAAACTGGCACCTGCCATAGTTGCTCCTTAAGCTAAATTGCTTCAATAAGTAAATTTTCAAATAACAGATGACTCTGTCATAAAATATGGTCAGTCACAAAACACAGTTATAAGCAGTAGCCTACCTAGACATAAAATGATATGAAATAGCACAAATGTATTTTATTTATATTTTCTTAACGAATAGCTACAAATTGTGTATTTAATAAGACCGTTATACAGGCTTTCGCTGTTATTTATAAAAATATGCTAATATGAGGCTGATTATTAGTTATCTTTTGTTATCAATAAACTGTAAAAATTTATTACCTCTTATGGCTCGATCTAGTCATCATGTTAGATCAAAATATGTTAGATCAAAATTCCAAAAAATCTTCATTACCTTTTGCTATCAAAATCTTGATTAGGCATGACTGCCTAAAGGAAACATCCTATGTTCTTAGCGCCTTTTTCTAAAACCAATCTCAACCGTGATACATTTTCTCGCAGTCCTCTTACTCGTGTTATGAGTGCTGCCTTGCTGGTTATCGTTGCAGCTGGCTGCTCTAATAATGCAGCAGATGCGACCAGCAATACAGATCTTGTCAATAGCAGCAAAGCCAAAACGAGTACTGCTGCGGTTTCTAAGGACAGCGATGCTAAAGTAGTAAAGTCTTTGCAAGCCAATTTAAAGGCTTCTGGCATTGAAGAGACTATTCTCTCAGCTGTACCAACCGATATGACTGGTATTTATTGGGTGACAGCTGAAGGATTGCCTTCTTTTTTTACGGATAAGGCGGGCAAGCATATTATTCAAGGGCAAATCATCGCGGTTGGTGCAGAAGCGCCTGTAGATATTAGTGCCGCGTTGTTGGCCAGTACTGCCCAAGAAGCGTTAAAAGCAGTCGACAAAAAAGACATGGTTATTTATCCAGCAAAAGGCGCGACTAAAGCTGTGGTTTACGCCTTTACAGATGCAGATTGTGGTTATTGCCGTAAATTGCATGAAGAGATGGATGATATTAATACACGTGGCATCGAGGTACGTTATTTGGCATGGCCACGTAGCCAAGAATCAGTGCCAAAAATGGAAGCTATTTGGTGTAGTCAAGATCGTAAGGCGGCAATGAATCAGGGGAAAGCTGGCGCCGATGTGCAAGCGCCTAGCTGTGCCAATCCTGTACAAGAACAGATGGCATTAGGGGCAAAACTTGGTGTGCGAGGTACGCCCGCTATCTTTACTGAAGCAGGACAGCAAGTAGGCGGCTATCTACCTGCAGCTCAATTGGCAGAAGCAGTTGGTGCTAACTAAAAACGGTTATATGATTTAAGTATTTGTGATATGTATGACGGTGGCGACATTGTGTAGACGTCACAACTGCTTATCGGTATGATAGGATAAAGCGCTAGGCAAACTTAGCCATATAATTTCTATATAAGCGCTTATTTATGTTAGTGATTCTTGTAGTTTCAAGATCTTTCATAGCAGCGTTTTTTATCCCACTATTTAATCTCTTGAGGATCCTGTGAGCAAATCCATCAAACTAGCGATACTTGGTTTAGGCACCGTCGGAACGGGCGTGGTCAATCTAATCAATGATAATTTAGATGAACTAAAACGTCGTAGCGGACGCGACATTGTGATTACCGAAGTTGGTATTCGTCGTCAGCGTGATGACATTAATCCCAATATTATGCAAAACAGTGATTTGATGGCAACCGCTGCCAGTGACAATGTCGATATTGTTATCGAATTGATTGGCGGTACGACCCTTGCAAAAGACGTTATTATGCACGCTATCAAAAATGGCAAGCATGTGGTGACCGCCAATAAAGCGTTATTGGCTGAGCATGGCAATGAGATTTTTGCTTTTGCTGAGCAGCATAATGTTCATGTCGCCTATGAAGCAGCTGTAGCAGGTGGTATTCCAATTATTAAGGTCATGCGTGAAGGTTTAGCTGCCAATAAAATTGATTGGCTAGCGGGTATCATTAATGGTACGGGCAACTTTATCATGACAGAGATGCGCGATAAAGGTCGCCCTTTTTCCGATGTATTGAGCGAGGCGCAAGCACTTGGTTATGCTGAAGCCGACCCTACTTTTGACGTTGAAGGTATCGATGCGGCACACAAGCTGGCGCTACTTGCCTCTATCGCCTTTGGTATTCCATTGCAGTTTGACAAAGTCTACTGTGAAGGTATTACCGGTATTACTTTGCAGGATGTCAATTACGCTGAAGAGCTTGGCTATCGTATTAAGCACTTGGGCTTTGCAGTTCGCCGTGCAGGAAATGGCAGCGGGGACGACAGCGCCGGTATTGAGCTGCGTGTACACCCAACGCTGATTCCACAGAACGCCCTACTTGCTAATGTTAATGGCGTAAAGAATGCCGTACTGGTGAACTCTCACCCTCTCGGTCAGACGTTATATTGCGGTGACGGCGCGGGTGCAGGCGCAACGGCTTCTGCAGTGATGGCAGATGTGATGGATTTAGTGCGTGTATTAGGATGTAAAGATGCTGACCAACAAAACAGCAATGGTCATCATGTACCGCACTTAGCCTTTATCCCTGAAAAATTGTCAGATACGCCGATATTGCGTGCTGAACAAATGATTACCGGATATTATTTACGTGTACATGCCTATGACAGTCCTGGAGTATTGGCAGATATTACCCGTATCTTGAGTGATGCCGGTATCAATATCGATGCTATTTTACAAAAACCGGCGCATAAGCTCGGGCAAGTGCCAGTGATTATTTTAACGCTGCCAGTGGTTGAGAGTCAGATGAATCTTGCCATCGAAAAAATCGAGAAGTTAGACACCATTACTGATAAAGTAGTACGCATACGCTTAGATGAGCTGGCGTAAAAATATGCTTTAATCAATCAAATATGTTGGATTAAAACACTCAAAAAAGGAAATAACAATGTCACATGATGCAATTGTAATCTTAAACGGCGCTCGCACCCCGATGGGCGGCTTCCAAGGCGCATTGACAGACATAAGCGCCACAGATTTGGGCGCAGCGGCTATCAAAGCAGCTGTTGAGCGTTCAGGCGTTAATGTTGATAATATTGATGAAGTTATTATGGGCTGTATCTTAACCGCAGGTTTGGGTCAAGGTCCTGCGCGTCAAGCGATGCGCAAAGCTGGCTTGTCTGATGCGACGGGTGCAGTTACCATCAATAAGCTGTGCGGCTCAGGTCTAAAAGCAGTTATGCAAGCTCATGACGGTATCAAAGCCGGAAGCTTTAAGGTTGCTATTGCTGGCGGTATGGAGTCGATGACCAATGCGCCTTATATCATGCCAGGTTCGCGTGGTGGCTATCGCATGGGACATAAAGAAGTCAAAGATCATATGTTCTTAGACGGTCTAGAAGATGCCGATACGGGCAAGCTAATGGGTCAATTTGCACAAGAAATGGCGGATGAAAAAGGCTATACGCGCGAACAAATGGATAATTTTGCTATTGAGTCGCTAAATCGTGCACTTACAGCGATCAAAGACAATCATTTCAAAGATGAGATTGAACCAGTTACGTTCAAAACTCGTAAAGGCGAACAAACGGTTGATACCGATGAGCAGCCTGCCCTTGCTAATGCTGAGCGCATCCCTACTTTGCGTCCTGCCTTTGCAAAAGACGGTACCATCACCGCAGCAAACGCCAGCTCTATTTCAGACGGTGCTGCAGCTGTTGTATTGATGAAAGAGTCACAAGCCAAAGAAGAAGGTCTAGAGTATCAAGCGCGTATCATTGCGACTGCCTCTAATTCTCGTCATCCAAGCGAGTTCACTATTGCCCCTGTTGGCGCAATTGAAAAAGTATTGGCGAGTGCTAGCTGGTCAGTCGCTGATGTCGATTTATGGGAAATCAATGAAGCATTTGCCATGGTTACGATGGCAGCAATGGATGAGCTAAACATCGAACATGCTAAAGTAAACATAGAAGGCGGTGCTTGTGCCCTTGGTCATCCAGTGGGCTGTTCAGGCGCTCGTATCCTAGTGACGCTTATTAACTCTCTAAAGCGTACTGGTGGCAAAAAAGGCGTTGCTACACTATGTATCGGTGGCGGCGAAGCAGTAGCAGTAGCAATCGAATTGGCTTAAACTATTTTAAAATGATCGGTATGCTGTAAATATTTAGCTTATTATTAGAATCTAAAACCGCATTGCTTTGAGCAATGCGGTTTTTTTATATCAAAATATTAACACCCGTCTGCTTAAACGTATTAGCGTAGGAAAGCCTTAACTTAAAGGTTATATAGTGATTATGCTCTTTACAGCCTATTACACACCCTTACGTCAAGCGCACACTTTGCTACCTTGCTTATATATCTCGTGCCAAATCGTCCTGTTACGATAACAACAAGTCGAGATAGCGACTGGCTATAATAAATACTATTGATTGAACCGTTTATCTAATAACAGTTCATATAAGAATATCAATAAACCATTTTATAAAAAGAAATTTATTCATACAAAAGGAAGATAATAATGAGCCAACTTATTCGTTTAAGAGATATCCAAGCAACTCACCGTGATCTGATCGGCGATGATTATTATGACCCAACTGGCAAGACTGCTTTTGGTGTTAATGAAGAAAAAATCGGTAAAATCGAAGGCGCATTGGTAGAAGATACGACTGGTCGCATTCGTTACTTAATCGTCGATGCAGGTGGCTGGTTTAGCTCAAAAGAAGTATTGGTACCAGCAGGTTTAGCACGTATCGTTGGTGATGACGTATTCTTTGATAGCTTAACCAAATCGCAGGTCGAAGCGATGGAAGTCTATGACCATGATTATCAATATAGCTATAAAGAACAGTATGAAAGAGACCGTCAGGCATTTGTCGCTGACAGTATCCCAGAAGCTGAGCGTATGGAAATTGCCGATCATAATTACGATGCACCAAATACGTTAGAGCTATTAGAAGAACGTCTGACTGTTAATAAAGATCGTATTGTGGCAGGTTTGGTAAAAGTCGGTAAACATGTCGTGACTGAAGAGCGTAACGTCAATGTTGACTTGGAAGAAGAGCATGCCAATATTGAACGCACCAACGTTAATCGCCCAACTGAACGCCGTATCGGTGATATCGATGGCAATAATACGATCGAAGTTGAGCTAGAAGCTGAGCGTGCTCATGTCAATAAAGAGACCTATGTCACAGAAGAAGTGAATGTTGGTAAAACGACAGAGCGTCATACTGAGACTATCGTAGATACTATTCAACGTGAAGAGCTAGATGTCGATAATAATGGTAACGTGATTGATCGTGATGGCAATTTGTTTACCCGTGATGATATCACTGCTGAAGATGTACGCCGCGCTCGTGGTATGTAATAGGCTAGCCATTCGTATGCCTTTGTAATCTAAATAGTATTTGTGATATTGTTATATACTATTTAAATCAATACTATACGACAGCCATTAGCCACTGAGTGATTTGCTCAGTAGATAAGACCAGAGCTCGTCTCTGGTCTTTTTTTATATACAATAATAAGGACAACAACCATGAATGCTAATAATGAAAATAACTATCCTAATACCAACTATCCTGATTTTACCAATAATACCGCTAGTGGCACGCAAGATGATTTAACCTCATCTGACTTGTTATCATCTGATCATAGTCAGAAGCAAACAATAATAAGCAATCAACAAGAAAGTATTTCAGAAAATCTACCTGATACTAATAACAATAACGGTGGTTATCTAGAATTATTAGAAGAGCGCCCAGTAGTCAATAAAGAGCGCTTGGATGTTGGTAAAGTAACTGTCACCAAGCATTTTCGCACCAAAACTATTCAAGTACCTATTGAGCTGGTAGAAGAATATATCACGGTACGTACCGATTATCAGGATGCCGAAAGTCAGGATCTATTGTCAGGGAACTATGATGATAAAGACATATTGCGTCATGTGGAGCCTTCATTAGACAGTAAAGCCGTCGTTACTATCAATGGCACACAAGTTGAGATTGGCGATGCGCCTATTGAAATTGTCTTATCGCGTCAAATCGCAACCATTACTAAGGACACTTATGTTATCCAAGAAATAGCCATTGAAAAAACCACACATACGCATACTGACAGCATTGAAGTCGAACTCAAACATGAGGAACTCGATGTTACTGAAGAAGGGTTTTTGGCACATGAACAAAATACGGCTCATAAGAGATAAACTGTCGAATTTCGAATTTTGTGGAAAGCAAAAGCAAAAAAGCAACGCGAACGTTGCTTTTTTTATATTAAATTATCCATCAACGTTCTAGCCATTATTGAGTCTTTTTACATTCATAAGTAGTGACGTTAGTAGTGTCAGTGCCAGCGGTACGCATTACACCTGTTTCGCGATCTTTATGGGCTACGCGCCATTGTACAAAGCCTGTCGTCCCATCGATAGCCGTTGCGCCCTCAAATACTTCAGGATTGCTGGCTTCATTGGTTTTTGTCAAAGTGACAGTACCTTTAGCAGTTGCAAGTACCACTTGGCTATCCGTATCTTTATAAGTCGCTTCGACTTCTAGCTCAGGAGAGCACAAGTACGTTATTTGATTGACGCCAGTATTTACTGTAGCTACGGTATCATCTGCGACTTCGCTAGCGGGGGCATCTACGACTACATCACTTGGCTCTGCAGGTTCAGCAGACATAGGCACAGCCTGCTCTTCACTGATACTCTCTTCTAAACTTGGCTCTGTTTCTTGCTTTGGCTGACAGGCTGTTATAGACAAGGCTCCTGCCAATAATGCCGTAACAACCAAAGAGTGACGCCACTGTTTTAATAATGCTACATTCATCATGCTCTCCCAAATAATTATGCTAAACACTATAGCCTGTCCACAAATGCGCGCCTACATTGAATTTGTAAGTAATCAATACAATGTAGATGATATTTTTATTCAACCATCACTCCTCAGTGCATAAAAAAGTCCCTATCTATTTCGATAAGGACTTTTTAATTAAGGAATGTTAGCTAGGTTTAGATTTTGCCATGACATTGCTTATACTTAAGTGCTGAACCACATGGGCACGGGGCGTTACGGCTGATATTCATACCAGCATATGGGTCTGTATCATCGCTACTGCCCGCCATAGCACCTGCTACGCCAGCACCCGTAGCACCGCCAACGACATTGCGGCTTTGCACTGCTGCTCTTTCCACACCGCCGTCCATATTATCGATATCACTATGCTCAAACTGCATTTGCATATGAGCGGCATTTTCACGTTGCTGTATTTCTAACGCCTCTAGCTCTTCTTTGGTTGGGATATGCACACGTGATAAGTCTTGTACTGTTTCAGACTTGATCGCGCCAAGCATCATCTGGAACAGCTCAAATGATTCACGCTTATATTCCTGTTCAGGGTTTTTCTGTGCATAACCACGCAGATGAATACCTTTACGCAGCTGATCCATCTGGGTTAAATGCTCTTTCCAGTGCTTATCTAAACTTTGCAGCATAAAATGACGCTCAAGCTGGGCAGCATCTTTTTCGCCCATTTGCTCACGGCGACTGTGATAACGATCCAATGCTGTTTCGATGATCTTGGCTCGTAAGCCTTCTTCATCTAGGCGGCGATCTTCATCAAGCCAATCGTTAATGGGCATTGCAATCTTAAATTCGTTCTCAAGCTCATCCTCTAACCCATCGATATTCCACTGATCATCGATAGAGCCTGGCGGAATAAACTGGTTAATCATGGCATTATAGACTTCTTGATGCATGATTTTAATGGCCTCTAACAAATCCATCTCTGCCAACAAATCATCACGCTGACCATAGATGACTTTACGCTGATCATTGGCCACATCATCGTATTTCAGTAGGTTTTTACGCGCATCAAAATCACGACTTTCTACTTTACCTTGGGCGTTTTCAATCGACTTTGAGACCATTTTATGTTCAATGGCTTCGTCTTCTTTGAGACCCATGGCACGCATCATATTCACGACGCGGTCACCGGCGAAGATACGCATTAGGTCATCTTCAAGTGATAAGAAGAAACGTGACATCCCAGGATCACCTTGACGACCCGCACGACCACGCAACTGATTATCAATACGGCGTGATTCATGACGCTCAGAACCAATAATATGCAAACCACCAGCCGCAACGACTTGGTCATGCTTGATTTGCCATTGGGCTTTTAGACGCGCCATTTCGTCAGGGCTAACCGCATCAATATCTTCAATAAACGATTGCCAGTTACCGCCAAGGATAATATCGGTACCACGACCTGCCATATTGGTAGCAATCGTGACCGATTTTGGGCTACCTGCCTGAGCAATGATTTCAGCTTCACGCTCATGCTGCTTAGCGTTTAGCACATTATGCTTAACGCCTTCTTGATCGAGCAGATAAGACAATTCTTCACTGGCTTCAATCGTTGCCGTACCAACCAATACTGGCGCGCCTTTTGCTTGAATCTCTTGAATCTCGCGGATAATGCCTTTGTATTTGCCTAACTTGGTTAAGAAAATTTGGTCATCCATATCGACACGAGCAATCGGTTCATGCGTTGGAATCACAATGACATCTAAATCATAGGTTGATTTAAATTCTGCTGCTTCAGTATCAGCGGTACCCGTCATACCAGACAGTTTGTCATACAGACGGAAAAAATTCTGGAATGTGGTGGTTGCAAGGGTTTGATTTTCGGCTTGAATCTCAACATTTTCTTTGGCTTCAACGGCTTGATGCAGACCTTCTGACCAGCGGCGACCAGGCATGGTACGACCGGTGTTTTCATCAACGATAACCACTTCGCCGTCATCGACAATATAATGGATATTTTTCACAAAGACATGATGGGCGCGAATCGCTGCTTGTACGTGAGCCAATAATGGCAAACGGCTTGGGCTATAAAGACTTTCGTTTTCGCCAAGCTCGCCGACTTGGATTAAGAAGCGCTCAATCTTCTCATAGCCTTTTTCACTAATCTCAATCTGGCGATTTTTCTCATCAATCCAGAAATCTTCTTCTTCATTATTCTTATTGGCTTCTTCGTCTTTTGAGCGAATAAGCACAGGAATAATGGTATTAATCAGCGCATACATGCGTGATGAATCTTCAGCTTGACCCGAGATAATCAACGGCGTACGAGCTTCATCGATTAAAATAGAGTCAATTTCATCGATAATACAGAAGTTTAGCGGGCGCTGCTTTTTCTCTTTTAAACTAAAGACCATGTTATCGCGCAAATAATCAAAACCGTACTCGTTATTGGTACCGTAAGTGATATCCGCTTGATAAGCATTGACTTTTTCTTGTGGTGGTTGCTGCGAGTAAATCACGCCAACCGTCATGCCCAAAAAGCCAAATAAGGGACGGTTTAATTCCGCATCACGTGCCGCCAAATAATCGTTAACCGTCACCAAATGTACGCCTTTGCCACTGATGGCATTGAGGTACATCGCCAAGGTACCCATCAAGGTTTTACCCTCACCAGTTTTCATCTCAGCGATTTTGCCTTCGTGCAAGGTAATACCACCGATCAGCTGCACGTCATAGTGACGCATACCGTTAACCCGTAAAGACGCTTCACGACAAACCGCAAACGCTTCTGGCAATAAGGCATCTAGACTTTCGCCGCCTTGGTGTCTTGCTTTAAATTCTTCAGTTTTTTGTTGTAATTGCTCATCAGACAGGGCTTGTATCGCAGCCTCGTATGCGTTGATTTTGCTGACCACTTTGCGCATGCGTTTAAGCTCACGCTCATTTTTGGTGCCAACGACACTGCCTATAATCTTTGATAACATAATTTTTTGACCTATGGAAATATTCGATAATTAGTGCGCATGACAACGCTTTACTCGCTGTTTTTTTAATTATTTGGCTGGTTACTGTCCAATTTAAGACCGTCCAATAAAATATCGCCCAATTAAGTGTGACGTCATTATATATGGTTATGACGGCGATGGATACAAGGGCAGTTAGCAGATATTTGCCGACGTAAAAAGGTGATAGGACGTGTTAAAATAACACTTATAAACCTATGTTTTTCAATTTTTTTGCTTATTGCCAGCACACTTTTTAGATGATCTATTTTATTTTGAACCGATTATTATTAGCCTTTATATCTAAAGCCTTCTATCTAACCAAACTTATTTAAACACCCCTATTTAATAAATAAAAAAGACAACTTAAGAGATTCTGCATGCCAGTTAAACCTTCTGCTCAAAATAACAGTCCTAGTAAACCCACTTCAAAATCTGTGCCAGTTGACTCTGACTCATTAGTCATAGGTGATGCCATCTATCACTTGGCAGATCATACGCCGATGATGGTGCAATATCTCAATATGAAGGTTAACTATCCTCAAGCTTTGCTGTTATATCGGATGGGTGATTTTTACGAGTTATTTTTTGAGGATGCCAAACGCGCGGCACAGATATTGGACATTACTTTAACCCGTCGAGGTACAGATAAAGCAGGTAATACGATTGCGATGGCAGGTGTCCCTTTTCATGCTGCAGATAGTTATATGGCAAGATTGATCGCTGCTGGGCAAACCGTCGTTGTCTGTGAACAAATTGATGAATCAGCTACTGGCACTGACAATGCAAATAACCCGTCCAATGCTCCGACGATGGGCGATAAGCAGAAGAAAGATAAGAGCAAATCTACTGCTGGCACTATTATGCGCCGTGAAGTGGTCAAAACGCTGACCGCAGGGACTATTACTGACGATGCACTCATTGCGCCCAATCACACCCCGACTGTCGTCGCTATTGATATCGAGACTCCTAAATCGAACAGCAAACAACCTGTGCAAGCTGCCGTTAGCCAAATGGATTTAGCCGCTGGGACTTTGACGACGCAAACGATCAGCGCTAATCAAGATGATATTGAATCTTTACAAACCCAAATGCTCACGGTGCTGGCACGCTTTGCGCCAAGCGAATGTATTATTAGTGAAGCGCTGAGTGACAGTAATGGTGATATCAGCGAAGAGTGGCTGCTATGGCTACGTCAACATCTTAATTGCCCTATTATTGAAGTTGCGGGCAATGACTTCCACCGTGAGCATGCCAGCGAAACTTTGTGCCAACAGTTTGAGGTTCAGCGTCTTGATGGGCTTGGTATTAGCGATGCACCACTTGCCCAGGCTAGCTGTGCGGCGCTTATTCACTATGCACGACAAACCCAGCAGCGTCATGTACCACAAGTTAACCAGCTTATCGTCGAATATAATGATGACTATTTAATCATTGATGCCAATAGCCAGCAAAACCTTGAGCTATTTACGCCCGTTAGTAGTAATGGTACGTCATTAATATCGGTGCTCAATCATTGTCAAACGCCGATGGGTCGACGCTTACTCGTGCAGCAAATGAAACGCCCACTGCGTCAGCATTC
Source organism: Psychrobacter sp. DD43 (assembly GCF_904846555.1). Lineage (NCBI taxonomy): Bacteria > Pseudomonadati > Pseudomonadota > Gammaproteobacteria > Moraxellales > Moraxellaceae > Psychrobacter > Psychrobacter sp. DD43. Next base: position 30,669 of record NZ_CAJHBE010000025.1, read on the forward strand.
GCGTATTAACTTGCGTTTAGATGCGATAACTAGCTTGTTAAATACTGATAAACAGTCTGAGCAATGCTCGGGAAATATCTTATTAGTTACCAGCTTGCGCGAAACCTTAAACGCCATCGGGGATATGGAACGTATCAGTAGTCGTATTGGGCTAATGAGCGCCAAGCCGCGTGACTTGCGCAAATTGGCTGATGGTATTGCTAGTAGCGCCCAGCTTACGACGCTACTGACGAATGCGGGTATCAGCCATGAGCAGGCAGGACTGTTGCCGATGTTAATGCAGCAATTGCCTGCGCAGTTACCTGCCGTACAATCCGTCGCCGAGCTTATTGAGCGAGCTATTATCGTAGAGCCACCGGCGCATATTCGTGATGGTGGCATGTTAGCCGCAGGCTATGATGCAGAGTTTGATCGCCTTACCCATTTGCATGACAATATCCAAGTAACACTGGATGAGATGGTAGAACGTGCGCGTCAAGAGAGCCAATTACCCAGCCTAAAAGTGGGTTTTAATAAGGTCAGCGGTTTTTATTTCGAGTTGCCTAAAATGCAGGCAAAGAATGCACCAACGCATTTTATCCGTCGGCAAACGCTGAAAAGTAGCGAGCGATTCATCACTGACGAGCTAAAAACAGTCGAAACTGAATATCTAAGCGCGCAAAGCTTAGCATTGACTCGCGAAAAGCAGCTGTATAATGAGCTATTGATACAATTAGGTAGCCATTTAGCTGAATTACAACAGCTTAGCGCTGCTATCGCCCAGATAGATGTCCTCAGTAATTGGGCGCAACTTGCGATCACTTATAACTGGCAGCGTCCAGTCATGAATAATAATTCGGAGAATACAGATAGCTCGAATACTGGCATTCAAACCAGTATCGATATCAAAGCAGGTCGTCATGTTGTTGTAGAAGCTGCATTAAATCCTATTCATACTCATCAAAATAATCCTGCGAAACATACTAGCCATTTTGTTGCTAACGATTGCGCATTAGGCAGTTATGAAAACCCTGAAAGACTGTTGATGATTACTGGCCCTAATATGGGTGGTAAATCAACCTATATGCGCCAAACCGCGCTGATTGTTTTACTCGCGCATTGTGGCAGCTTTGTACCAGCAGCGCGTGCACATATTGGTGATATCGACCGTATCTTTACCCGTATTGGCTCAGCTGATGATTTGGCGGGCGGTAAGTCAACCTTTATGGTGGAAATGATTGAAACCGCTAATATTCTCAATCAAGCGACCAATAAATCGCTAGTGCTGATGGATGAAGTGGGACGCGGTACAGCCACCACTGATGGCTTGGCAATCGCTCATGCTTGCGTTAATCGATTGGTAGAGATTGGCTGCCTGACATTATTTGCCACTCATTATTTTGAGCTGACAAAATTGGCGCAAAACCCTAAAGAAAGTAGTGGCAGTAATGGTAAGTTTATCCGTAATGTCCATGTCGCCGCCAGTGAGATCGACGGTCAACTGTTACTGCTGCATCAAATCAAAGATGGTGCGGCAAGCTCCAGCTTTGGATTACATGTGGCAAAAATGGCGGGTATCCCAACTCAAGTGCTTAATGATGCCAAGCGTTATTTAGTAGATAACTTAAGCATAGATAATCTAAAACCAGATAACGAAAGTATTGATGATGACAAAAATGAATTAGCTAAGTCGGTAAAGGATAAACGCCAGCAGACTTATGATAGTGATATAGAGAAATCAAACATCGGGAATCTTGATAAAAAACAAAGAAATACAGATATTCTACAACAAAATCAGCTATTTAGCGTACAAGATGAGCTACAGGCTATCGACCCTGACAGCCTAACACCAAAGCAAGCACATGATTTACTCTATCATTTGAAGGAAATCATTAGTTATTAAAGGGAATTGTTAAATTATCTCAAAAGCGCTAAAATGTGCCTTATTTTTCATCTATTCTATTTCGCTCAATCCAATAACAGGTAGACAGTACTATGACCTTTGTCGTTACAGAGAACTGCATTCTTTGCAAATACACCGACTGTGTGGAAGTCTGTCCTGTAGACTGCTTTTATGAAGGACCGAATTTCCTCGTCATCGATCCTGATGAGTGCATCGACTGCGCGTTATGCGAGCCTGAATGTCCTGCCAATGCGATATTCTCAGAAGATGAAGTACCAAAAGGGCAAGAAGTGTTTATTCAGCTAAACGAAGAGCTGGCGCAAAAATGGCCTAACATCACCGAGATGAAGGGCCAGCTGCCAGAAGCGGCAAAGTGGGATGGTGTCGAAGGGAAGATTCAGTATTTAGAGAAGTAGGTTGTTAATTAAAACTGCTCTTAAAAATTTAGAGGCTGTGGCATTTGCTCAGCCTTTTTGTTTGTTTGAATACTAACGTTAATGCATATCTCGTAGGCTGTGGCTTTAATCCAGCGTTTTACATTTTATAAATCTCCAAAAATTGACGCATTCAGGGTTTCACTTATTTTAAATACAAAAAAGCCAAACGTGATGTTTGGCTTTTTGATATGAAACGAGAATCTTTGTAGGCTGGGCATTTTGACCATCATGGTAACTTTGCATGATGTGAGTTGGGCTAGAAGCCCAGCCTACGCTTGCTACTTAATTAGTTACCACGGCAAGTTGCTGGTAGGTATTTAGCTTCAATAGTACCAGGACCACATCTCCAAGTATTAACAGTTTTACCTAAATCATTATTCGCACCAGTTCCTACCATTGCATTACCAGCAGCGTTCAAAGGTGTCAAAATGAAGGTCTTGCCTTCAGCGTCTCCTAGGCCTGAACCTGTAGTTGTTGTTACTGTAATAACACCATTTGCATCGGTGGCTACCGTTTCAGTATATTTAGTCGATGGATTTGCAACTTTTCCGTCACCTGCATCAGCAGCACTTTCCGCAACTGCTGCTTCACCAACTTCACAGCCAAAAGCATTGGCACCTGGTAAAGCTCCTCCAGATTGATAGGCTTCTGATACTGCTGTACGACAGGTAGATGCAGCCAATAAAGGCTCAGAAATTTTAGCACGTGTACTATAGTCCTGATAAGCAGGCAGTGCGATCGCAGCTAGGATACCGATAATGGCGATAACGATCATGAGTTCGATTAGGGTAAAACCTTTTTGAGCAGTGTTCATATGAACTCCTTTTGGGGTATATAAAGATAAATAGCAATTAGCCTGTTTTATCTTTAGGGATATAATAAATTTTTCTCTTGCTATAAAGCTTGCATTTATTATGCCAAAATTAAGAATGATCATTATTTTGGTTATTTAGTAAGCTTTAATCTCATAGCACCTCTAAATACAGCACTTTTTGCGCTTATATACGTTACAACTAGTAATTCATGTTACGCCAGTACTGCTAAAAATTGTCAGTATACCCATTATTAGTAGAGAAAGGTAATAGAAGCTGACGATTTTTGTCAGCTTCCATCTCTTTATGACGCTTTTCTACTCACTCCATTCTTTACCAGTACCACAGACACTACCTCGACATTTAATACCTTGATAATTCAAAGTTAGTGTACCGTCCTTAATTACTTGGCTATTAGGCTTAGGGGCGGCAGTAATTATCCATTTAGCAACGAGTGGATCCGTTATGGTCACATCATATAGCTGAGTGCCCTGCCTTGGGTATGCGGTAGCAAAATCTGTTTTGACACCTGCACTAATAGCACTATAACTACCTTGCGCCAGTTTACGGCTTTCGATTTCTGAGGCGATGTTTTGCATCTCACTCATCATATCAGTACGCTTAGTCTTGATGACATAGCGCTGATAGCTGGGATAAGCGATAGCCGCGAGCACACCGATGATGGCGACGACGATCATCAGCTCTATCAGTGTAAAGCCGTTGGTATTTTTTAGCATTACCACTCCTTTTGACCCGTACCGCAGCCTAAACTATCAATGTTATCAATCTCGATATCATTCGTATTTTGACAGCGTAACCCTTCGCTAGTTAGAACGAAATTATTAGCGTCTTTAGTAATACCAGTTTTGCTTTTTTCAGCCAGCATCTTCCATGAGCGTCCAATGGCGTTATCAACCGGATCATCAGCATCATTGCTAGTGACCAGTGACTTATCTGTATCCATGCCATCGACAAGAGTAATCTTATAGCGGTAGTTAGCGGCTGTACTACCGCTTGGTACATAAATAGTTTTATTGTCACTTTCTGCATAAGCATAGGTAACGTCATTGGTCGAGCTATTAATAACTTTCGGTTGAAACCCTTGATAGCTCAGTGCCCTTGCTCGCCACTGTTCCAGTTCTATCTCTAGTTGGAGCATCTTTGCCTGTGCCTCACGTTCTGCATTTTTGATCACATATTGTCGATAACTAGGAAGCGCAATCGCAGCGAGTATCGCAATGATTGCGACGACGACCATGAGCTCGATGAGCGTGAAGCCACGTACACTGGCATAAGCAGGCATGCTCGCCCTACTGTTAATATGCAGTTTTTTCATATGCAGTGCCTTATCGTCATTCATCTTATTATATGCCGCTATCTTTAAATGGCTTTTGCAGTTGCGATTGCGATTGCTATTATGCAAGCTCTCTTAGTTGGCACAGCTGTCACCACTGTTATCTAGTATCCTATTAACCATATACTGCCATTGCTATCATTTACTTTCCTTGAGTTTTCTCATACCACTCCTTGGGCTGTAAGGTATAGCGCTCATTGAATAAGTACTCAACTGCTGAGCCATCACCACCACTAGCCGCTCCAAGTTCAGAAAAGTTTTTTAGGCTTTGTGTCGCTTGATCATAGTATTTTCCGCTTGCATTACCAGCGTTATACTCAATACGATTATCTTTATTGATCCTATCTGCAATGGTTCTAGGGCGTGTCATCAATTAGCATAGATATTTCAGAATAAGCTATACTTAGATCGTATTTAGGAATTTGAGCT
>NZ_CAJHBE010000026.1:0-33505 GCF_904846555.1 Psychrobacter sp. DD43
AAGTTAGCCAGTCATTTCCTTAGTGCCATTCACTTAGTTTCTTGTGTCGTTTGGCTTAATTGATGACACGCCCTAGTTCCAATCAAAATTTTGATATCGGTATTATCTTTATTAAAAGCACCTAATGTGAGTTCTTGGATACCTTGGCCAGCAGGAACATAACCACCGGTACCATTCTTTGAATCACTGTCTGAACAAATTCCGTAAGGCAGACAGTACAGCTGTCGCTCTGAGCCGCCTAAGATGCTTGTCACGCATGACTGCGGCGTACTGTACATTTTGTCAGGGTTGTATACCGTGGTATAAAGAATGCTATTGATGACCACGCTATCGCCAACCCCTTTGTTATACTTGACATTTTGATAGCCATCAAAGCGGGTCAATGGATAATACCAGCCTTTATTGGCACCTCTGACCATTTTATTTTTAACAGTATTTTTGACGTCATTGCTTGGCGTATTACCAAGTTGAGAAGATAGGTCTAATAGCTGACTCTCTGTCAGGTTTGCTATAGCTGCAGTGAAGTTTGTGTCATATAAAGAAGATGAGGTCACATCTGTATCAATGATGCCATAAATGCGATTGGCATCCCCATCACCGGCACGTAACTTAGATAATGGCGCACTTCTATTGCCAGAGATAACATTTACCAGCGCGAATATTTTTCCGGTATTACTGATCGTTTCACCACTAATACCTTCATTGCGATAAAAGCTGACCACAGGGCGCTCATAAAAACGATAAGGCTTGATATGTGTATTCGTATTTGTAGTATTTAAAATACGTGTAACACCCTTGTTAGAAAAGCTATCGACAGGAGTCAAACCAAACTCAGCTGGACGTGCGTTTTCAAAGTCAGCACGGAATACTTGCCCACCAAGGTCGGCGGCATAAAGGTGATCCATCAGACCATCATTGTCTCTATCGAGTACCGTGATACCACCAGTGATACTGTGAATCATGTTACTGTGGGTCTTACTGGTTAATTTGCTGACAGCATTACTTTCTTTGCTCACCGACCAAATTAGCTCACCTGACTTAGCATCTATCATATAGATGGCGTTACCCTTAGCAGGCTTTTCTGTAGTGGACACATACTTCTCACTTTCGTACTGCATATCATATCCACCGCCAAAGATCAGTACGTCTATCGGGTCTTGAGCTTTAGCTAAGCGTATTCTAGCGGCCGTAGGCTTACTCCAAATCTGTCCTAAGCGTCCAAATCCTGCTGTGCCTGTCTTACTTTCCAAATTAGTAACTGCATCAACAGTGACAACTTCCGGGGTAATAGTAAATAGCATCTTAGGCGCGGATTTCTTGGTGATGTCCATACCATAAAAAGCTTCACCGCCCATACGTAAACCACCATAGGCAAACATCCCGTTGCCAGCCGACTCATTGACTTTAACTTTTTTCCCTGTTAAGTCATAGGTGTAGTCGGTAGTGACAAGCCATGGTGCATCCACGCCAAAGTAAGGCTGCCCGACTCTGCCCACTTTTGAGTCATCGACTAAGGCGATAGACTGATCTGCTATCATTTTCTTTGGGATGATAGCGAATTCCTCTGTGCCATCTGCGTCTTTAACCATGTGTAGAGCACCATCCATCGACCCGAAGATGGCATAATCTTCACGAGTATTTGTGACCCTACCATTTGCATCTAAATTGGCGCTATAAGAGATTGCAGTAGGCTTAGAGTGTACAACCCCGCCTAACAACTTAACCGCTTCACTCGGGCGGATGAGCGTTATAGAGTCATCAAGATCGTCATCAGCGCTGGGTTTATTACCATTAATATCTAATATTGGTTTGGTAGTACCGCCCTTTGTGTAGCTCTTAAATCCTAAAAAGCTTAAAATACGGCGTTTGTTTTCATCTGTATATATAGGATCAATCAGTGCATTAAATCCGTCCAGCTTGCCATCAGTAGTCACACTCAGCTTACGTAATACTGGTTTGTTATCCGTAGTAGTATCTTCAACGTAAACCGTACGTACACTACTAGCCTTTGACGTTGGCGTGGTCAGATTGGCATAGACCCCGCCTGCTTCTATACTACTATTGTCAACCGTGCTACTGCCTGTGGGAGTAAAGTCAGCCGACTGCCAAATATCTTGGGTGGCTTTTGTTACGTCACCCGCTATATTACTGTATAGTGCTTGGTTGCTATTACCATATAAAGTACCCTGATTCAGTTGATATTTTTTAAGGTTACCTTTCCATATACTAGAATTTGAGCTGATATTAGGTTGCAACATGGGCAAGTAGGCGTAAGGCAGCTGCTCAGATACCTGATAAGGGTTATCCGGTATTGTGATCGTACCTGCAGGAGTTGCACTACTAATACCGGCTAAACCGCTGGCAAAGTCAGCGATACTTTCAGCTATTGTGGTAGAATCCTCTTTGCTATTTTCTGATGAAGAAGAAATAGGGTAGAATTTACCATTGCCATAGGCATCACTAGCATTTGCCTTAATCTCACCTAGTTGGCATAAGTATTTAACATCGTCTGAACCACCCAATGAGCACTTTGGTACATTGACATCCTTACCATCAACGACAATTTTTTCTTGATTCGTGGTAAGTACACTGAATCCACTGCCAATGCCTGCCGTTGCGGTTTTGATCGACTCGCCTATGGGGTTGCTAGGACTACGCAGCTGCTGAGCATATTCGCCCATACAGCTCCATGCCGTATTATTACCACCTAATGCACTGCAAGTGTTTATTGCTGAAGTGCTCCCTAAAGACAAATTCATCTTTTCTTTAGTGATCGAGAGCGATGTTGTACCTTCCGGAGGTGTTGGGGCTTTTTTGGCATTATCACCTGTCAATAGAAAAATACCCTTACCGCTACATTGACTAGTGGCTGGCGGTGATATGTACTTGTCATTTGCCTTCGGGACAGTTGACTCTGGAAAACCGCTATAATTTGCATATAAAGTAGAGTATGGCGTAGTGCCCATCATGTAAGCACCGGCTTCAATCAGCGCACTTGAGACTGTTACCCTATTATCTCCAACACCATCGATATCTTTTCGAGTATCTTTTATAAGCGCTTCTACAAGCTCTTCACGCTTGCTACTCGTCAGTTTACCTACAGGTGATAATATTTTTGCCTTCTCACCTGTTTTCTCATAACCAAAGATACCAATACCAATTGCATAGCTATTAGGTAGAAGCTTTATTTCTTGAACGTCTTGTTTCCCTCCCTTACCAAGTGTTACGCTATCTGCCAACAGTCTTAATAGTGTAATCTGCAAACGAGATATTCTATCGTACTCCTTTTTATTATATGTTTCACCCTGCTTGTTTTTACCAACCTGACAGGCGTAAGGTTTATATATAAACTCTTTACCATTGACGCCGATAGTAAATTCATCTTGCGCTGAATTCACTTGTTGATAGCCACCAAGTTTGTCGCCACCTTCACTGCAATTGCCAAAATCCTCTAAAATACTACTTCCCCTCATGCTTTCTGACACATCAATCATAATCATCAGATTAGGCTGGCCTGGGAGCAGAGACTGATAAATTTCTAAGTCACCAATAGGCAGTCTATCCGCACTATTTACCGCAGGCGAGAGTGCTGATAGACCTAACAATACAGCTGTTGCCAAGATGTTTTTGCGCCATGCAGGTCTGACTGATGGACTACAAGATAGTGATTTCATGAATCTACTCCTTTACTGAGTATTAAGGCGATCAGCCATCTGCTCATGTTGATTGGATAGCTATTAATGAAGCAATATCACTTTACCAATAGCTTACATAGCAATACGTCCTGGTTGAGGCCATTACCTTTACCAAAATTGACGCACTTATTTCTCATTGATTGGTTTTCCACATTTACTTTTTGGTATAGCGTTGTATTGGGTACACCAGCACTCGACAAACAGCCGGATATGGTGTCTGTTTTATCCGTCGAGCTACTCGGTCTGCTGGTCTGAGCAAAGCAATCTTTGCTCCCAACTTTGGTATCTCCGTATGCAGGTAAGACCGCCGTACTATTAATATCGAAGGTAAATGCAAGACTAGATACTTTATCGGCATCTTGTCCAACCGTATAGTTAGCGAAACTTTCTGCAGTCTTACTTGGCGGCGTCATAGATACACTAACTTGTGTCATGCTTGCGTGTCGCTTACTGATATAATCGCTAGGCTCGGTAGGATTACAATAGCCGGTCATACCTGCCACAACACTGCTGCCATCAGGTGTTCTAATAGTGGCTTTTCCTATATCGAAAAAGCGCTCACGCGGTCTAAAACAAAACACATATTCGTTATTTCGTCCTTTCTTATCTAACATAAAATAGCCAAAAGGACCTGATCTTGATAGCATGTCTTTATAAATATCACTGCCGCTGTCATTGTTGATACTCTGCTCAATATTTTGATTGGCGTTATCAGCCGACTGCAGTAACAATGTATTGATCTGATCACTGGTCGACAACCTTAGATCAGTAGTGCTCTGCCTCACCGCTATAACGCCTGCCATAATGATCAAAACCAAGAACAGTAGCACTACAATGAGTACAGCTCCTTGCTGAGTGGCTGGTGCGGTAGAGCCCCGATATGGATAGATATTAGACATGATGGCCTCTTTTTTCATTAACTTACTGCCGCAATTCCGGTGACAGACATGACGCGAGCATTACGTAGTAGCACAGTCGATTCATAGGCGCGGCGATAGAATTTTCTACGACTGCTATCTGTTTCTAGTGTGTTGACTTCATCTAAAAGCGTGAAACTGTCTTTATCTGTGCTACTCAATAATGGTGTGCTGCTTCTGATTACCACCCCTAGTTTGATTGTGGTAATGTCAGGCTTATCGGTTAATGTCATATAAGTATTTGCTGGCATATAGGTTATTTTACTGATATCAGTCATCGCACCTAACAGTACCTTAAACTGATCAATAGCAGGAATGATGATCTCCCCGTTACCGCCAAAGTCTGATGATACGGCTCCTGCGTCATCTATCCTTCCTGCATCACAAGCTAGCGCCAGATCTTTGGTGGTCGAGCTTTGTGAATCATCAATAGCGCGTACAAAGTAGCGCTCGATAACCCAGCTACTACCAGCGGCAACCTTTGCACCCTCACAGTCGTATATAGGCTGACCTGTGGTATTTTTATACTGAATGGTGAGCTGATCACTGGCTTTGTCCATATTCGATATACCTGTCCAGCCATTATCACCTACGGTTCCGGTTTTTCCTGCACTCACGGTCAGGTAACCTGTATTAGCATAACTGGTGTTGCCAATATTGTTTGTCGATAATACGATGCCACCATTTTTAGTAAGACTATTAATATTGTTGATAGGATTACCCAAATTTGCTAAGCGAACACGCTCTTCTAGGCTTTGCATGGCGAAAATGGTGCTATCTTGTACTTCTGATGCACTTTGCTGCACTGTAATGGTTCGCGTATTGATGATATATACCTGTATGACTGCTGCTGATATCAGTAAGCCGAGCACCAATGAAATCATCAGCTCAATAAGGGTAAATCCTGATTCGCTGACTAAATAGCGGCTTTCAAGACGATCCATTAGTAAGCCTCCGATATGAGGCAGTGGCTATCGGTTTTGTAGACACCGTTACTAGTTGCACAGGCGTTAGCATCGCTATCACTCAATATTGCTTTGGTATCATTCCATGCAGCAATCACACACATTTGGGTCTGAATCGCTTGAGTGGTTGTCCCTGGACAAGTCACTACAGTCATACTGATGTCCTCATCTTTTGCTATCTTTTTGACCATCAGTGTGTCACGAGCAGCCAACTGACTCATATTACAATTCTGCGCTGGTACTGTTTTTACAATACTATCTACAGTTTCTTGTTTTGTGCCCGTTGACAAGCAGCCATTCGCACTAGTGGTCATATCAATCGTCTTAGTATCTACAGTTACTGTGGTTGTCGCGCTACTGTTCATCACAGCCTGTACAGTAGATACAGCACCTGTTGCTGTCGGCGCCGTTATGAAGCTTGGCGCGCTGCCTGTCACATAAGCATTTGGATAAGCGCGCATTACTTCAGCCAAATTGCGTACTAAAGTTAAAGATTTGGTACGTACTAAGCTCTCATCAGTGGCATTGATCGCGCGCATTTGTAAGGCACTAAAACCTAGTACGGCAATTGACAGGAGCAATATAGCAACCATAACTTCAATTAAGCCTACGCCTCTTTGATCGTAATATGACGTCATCAACACGTTCCTCCAGCCTGATTGCTAATGACAGCAAGTTTACTGACTGTCACTTGTCTCGGATTAGCCCTAGCATTGCTATCACAAACAGTATAAGTAGCAGCAGCACTAGCAACTTTACTTGGTCTAAAAGTTATACTACCAGTCACCCCACTAATTTTGCTTTTAACATCATAGCGATATGTTTTGATACTCCCAATAGTAATACTGCCAGATTCTGTAGTTCCATTACTATAAGACACTGCTTGATCTTGACGACGAATCACACTTTCAGCTTTTGCTTCTGATAAAGCATTTGCCAGCGTAGCCGCAGTCGATTTCACCCGCTGATTGGCAAGCTGCGTACTGATACTAGGCGCAGCAATACTAACGATAATAGCAAGCACGGCAATCGTGACCATCAGCTCAATCAAAGTAAACCCTGAGCTGCTCATGCGCAATTTCTGTGGTCGATGTCTCGCAAATACGTTCACGTCAAATCCCTATCGTATATAGCTGCTATACATTCAATTAGAACTGGCTTTACAGTCATAGTGAATACTTGATATTTAAACAAGCTTTAATCTAATACATTCAATTATAGCCATGCAATTTTTGTTCCATAAAACAAGTCATCTAGTAAGCTCTAACTCTCTACATTTATCTATACGGCTCACTGTATACTGACAGATAGTTATCTATTTAATATAACGTGATGACAACATATTAGCAACATAATAGTAGTTGCCAATTAATATTGTTAGCTATTACAACTGGCTACCATGTGCCAATGCATAGGCACACAGATGATATTTATTATTGGCGTTAGGGGCTGGCATAGGGTAAATGGACAGTGTGCGGGCTAAGGCTTGTAGGCTTGCCCCTGTGGTCGCCACATCATCAAACAATAACAACCGCCTGACAGGTGGAGGCTCAATAAGTGCAAAGGCATTGTCTAAGTTGGTTAGGCGTTCGGCACGGCTCAAGCCTTGCTGACTGACCGTATCATCAACCCGTCTTATGCCTTGCCATAAAGGGATATCCCAGTGCTTAGATAGATACGCGGCCAAGATACTGACAGGATCAAAGCCACGTTTGATGAGACGCTCATCGGTCGTTGGCATAGCGACAATCACACTATTGTCATGATGGCAACCATGAGGTCGTGGTAGCTGGCGTATCGCATGTAGCAATAACGGCAGCTTTGTCATATCTTCATGATGCTTAAAGGCTTTGATAGCTTGGCGCATGGGATAGTCATAATAGGTTGCTGCTTGAATGGTCAGCGTTATGCCAGCAGTAATATCGACTTCAAACGGCTTGGGCAACCACGTAAGACTGCTATGGCAACTGGGACATAGCAATCCGCTACTAAAACGGCTATTGAATCGCTTGCGTATACTAGTAGAAAAAGAATGGTCACTTGATAAAGGGTGATTACTTGATAAAGAATGGTCACTTGATAAAGAGTGCGATGCGTTTTCAGCCAATAAGCTGTTTTGGCTGAATAATGAAGGGTTTGAAGAGGAGTGACTTTGTGAGAGCTGTGATTGCGGGGTACTACGATAAACGGAACATAACTGGCAACGTAAATTTATATACTCTGCCAGCCATATTCCGGTCTGATAAGGTGCTAAGTGACGCATGATTGGCTGTCACTATAGACATTGATGTGATAGATATTGATGTTACAGACACTGATATTATAGGTGCTGATGTTACAGCCCTTTCCAATCATTGAGTACGATACCAAAGCCGATAGAGGTATTTTCATAGTTATAATCTACGATAGATTCGCCATAACCTTGGAATACCTGCACAAAACCATTGACGTTTTTGGATAACGGATAAGTATAATCGATTTGCGCAGCGCCCTTACTGGTGCCTGGATTGTAGCGCAACGTACCGCTTAGACTTTGTTGACTCGGTAAATCATATAAGAACTTGATATCGCCATAACCCATGAAATCTTCGATATCTGCATTGTCTTCACTGCTATCATTTTCATTGTTCACTCGTAACCACAATCGCGGTATGACAGATAACTTGCCCCACTCTGCCCCTGCCATCACATAAGCACGGTTCCATGAGCGTGATAATGGATCATCTTGACCATTTGAGTGATGAATGGCACCTGCTCCGAGCATGCGCAGTCGTCCACCAAAAGGCAGATTTGCTGTCACAGGCTGGGTCAAAAATACCTCTGGCTGATAATCGGTTGCACGAAATGGTCGTGAGTTGTCTTCATTATAAACCTGCCAATGCGACTCCTGAGTATAACCAAACCACAAATCAGCATTGGTATTAAACAAATCTTCTGCCACTTTGGTCTTTAATGATAGTTGAAACTTCAAATCCGTATTACGAGTGTCGTTAGACGTAAAAGGCTTCTCTGGTTGAGGTCGAGTGGATGTACTTGGGCTTAAATTGGGATCAAAAGTATAAAACAGTGGCATAACATAGGTTGGACGATAGGCTCTGACTGTCCATGTACCCCGTTCACTGTTTTTATCAAGGTCATACGCTAAGCTTAGTGGCGTATATTTTTCGATATCCGCTTGCGTCACGCCGACATTTTCTAATACTTCCGCTTCTCTTTGCGTCAGTCCAACCGTATCTAAACTTTCAGTCTCAACGGGCGGGTTTGTCTCAATATTTTGTGAAGCGTTATCAGACAATTTTTGAGCGATAACATTGTCGTTAGCATTGCCGTTAGCAGTTTCAACAGCGTTGGTTTCTTGTGCTAATACCACCTGCGGATTACCTGACAGCGTACTGATAACCGTTTTTGCCAAATCTACTGGCTGTTTACTTGTGACATAACTTGGCGTCTTGCCTTGTTCTGCAACCTTATCAAAGCATGCCAAACGGGCAGAACTGGTCTGTACCTGAGTACATTCAAAAAACAGAGCAGCCTGCTGAGCAACAAAATCTTCGCTCACCGCACTGCCGTTTTGCACAGCGATATTGGTATTCATAGGCTGCAAGCTCTTAGTCTGAGTTGTATCAGCAGCCTGCGCTTGTATTGTGAAAAAAGTGAGTGCTACGCCAACGGCGATATGTAGAGAGCGCTTAGTCGTCTTAATCATCATTTTTTTTGGTGCTTCAGGTTTATTTATAGAGGGGCGCTGCGAAGTAATATTGAAAAACATAAGTATCCTTTATTCAACTGATCGTTATTGTCAACAGAATATATGAGATGATGGATATAACCATTAGCGTCGGCGCTAAACTGGCATAAAAAATCAATATAACTTGGAGATAAGGAGTTGCTATCACGCTGAATAATGCACTTTTAGCAATGTTGCCTTATTGTAATGAAAACGTACACACTATACTAGCTTTATTGCTGCATAATGTAGTGCTAAATGAAGATAAGTAGCATAAAACCAAATGCTTATACTGCCTACAAAATAAAAATGCAATCGTTGCGCCAGTGTCTTGCTAATAAAACTCTCAAAGTAATTTTGATCTATTTAACACCAAATACAACGGATAATGTGATATCAGCTTACTGCTAAAATAAGGTCAAAAAAGCCAACGTACCGTGACAGTACGTTGGCTTACTTATAGCAATCATATGAAGCCGTTTAAGAGGATAAAACAAAGATTTCTGATATGACTATTATTTGTTCAATGCCGTTAATGTCTGCTCAAACTCTTGTCGGCCGATTTCACCGACTTGTTGAGTCACCAGCTGAGCGTCTTGATAGTACAACAGCGCAGGTGGACCAAATAATTTATAACGCGCTAAGATAGCCTTAGAGTCTGCGCTGGTCTCAGTAATATCCAGCTTGACCAACTGCCAGCCTTGCATTTGCGCCGGACGACTATAGAATAAGTTTTTATCCATAATACGGCATTCGATACACCACTCAGCGGTGACATCGACGATGACTTTAGGATTGACGGCAATAATCGCATCTAACTGCGCAAGCGTCGTGACGGTCTTATCTGTCGCACTATTATTACCTGCCAGCTGACCCTCAATAGATTGACCGCTAGAAGATTGCACCATCGTTGGGGCGGCGCTTAATGACGCTAATGGATGCAAACTGTCATCATTACCTAAGGCTGCACCAATAATCAAACAGGCCGCCCAGATACCAGCTACCAAGCCCAGTGCTTGCGTCAGCATCCGGCCACGACCCAGCCAGCTCCAAGCCCAAGTAGCGACAACCATAAACCATAGCGCCCATACCAATAGTATCACTGGCGATATAAATACCCGCTCAATTAATAGTAGTGCCACGGCAAGTAGTAATAAAGCAAAACCTACTTTGACCCAGTTCATCCACTCGCCCGCTTTCGGAATAATCTTACCTTGGGTGGCGCCAATTAAAATCAGCGGCGCGGACAAGCCAAAGCCGAGCATAAATAAGGCGGCAAAGCCCAATAGCGGACTACCAATCGTTGAGACCGCAAGCAGTGCGCCAAATAGTGGCGCAGAAACACAAGGTGATACTACTAAAGCTGATAAGAAACCAGCGACCAAGCTACCGCCCGTACTACCCAACTTGTTATCACCAGCTTGGCTCATGCCTTGCATCTTACTACTAATGGCACGCGGTAAACGAATCGTAAAGACGCCGAGCATATATAGTGCCAACAGAATAAACACGATGGCGAAGCTGATCAAAATGATCGGATTCTGTAGCCAGCCGATAATACCTAACGACTCTCCAAACACAGCAATCACTGCGCCGAGGAGACCGTAAGCAGTGGCAACACCTATCGCATAGCTCGTGGTTAAGATGACGCCTTTTTTGACCGTTGGATTTTTCTGACGGGCGACAATATTAGCGACAATAGGCAACATCGGTAGTACGCACGGGGTCAGCGCCAAGCCCAAACCGGCTAAAAATAACAAGCCGAAAGCCAACCAAGGATGAGAGGCCAAGCCAAATGGGTCACCTTCTACTAAGTTATTAGCAATAGTACTGGTATTGGCACTGGAACTGGAAATAGCACTGGAACTGTTAGTAGCGTCGCCACCTACTACCCTGCCATCTGCCCCAGAAATCATATTGGTAGCTGTTGTTTCACTATCTAAAGCGCCGTCATCTATCAAGGCATAATCAATCACCTCGTCATCTATCAGCGCCTCTCCTGCTTCAGGCGTGAGGCTATTAGCATCAGTTGCCTTTAAATTTTCTGATGGCGTTGTGGCGCTCGCAGCGCCAGCTAAATTCACAGTATCGACATTCTCTTGGGCATTACTCGCAAGATTGTCTTGAGTTGCCAACGCTTTGTTAGCAGAGACTTTGGCAGCAGAACTGTTGCTACTTCCCGTAGACTGTTGCGGTGCCGCCGCAACACTGATGGTGGTTTTAATCTTTTCAGGTGGATAGCATAGGCCTGCATAGGCACAACCTTGCCAACCAATCACCACCGCTGCATTGTCAATGCTCTTGCCATTAATACTCAGAGTAGTAGTGGCTACCATATTTTTTTGATCAAATACTGGCACTTTACCAAAAGTTGGATCATCAATTAAGACAGGCGTTTGACTAAAAGTAAACGGTGCCGCCGTAACGCCAGCAGGCAAAGTGAGTTTAAGCTGATTCTTATAAACATAATGTTCTGGAGTGATATCAAAATTAATCGATAACTGAGTGCCAGCCTTGACAGCTTTACTGCTACTCGTGACTTGGAAGGCTTTATCCACTGACAGAAATTTCGATTCTCCAGCGCTTTGATTGCTACTAAAAAGATCGCCCAATCCTGCTGCCTGCGTCGTCATAGTCGTTGCAGTCAATCCTGCAAATAACGAGCTACTCGCTATAGTCAATGCCAGCAGATATGACTTTTTTGGCGCTTTATTTACAACTGATGGCAAATTTTTTGAAGACTGATTGCTTGTGGATACCGCTTTAAATGACGAGATACTTTTTGCTGTCTTAATGGACATAAAGGACTACCTGTTATAACGACTATATAAATCAACCTACTTGCGCTATCTATTGGTGACTAACGTTTGACTGCAATGTTTAACGTGGTTTTGACCTTTTCTGGCGGATAGCATAGTCCAGCTTGAGCACAACCTTGCCAGCCAATTATGACCGGCACATTCTTTGCCGCTTTACCATTTTTGGTCGTCATCATAGTCGTTGCTATAACAGTTTTTTGCGTAAATACGGGTACCTTGCCAAAGGTTGGATCATCAATAGAAACCGGCGATTGGCTAAAGGTAAATGGCGCGGCACTGATACCTTTTGGAAAACTTAAGGTCAGCTTATCTTTATACACGTAATGACCTGGTGTGATATCAAAAGCGATCGATAACTGCGTTCCTTTAGCCGTCGCTTTGGTACTGCTAGTCACTTGAAATGCCTTGTCAACGGGCAAAAATTTTGATTGCTGAGCACTATTATTACTAAACAATTCCCCCAGACCTGCAGCTTGAGTCGCAACAGACGTCATTGACAAAGTAGTCATCAAAGCAGTGGCTGTTATAGCAAGCAAATAAGGCTTTTTATTTGATTGTTCATTCATGATAATTGATTTCGATTTTGATGTTTCGATAGACATATGATTACCTCGGATTACTAGAAGAACAGCTGTTTTTTTACAATCAATAGAAAATAGTCAATCGTTTTAATAATAAATAGCAGGGTTAAGATTCCGTTTATCTGGATTTAAAGTTATAGTCAGTGAAAAGTAATATCGACACATTATGTACTGCGGGTATCAATTTTTCTTGCTTGCTGTGCCTACGCAGACAGAGGCTGCAAAAAATTTATACTCGCAGCACCGTAGTGTTTTTAGAGTATTTTGACTATAGTGATATTTATAGTTAGCGATAGTCATAAAAAATATCAACCAATAACGTCTTATTGGTTGATATATTAGTCTCATTAAAAATGCTTTTAGCGCCAAGGTATTTATCATGGTATAGCTTGCAAACAACACCTAAATAACTCAGTAGGCTAGAGCTTATAGCTGAGCATAAAGATCAGCATCCTGCCCTTCTCCGCCTTGTTCACCATCAGCGCCTAGAGAAAATAAATCATAAGGTCGACTTTCACTACCTGGGGCAACATATTGCAGCTCTTTTTCCCAGCCATCCGTTGGATAGCCGCCTTTGATGTAACCACCGTCAGGATAATTTTTAGCATCAGCAGGCGGTGTGGTAAGTGCTTCTAAACCTTGAGCTGTCGTCGGATAGCGCGAGTTATCTACTTTATACATATCTAGCGCATTTGATACTGTTGATAGCGCTGTTTCAGTGGTTTTGACCCGTGCTTTATCACTTTGTCCAACGACCTTTGGCACCACAAGGCCGGCAAGGATGGCCAAAATCACAATCACTACCATGATTTCAATCAAGGTAAATCCCGATTGGCGATTGCTTAAGCGCTGAATGCTTGGTAAAACCGCTGCTTTGTGACTGCAAACAGTCTCTGAACACACTGGCGTATTATTCCTATCACTCGGTGAAATCATAGTTACTCGAATATTATCAATCATAGTCATCGCTTCTGGCATCGCTTTTCGCGTCAGGGTTATATAAATAATGAAAATGGCGTTTAAGTCGTCTTTATCGTCACATTCACAATAGGCACATTCTATATTCGCAGTGTCTTAATGAGCACTGAAACGATTATCACTATAAACCATGGTTTTATTTTTATCCAGCATTGACGACAGATTGTTATTTGAGTCAATGTTTTATCGATAATGTATGCCAGCTAATCCCAGCTAATATTAATAGCCTTTGACTGTTATTTACTATAACGCAGGGCTAGATTTGATGAAAGTAAAAGCATTGGTCGGTCAATAATATACAACAGTAAGCAAAACTTAAGAAACGTAGCCACATTTGAAGTCAAATCATTAGAATATAAATAAAATAAACCAAAGTATTAGAAGTATAGAAGCTGTATTTGGAAATAGAAAATACGGAAACAGAAATGCCGTTAAGTATGCGGGTGATAAAACAACTATTACTAACAGGAGCGTATATTTAAGATTAATAAAAATTAGCCAGCCAAGTCATTCATATTAACAATTGGCAGCATCACCGCCATGACGATAATCATTACTACCACACCCATCAACACCAGCATTAAGGGCTCAAGTAACGACAATAAGGTGCTGATAAAATTGGTAGCTTCTGCCTCTTGCATATGAGCTGCGCGGCTGAGCATGTTTTCAAGCTCGCCTGAATTTTCACCGCTTTTAATCATTTGCACCATCATCGGTGGAAAATAGGACGATTTGTCTAATTGGCTCGACAGACTTGAACCCTCTGTCACTCTATCTGCAGCGGTAATGATGGTTTTTTGAATATGCAAATTGGTGGTGACCGCAGCGCCAATATGGAGCGCTTCAATCAATGGCACACCAGAGCGCACCAATATCGCAAGCGTACTGGCAAAGCGCGCCGCATTCAACCCTTTCGATAAGCGTGCCAGTATGGGCAATCTTAGCACAGCACTATCTATGGCAAGTTTGCCCGCTTGCGTCTGAGCGAAGCGATAGAATAAAAACGCCGTTCCTGCCAACACCAGCAGCATCAGCCACCACCACTGGGTAATAATATTTGATAAGCTAAGGACAATTTGGGTAATTAAAGGCAGAGCTTGTTCGGACTGCTCAAACACTTTGACAATTTTTGGTACTACAAAGCTCATTAGCCCCATAATTACGCCAACTGCCATCACCATCAGCACGATGGGATAAACCATAGCGCCTTGTATTTTTTTCTGTAAGGCAAAGCGATTTTCAGTGTAATCGGCAAGCTGATTTAAGATCAAATCCAAATGACCAGATTTTTCTCCAGCTGCAATGGTAGCGATATATAGTGGCGGAAAGCTCGCCGCTTGCTGCAAAGCGCGCGCCAAACTCAGACCTTCTAGGACATGTGAGCGAACGGCAAGCATTAAAGATTTGATATGGGTTTTTGGCGATTGTTTGGCGACAGCTGCCAAAGTTTCCTCTAACGGAATACCAGCAGCAAGTAACACAGATAGCTGGCGGGTAAGCAGTGCCAGCTCATAAGCAGAGGGTTTTTTATAGCGGCTTTTATGCTGACTTTGCCTATCATTGACGGCGTTGACTTCGACGGGCGTCCATTGTTTATCACGCAGCTGCTGGCGTACTTGCCGCGCAGAATCACCTTCAAGTAAGCCTTTTTGGATGCCGCCGCGATCGTCAAGCGCTTTATAATGATAAGCGGGCATAGCAGCGGATATCCTAAGACGGTCAAGAGTAAAAGAGAATGGATCAAGATTTGACAAGTAAGCGTATTAAAACAATAAATGACTTAAAACAATAAACGACTTAAAGAAGCGGCGTAGAATCGTTACTATCCGGCATCAAGCCTTGCAATAATAGAACATCTAAATGCTGTTGTTGTAGCTTTTTATCAAAATCATTGACTTCAGCGATCAGCATACGCTCAATGCGCTTATCACTGGCAAACACACTGAGACGTGCACAAATGACCACCAATTGATAAATACGTTTTTTGCAATAACCGTCTAAACCTTGTAGCAATCTGACCATGTGCGGGGTTTCAAGGCTGGCATAATCATAATCACTCACCACATCCTGACCAAGCGCTGTCACGCCATAGGTAATAGATAAATGGGCGCAAAAATAACAGCTGAATAAATAGCCAACCACATGTCCGATATAATAGCCACGATCGTAAGTAAAGCTACTGACGCCAAAGTGCCCGAGCACATAGCTGTTCAAACTGCCTTGATCAAAGATAGGTTTATTATGCTTTAGCTTGCCAACGGTGGCAAAGCATAATGGATTGTGCCCATCCTGCGTCGTCAGCTGCCAACCTGCAGGTTGCTGAGCTGGCATATGGCGTACAATATCTTCGATGATGTCATCGACCACATGCAGCTGCTGCCATAAGCGCTCAATGGCATCCGTATCCATCAAACCACGTTTATCAAGCTGCTGTGCAAGCAAATATTGCTGGTATTCGGCAAATTGTGTTTTGAGGGTATGTACAAGGTAAGTCGGACGGATAGCAGCAGAAGCCAGATATAATTGCTGCGTGCGTTCGTGCTGCGCCCGATAAAGTGCCACGCGCTGAGTAGCAACACTACTGTCACTTGCAGAGATAGATAAGCTTTGGTTTATCAGAGTATGATTAGCAGTATTTATATTAGCGGAGCTAGTCTCTGTCAAGCTACCTTCCGCATTTGGCAAAACAAATAATGCTAATAATGCCGCTTTATCAAGCCGAATAGCCATACCTGCCTGTGCACTATTTTCCTGCTGAAGATTTGAGTCATGCTGATTATTGTTAGCTTTGACTCTGCTATTAATTTTGTCTTTATGATTAATAGACGCAGAAGAATCTTGTAGATCATTTGATTTTACGCTTGGTTTTGCGGTCGGTTCAGTCATAAAACACCATCAGCTGCAAAAATAAACATCACCTAAGTCATACTATATTCTGGATAGACCGTAATATATAAGCATAAAAGATAGGTCGCTAAAACACTGTCGCAACTAGGCGACTTATTACTTCATTGTCATCCCATAGTACCTGAACCTACACTCATTGTCAGCTGTGCAAGATCGAAATGCTAATGATGAAAAATTATTATCAGATAGACGCTATTATATCACTGACTCAGTTTAGAAAATATCACACAGCTTGGATGACTATTTATGTGTGAAGCAGCAGCTAAGCAAGGTTTTGTTTTTGATATTGCTGGCGGTACGCTTTTGGCGATATGCCATACACGCGCTTAAAGGCTTGGCTAAAGGTTGAGTCTGAGGCATAACCCACTAGCTCACTAATACGGCTGATACTATTTTGCTGCAAGCGCAAATAACGTGCCGCAAGACGTAAACGGTAGTCAATCAGATAGGTCAACGGTGGCATACCAACCACGTCTTTGAAGCGCTGCGCAAAACTCGAGCGTGACATACCTGCAACTTCAGCAAGCTCATGAATGCTCCAGTTTTGGCTTGGATTTTCGTGCATGGCGACCAATGCCTTGGTTAAAAATGGGTCTTTCATGGCTTTTAGCCAACTGTCCGTGGCTTCAGGCAAACTTTCGATATAAACCCGCAAACACTCAATCATCATAATACTTGCCCAATGATTGATAATCGCCGTCTTACCCATCCGCTCATGCTCAGCTTCTAACGTCAGCAGTCGAATCTCAACATCAATCACCTCGAACCGACCATCAGATTCATCGTTAATTTCAGGCAATATCGTTGGTAGCACTGATAATAAAGGACGAATCATCTCTTTATCGTACTTGCATTCAATCAGTATCAAAGATGATTGGGCATCACCATCGCCCTGAATATCAAGCACTTGTTCCGTGCAATTAGTAAGCAACTCATCCAAAGGTTTGGCACTCTCACCATGATGGTTGAGCGCGTAACTGACATGATTGTGCGCGCTAGGAATCATAATAATGTCGCCAGCATGCGCTTCTCTGAGTCCACTGCCCATATCAATACAAAAGCTACCGGACATCACCAAATAAAACACAATCGTATCTTGTCTAGTGAGTGAGTAAGACCAATTGCCTGTACCATTTAAGCGATAGTATTTCGTATCGAATAAATGCACATTTTGTAGTAACACGCTTAATGCGTCCATTAACCATTTCCTCAATAACAGCTGCTCAATAACGCGCCACTTTAATAAAAAAATCGCATTAATATGAGGATCGATTTTATTTAAAAATATAGTGCTACTGAGATAAATTTTTCTTTGACAGTACAGCTAATATACCTTTATAAAGCCCTTACGACACAATATGTATCATAAAAAAATGATAAAAAATGCCAGTAGACTGTTAGATCATGAGCGATTTAAAAGGTTTAGGACTATCACAGAGGCAAAAAAGATATAAAATAGACAGGTACAAAAAAATGCCAGAAATGGCAGCGGCTTTTTTTAAATGATTTTAATATAGATATAAATAGAAGGGATACAGCAAAAAAATGGGGCGACTGATGGGACTCGAACCCACGACAACCGAGATCACAACCCGGGGCTCTACCAACTGAGCTACAACCGCCATAACTGTTGCCAAAATTCGGCAATATATGCAGGCTAAATGGTGCGCCTGGCAGGATTCGAACCTGCGGCCACCTCCTTAGAAGGGAGATGCTCTATCCAACTGAGCTACAGGCGCTCTTAGAAGACTTTTACATATTTTGGTCCGCTTGATATACAAGAAACCAAACCATTATACATAAAAAAAAGCCTGTAAGGCTCTTAAATAGATGGTCGGAGTGATAGGATTCGAACCTACGACCCTCTGGTCCCAAACCAGATGCGCTACCAAACTGCGCCACACTCCGAAATTCTCTATTAACACGATAGTTTGTTGATTAACTGGTTGTTGGCAATGCCACTAACTGGCTAACGTTCCTTGCTATCGAGGTGCACATATTAAGGGGAAACGCCGATGGTGTCAACACCTATTTTTAATTAATTTGAAATAACTGCTAAATTATTTAAAAAAGGCTTATTTCTTATAAACTGAGCGTCGACAACAAGCGCTACTCAACATAGTGCCTCATGAGCTAAGCGCATATTATACTAAATCTTATATCGGAAGCAAGTCAGTGTTTATCATACCTGTAAGCACATTAAAAGGTATCAGCCATAACTGAGCATAGGGTGCATTTTCACTATTGTATATGTCCTGAGTATCTTGCTTTAGTACAACCGCTCGTCTTTGATTGTCTTGTACTGGATATACCAGCCAGACTTGCTCTGCTTGATACGCCTGCGCATAGCTGCTCAGTTGGTAAGCGTCGCTGGCACTAATGGCGCTGGCATGCGCTAAAGGCTTCCATTTAATATCGATCACGTGACTATATTGACCTGCTTGCTTTTCTGATGATGGATTTGCTCCTAAATTCTTTATTGGTAAAGCATCATCATGCTTCTCTTTATTTTTAGTATTCGAACGCATCTGGCGATAAATCAATAAATCAGGGCGAATAGACAAACACGCCTGCCCTTCTGCATCATTAAGCCAAACACGCTGCGCTTGGAATAATGGTTTATAGTCGTCGCTTAATTGCTGAAAAGACAAAGCAATACGCTGGCTTGCCCATTGCTCAAACGCTTGATTCATATCTATCAGTAAGCATAAGCGTGGCGGTGTAGACCTACTACCAAATGGTTTTGGTGCATTAATACTATGACCGATTTCCATATTTGATTGACTAAGCAGCCAATAAGCGAAATCTACCAGTTGCTGAGCGGCTTGTAATTGCTTTACTTGCAGCGGCTGAATAGCAAGCTCACGCTTTGCTTGAAGGTATATCGACTCTAGCTGGCGTATTTCATGCTGATGTAGGACAGACACTTGTTGCCACGGCTGTAAATGCAAAAGCAGATTTGATTGAGACAACAAAGGCATCAGCAGCGTTAATGCGCTCTTAATGACTCGATTGCCTAGCATGTCTTGGCTCAGCATACTGCGCTCACAAACGAATTTATGTGGCTGCATACTGTTATGACTTAATTGCTCTTTTATGATTAAGCGACCTTGCAGTGCTGTTTGATTATGGATTTGGGTTTGATACTGTTTCGTTGGTTGATAATTCGTTAAACGCTGCAAAAGCTGCATACTGAGCCAATCTGATAAAGGCAATGTGGTGACTGGCAGCGCTGTCAACTGGCGGCTGAATTGCCCAAAATTTTTGCTGTGAGGCGATTTGTTATAGTTACTATTCATTAGGTCTGACAGCATATTTTGTACCCAGTGACGGGTTTGTAAAATATCCGTATCTACTGGCGATTCATTTGACTGATATGGCTGCTTAATAGAGTTGCTAGCAGTGTTTGCGATAAATTTTGGCAGTATCTCAAGAGTCATGCCACTAGGCAGTACAATAACGCCAATATAATGTCCAACCTTGAGTTGCCACTGTCCTTGCTTGCGTTTAATACTAAATACTGACAGCTCTTGGGTTATCAGCCACTGAAAATCAGAGTCGTACAAGAAATTAGACGCTATTAAACGCTGATGTTCAAATACCGTCATGATATTCATTTCAGAGCTTTGAGTTTGTTTATCCTTATTTACCACCGATTAACATCCTCATGGATATAAGCGCTGATAGACGGCAAGCTGGGTGAACTTGCCAGTATTGGCAATAAGGTCAGTATTAATTGCATAACTGCCGGCATTTATAGATTGAGTAAAATAGGATTGCTGTCCTGCAAACATGGAGTTTTGAGAAGCTATACCATTCTCGCTAGCCATTTGAGTGGACATACCGTTATGTATTAACGTTTGACTATCATGAATAAATTGCGCCGATATTGGCTGCTGTTCATCTCTAAAAATATATTGTAGGACAGCCACTTGCCCACCAGCTGCTTGGGCTAATTGTGGAATAATTTGCTCAGTAAGTGCCATTTGTAACTGCTCAAGACTATGCACGGAGAATAAAAATGCATGACCCATTTGCGCCTCAATCCCTAACGTTTGGCTAATACGATGATTTAAACCCGTTAATACTTTGGCTACATTGATGGACTCCGCTTCGTCGACTATTTCTAATCCTTTATTGAGGTTGATAATCGGTAATAGCTCAGGCTGCGGCGGACAGTTAATAAAGCGAAAACGACGACGCAGTGCCATATCTAGTGGCGCTAACGAATGATCTTGGGTATTCATGGTGGCATAGATATCAACATTGGCAGGCACGCTAAACGCTCGCCCAGAGTATGCCAAACTTACTGTCATCGCATTGGGCGTACCCGCTCGTTTATCAGGTTCAATAAGGCTAAGCAATTCACCAAAAACCCGTGAGACGTTGGCACGATTAATCTCGTCAATCAGCATCGCATAACGCTGCTGAGGATTATCTGACGCGCGCTGACAGAGCTTTAAAAAGGTGCCATCAGTAATGGCGTAGCTCATTTGAGATGAGCTGTTATTCGACTGATTAGACGCTGCCATTACTGGGCGAATGCCCTCGACAAACTCTTCATAGCCATATGCTTGATGGAAACTGACCATACTAAAGCGCTGCTGGCTAAAGCTCTCATTTTGGCTAGCACTATTATCATACTGCGCCTGCTGAAATTCTGACAATTGCTCTGACAATTCGCTTAATAGCATCAGGCTGTCAGGCAGTAAATACCACGCACCGCTAGGGTCTTTATCAAAGTACGCTTGGCTGGCTCTATTTTTATACGCAACCGTCTGTGAGCTGGTTGGACTGTGCATTTGCAATACAGACCACGCTGTATTACTTAAATTTTTCTCACGTGCGTTTTGTAATGCTTTGGCGATAAAAAACTCATGATTGACGATTTCAGGTACTTTTACTAAATCCTGTTTTTGCGATTGAAAATCTAAAAATATTAAACACACCACATCACGCCAGTTCAATTCTTGCAATAACTGCTTGAGTAAATCCTCATTATTGGCTCTAGGCAGATAGTCCGTATATTCTTTAGCAATTTGGAGCAATCGGTAGGTTTTACCGGTACCCGCGACGCCCGTATAAATAATATTGGTTGGCTTATCATCACATATATCAGGCATAACATTATCCAGCAAAAAAGTATAAAAAAGCGCTAGCATTTTATCATTACAGTTGCTCGCTCTACAGGGTATCAGTGCTTAAATTACTAACGCCTAAGATGCCGTTACGTCACTGTTATTTTGTAAGCGCAGCAGTACATGGTAATAATAGTAGCGACTGAGCAGTTAATGTACCATAACTAAAATAGCTGCTAGCATAAAGCCTATTCGGTGACTCATTTATAACATGAGCCTTTTAACCCTAGTATCATTAGCATTGTAAATCCCACTTAAATGAGGAATATTGTATGTCAGGATTATTAAAAAAACTCCCGATCAAACGGACCAATAAACTGCCAGCCAAAGTCTCTGAGAACACAAAACCTGCAGTCGAAAAAACCAATAGCACGCTTAAACCAATCAGCAATCAATTTACCAAACTGTTATCTATCACCAAATATTTACCTGCTGGTGCACGTTCGAGCATTTTATCGAAAGCATTTGGTAAGGTAGTACCTTATGTGGGCACAACGGGTATCTACTATGAAACGGTCGAGCCAAACCAAGTGGTGGTCAGTTTAAATAATACCAAAGCGGTGCAAAACCATATCGGCTCCGTGCATGCAGTTGCCATTACTTTACTTGCTGAAACGGCAACGGGATTCATTTTAGGCTTAAACTTACCTGCTGATCGTGTACTATTGATTAAGTCTTATTCGGTGAATTTCTATCGACCGATTAAAAAAGGACAAATGGCTGCCATCGCAAGCTTATCTGATGAGCAGCGTTTAGATATTTTAAATACTCCGAAAGGCGAAATGATTATTCCATGTGTCATTCATGACCGTGAGTCGGACAGTGATCGCGACCCAATCGTAGTCGAGATGACATGGGCTTGGATACCCAAGTCCGAGTTAGAAGCGCGTCGTCAAGGCAAAGCTAATGAAAAGTCGGCAGAGGCTGATACTGAGTCTCATACCAAAGTAGTAGAAACAGACGCAAAAGTAGAAACTAAGTAAGACAATCAATCAGCTGATAATGATGAGGCTGTTTAAGATAACTAATATATTAAGAATACGTAAAGTAGTGCGCTATCCATTTTAAAGCATTTTTATAGCGCACTTCGTATAGCAGTGATTTATAAACTTATAATAAGGAGACAATGATGTCCAAAATGATTTCTAAAGCTACTTCTAAAACAGCGCTTACTAATTTATCCAAGGCTTTTCTCATCAGTATCTGTACATTAGGATTTACCGTTAGTGCCACTGCTGCACCCGAGAAAACTTCAACTCATACACATCATGCAGCAACTATCACTAAGTCTAGCCCTGTATTTTTAGGTGACGGCGGCAATTATCCTTTCTCAGAAGCAGTCCGTGTCGGCGATACTTTGTATATGTCTGGTCAGATTGGCTTTAAATATGGCAAGCTGGTCAAAGGCGGTGTTAAAGCCGAAGCCAAACAAGCACTGGATAATATCAATACCACGTTATTAAAATATGGTTACCAAAAGTCAGATATCGTTAAGTGTATGGTGATGCTCACCGATATGGACGATTTTAATGACTTCAATAAAATCTATAAAGCTGAACTGGCAAAGCCTTATCCCGTCCGTTCAGCTTTTGGTGTCGCAGAGCTAGCGGCAGGTGCCAGCGTTGAAGTTGAATGTATCGCTGTCAAATAAAAATTTCTCTAAAAATATTACTCTAAACAATCAAAGCGTCCTCAAGTAGGGCGCTTTCTTTGGTCACGCGTAGCACTTCTTCTAATGTCGTACGTCCCGCGATTACCTTACGCAAACCATCAGCACGAATCGATGGTGTCTTTTGGCGGGCGTAATCTTCTAGCTCATACTCGGCGGTATTGCTATGAATCATGCGTCGCAGCGCATCATCAACGGGCACCACTTCATATATCGCTGTTCGCCCTTTAAAGCCTGATTGGTTACACTTATCGCAGCCGACTGCTCTAGGTAGCTTAATATCTTTATCTGTCAGATTATCAGCAGCATTGTTAGTTGCAATATTGTCAGACATTGATTGAATACCAATCTCAGTAAACAATTTGGCTTGTTCAGGGTCAGCTATTTGCCAATCATGACAATGTGTACATAACGTACGTACCAAACGCTGGGCGACCACGCCTATCAATGATGATGATAATAAAAACGGCTCAACGCCCATATCTTGCAAGCGCGTAACCGCTCCAATAGCGGTATTGGTATGTAGGGTTGATAAGACCAAATGCCCTGTTAAAGACGCTTGTACAGCGATTTCTGCTGTCTCTAAATCGCGAATTTCACCCACCATGACCACGTCTGGGTCTTGACGCAACATTGCACGCAAGCTCTTAGCAAAGGTCATATCGACTTTATTATTGACCTGCGTTTGCCCAATACCATCGAGCTGGAACTCGATCGGATCTTCAGCGGTCAAGATATTACGGGTTTGATCATTTAAATCAGTCAATGCCGAATATAGCGTGGTGGTTTTACCCGAGCCTGTCGGTCCTGTCACTAATATAATGCCATGCGGACGATGGATTAAGCGCTTAAGCTCACTATAATCATTATCAGATAGCCCCAAATAAGTCATATTCAAGCGACCTGCTTGCTTGTCTAGTAAGCGCATGACCACACGCTCACCAAAACTTGACGGCAATGTCGATACCCGCACATCAACCTCGCGCCCCGCTAAGCGCAAGCTAATACGCCCATCTTGCGGCACGCGCTTTTCAGCGATATCCAGTTTTGCCATCACTTTAATACGCGATACTAATAACGGCGCTAATTGACGTTTTGGTGTGATGATTTCTTTAAGCTCACCATCGACGCGGAAGCGAACGACCAAGCGTTTTTCAAAGGTTTCAATATGGATATCTGAGGCGTTTAGACGTATCGCTTCGGACAACAATGCATTAATCAGACGAATGATAGGCGCATCGTCTTGTTGGTCCATCAAATCTTCAGTTTCAGGCACGCTATCTGCCAAGCTATCAAGATCAGGATGGTCTTCAAGGCCAGCGGCGATATGCTGTGACTCGCCAGTGTTACCTGCATAAGCGGCATTCATGCGTTTCTCAAAATCTTCCGAGCTGACACTTTCATATATTGGCACACCGCGTATGCCTTGCTGCTGTAAAAATCGCACCGCTTCATTGATTGCTGAAAGCGGCGTCACCTTGGTCAATAGCAATGTCGGTGGCAGCTCAGGATCAATGGCTAGAATAACCAAAATTTGATGGCGTTTTGCAAAACTGTACGGCAGTTGCATCATAAAAAACGACCTAATAGATAAAGAAAAACTCAGAAAAAAACTTGTATCAAAGCATGGTAAATGTATTATTCTTAACTGGCTCAACTCAAAAAGACTGCAAGTAAGATTGCATGATTTTGTTATAATAGCATTTTGTTTTACTCGCCATTAGGATTTTCAGTTATGTCAGATAACACTAGCACTGCCACTCAATCGACACCCCTTTTGCAAGATACTTTTACGGTAGGCAGTCGTACTTTTTCTTCTCGATTATTGGTCGGTACGGGTAAGTATAAAGATATGACTGAAACGGGTGCCGCCATCGGCGCGTCAGCAGCAGAGATAGTGACGGTCGCTATTCGTCGTACCAATATCGGTCAAAATAGCAATGAGCCCAATTTGCTTGATGTCATTTCACCAGATAAATACACTATTTTGCCAAATACAGCGGGTTGTTTTGATGCAGAAACGGCGATTCGTACTTGTAAGCTTGCTCGCGAGCTATTAGGCGGGCATAATCTGGTTAAGCTTGAAGTATTAGGGGACGAAAAAACCTTATACCCTAATGTGATGGAAACACTCAAAGCGGCAAAAGTGTTGATTGATGACGGTTTTGAGGTCATGGTATATACCTCGGACGACCCTATCGTTGCTCAAGAATTAGAGAGTATGGGCTGCGTGGCAATTATGCCACTTGGTAGTCTGATTGGCTCTGGTCTTGGTTTGCTCAATCGCCATACATTAAGCTTGATTATTGAAAATGCGAAAGTACCCGTATTGGTTGATGCTGGTGTCGGTACAGCTTCTGATGCCGCGATTGCCATGGAACTTGGCTGTGATGGCGTACTAATGAATTCAGCCATTGCCAATGCGCAAAATCCTGTGATGATGGCTCAAGCAATGAAGCATGCGGTATGGGCAGGTCGTCAGGCTTTCTTGGCGGGTCGTATGCCGATGCGCAAAATGGCAACTGCCAGCTCACCACAGACGGGATACTTTTTTCAGTAGTATTAAAGGTTAGGTGATTATATTTTTCATTATAAAAGGATTTATTATGCGACTTCTTACAGCAGTCGACCAGTTGTTTTTACTTCTTGAGTCGCGTAAACAACCCATGCATGTTGGAGGTCTATTTTTATTTGAATTACCAGAGGATGCCGATATCAGTTTTGTTCATCAGCTTGTAAAGCAGATGCAAGACTCTGATGTACCTCCAACGTTTCCGTTCAACCAAGTACTTGAGCATATGGTATTTTGGAAAAAAGACAAAAATTTTGATGTTGAGCACCACTTGCATCATGTCGCCCTACCCAAGCCCGCCCGTGTGCGTGAACTTTTGATGTATGTTTCAAGAGAGCATGGTCGTCTATTGGACCGTGCTATGCCCCTGTGGGAATGCCATGTGATTGAAGGCATTCAGCCAGAGAGCGAAGGTAGCCCAGAGCGCTTTGCGCTGTATTTCAAAATCCATCACTCGCTGGTTGATGGCATCGCTGCCATGCGTTTGGTCAAAAAATCCTTGTCACAATCGCCCAATGAGCCGGTTACTTTGCCTATTTGGTCATTAATGGCACGCCATCGCAATCAGATCGATGCTATCTTGCCCAAAGAGCGCTCCGCTTTACGCATCCTAAAAGAGCAAGTATCTACCATTAAGCCTGTGTTCACAGAATTACTGGATAATTTTAAAAATTATAATGACGACAGCTATGTCAGTACCTTTGATGCGCCGAGAAGTATTCTAAACAGACGCATCTCAGCATCGAGGCGCATAGCGGCACAATCTTATGATATTAAGCGCTTCAATGATATTGCTGAGCGTATTAATATTAGCAAAAACGATGTAGTACTAGCCGTTTGTGCTGGTGCTATCCGGCGTTATTTGATTTCGATGGATGCACTACCTAGCAAGCCTCTGATTGCGTTCGTGCCCATGTCTTTACGAACTGACGATAGTGTCGCGGGCAATCAGCTGTCATTTGTCCTTGCCAATCTGGGTACTCATCTGGATGATCCATTGAGTAGAATCAAGCTAATTCATCGCAGTATGAACAATGGAAAACGCCGTTTTAGACGTATGAATCAAGCGCAAGTTATTAACTACAGTGTGGTGTCTTATGCATGGGAAGGGATTAATCTGGCGACTGGTTTGTTTCCTAAAAAACAAGCCTTTAACCTGATTATCTCAAATGTGCCAGGCTCCGAAAAATCATTGTATTGGAATGGTGCGCGCCTACAATCTTTGTACCCTGCCTCGATTGTCTTCAACGGGCAAGCGATGAATATTACGCTGGCAAGTTATTTGGATAAGATTGAATTTGGTATTACTGCCTGTAGCAAGGTCTTACCTCATGTGCAAGATATGCTGATGCTGATAGAAGAAGAGTTGCAGCTGCTTGAAAAGGTTAGTAAAGAGCTTGAATTCAATGGTATTACAGTTGAAGATAAAAGTGGCTATAAAGATAATGGTAAAACAAAAAAGCTGGCTCCGTAACGGAACCAGCTTTTTGTTTGTCATACTTAGCTATCTAAAAGGGGACGATTAAAGCGCATCGCCCCATGCTGGCACAACCACTTGCATCAAAGGTTTTAGCAGTTTTATATTACAAGCAAAGATAGAGCCTGATGTCATCGAATTGTGTGCGCCGGTATGATCAACGACCACGCCACGTGCTTCGGTGACAATAAGCTCGCCTGCTGCGATATCCCAAGGCTTGATTGACATCTCAAAGTAGCCATCAAAGCGACCAGCAGCCACATAACATAAATCAAGAGCAGCTGAGCCTAAACGACGGATTTGACCGCCCGCTTCAGTGATTTTTTGTAGGCTTTCGTAGTGCTCTTTGGCATATGAGATAACTTCGCCATTGCGCTTACGCTCAAGAGGATGCCCAGTAGTAAATAAACCACCATCGATCGTTTTACGCTCACTCACACTGATACGGCGTTGGTTTAAACGCGCGCCTTTACCACGGCTAGCAGAGAACATCTCATCACGGACAGGATCATAGATAACACCATGCTGAGTCACACCTTTATGCTGTACGGCAATAGACACACAGAACTGTGGTACGCCATGAACGAAGTTTTTAGTGCCATCTAGTGGATCGATAATCCAGCACCAGTCAGCATCTTCGCCGCGACCTTCCTGCATACCAAACTCTTCACCCAAATACGAATGATTTGGATAGCTGGCTTTTAGCGTCTCAATCGTCAGCTCTTCACTAAAGCGATCAATACGAGTAACCAGACCATCTAGTCCTTTTGACTCGATATCCAACTCAATTTTGTGGCGGTTTTGATGCGCGTACAAAATTTCTTTACCGACTTTTTCAGCAGCACGCGCTGCGATGACGACCATGGGTTCCATACAATAACCTGCTTGTTTGATAAATGGATATTACTAGATAAATATTAATTTATAAGTACCAATCGATAGATACTTATTAATAAAAAAAATATGTAAAGTAAGAGATACTTATAGCACCAACACTACTTATAAAATCAATGAAAAATAAAGCCACATAGCAAACCACAATATTTGGTTGCTATTAGTCGCACCGCTCAAATTGTCAAATAGTTCACACCTACGGCAAGCAGGCGATATCTTGGCACAAAAATACAGCTTTATTTTTTACACAGCTATTTTATCAACTTTTTACGGACTATGGGTATTTATTATTTTTATAATGTAGCAGATAGATGATTAATCGTCTTTTAAACCTTAAGCCACATCAGTTAAGATAATAAGTTTTGGAGCTGATTGAACACACCTTCCACATCTAGACCACAATCTGCTAGCTGTTCTGCTTGAGAGCCATGCGCTACAAACCGATCAGGGATACCTATATTGCAGATAGCTGGACGATGGATTTTAAAAGCAGCCGATTCATTTAATAAATATTCATTGACCGCACTACCCGCGCCGCCCATGATCATATGCTCTTCTAAAGTCGCTATATGAGTAACACCTTGCTCAATTAGAGTTTCAATTAAGTTTGTATCTAAAGGCTTCACCCAACGCATATTGACCACATGCAGCTGACAGCTTGATGCTGATAAAGGGTATTTCGCAATCATTCCTGCGGCTTTCTGAGCCGTTTCGACCATCGTACCAAATGCCAATAATGCCAGTTTCTTGGGTGCATCGTCTGTACCAAGTACCGACTCTATAACCGCTTCACCAATATTATAAATTTGCGCAGGCTGCGTAATAGTTGCGCCAGTGCCAACACCGCGCGGATAGCGCACTGCGGTACAACCTTGGTATTCATAACAAGTATTGAGCAAATGATAGCATTCGTTTTCATCTTTTGGCGCTGCAATCAGCATATTGGGCACGCAGCGTAAAAAGGCAAAATCAAACACCCCTGCATGCGTAGCACCATCTTCACCAACTAGACCGGCGCGATCAATGGCAAACATCACATCAAGGTTTTGCAAAGCAACATCATGAATAAGCTGATCATACCCACGCTGTAAAAACGTCGAGTAAATCGCCACAATCGGCTTTACACCTTGTGTTGCCATGCCACCCGCCAACGTCACAGCGTGTTGCTCAGCAATCGCTACATCAAAGAAACGCTCTGGAAATTGACGAGCAAACTCAATCATCCCTGAGCCTTCTTCCATCGCTGGGGTAATGGCGAGCAGCTTCTTATCTTGTGCCGCTTTGTCACATAAAAACTGTCCAAATACTTGCGAGTACTTTAAGGAAGGTTTAATCGCTGCTTTTTCAGTTTTTGGTGCGTTATCTTCAGCAGGTAAGCTACTAATAGCATGATAGCCGACTGGGTCTAATTCAGCAGGCGCAAAGCCTTTACCTTTGGTAGTATAAATATGGACCAGAACTGGACCTTTGACTTGCTTGGCAAGCGACAATACACGTAGCAGCTCAGGAATATTATGACCATCAAAAGGACCAAAATAGGTAAAGCCTATCGCCTTAAATAGATTGTCTTCTAATTGCGGTACATCGCGCTGCTCTTTATGACGCTTACGTCGGTCAAAGGCTTGCATATCAGGGCGTTGACATAATATTGGCTCGCCTGCATCAGAGATATCAACTTGATACCCTGACTCCCAAAGCATTGCTAAATGCCGTGAAAAGCCACCGATCGAGCAGGATATAGACATGTCATTGTCATTCAAAATCACCATCAAATCAGCGTCTTGTTGCACCGCGTCATTCATCGCTTCAAACGCCATGCCACCTGTCATCGCCCCATCGCCGATAATACAGGCAACCGTCTGCGCGCGCCCTTGATAGCGTAGCGCTAAGCTCATGCCTAAACCGGCTGAGATGGACGTTGATGAATGCCCAACCCCAAAGGTATCATAGACAGATTCGGCACGTTCGGGAAAAGCCGTTAAGCCAGTTTTAGAGCGGATAGTGCCTAACTGATCACGGCGACCTGTCATTACTTTGTGCGCATACGCTTGATGACCCACATCCCAAACGATCTGATCTTGCGGGGTGTCTAGCAAATAATGTAGCGCAATAGTCAATTCAATCACGCCTAAATTGGCACCGAAATGACCGCCGCTTTGACCTGCTGAATACAATACAAACAACCTTAGCTCATCGGCTAAAGTAATCAGCTCAGCACTACTAAAATTCTTGAGATCAGCAGGACTATCCACACTGTCGAGCAATGGCGTCTGTGGACGCTCACGTGGAATCACTGCATACGTTTGTTGCAGTTTTGATAGCGGTACAGCAGAATCAACAGCTGACGCAGATAATGACTGAGACTGTGGGGAATGAGGTGACTGCTGCATAAAACGTACGATACCTACCAATCTGCTGACCAGATGCTACCTTAGACAAGGTCTAGCAATAGCAATAGTCTAAGTGGCGTTAATAATAGCCATGCCATCATTTGTATCATTGCTAATACAAGGGATGGCATCGACTATACAATTAGTGATACAGCTTTTATCGCTGCAATAACCCAAAATACGCTATTTGATATAAAGATAATAACGTTCAATGACAACCCTAAAGACTGCTCTAATAGCTGCCTCAAAGGTCATAATAATGGCTATTATGCCTTATTATTTTGTATCCATACCGGACGTTAGTGACGACATAGTAATGTAAGGGCAAAGACTTGTCACTGTATCCGTCAAAATAGTATGGCATAATAGCATTTATTTTTAATTGTCGCTTTAATCATCGTGCGTCGTCTGTGAACTTTGTGTGTTTTTATAATTTGTGGTTTTTATAATAAATATAATTAGCATACTATCTTGCAAACCCGCTAGCTTACAAGAACTTAGCTATTATAATAAAGCTATGTCAGACAGTTAGCGCCACGATGATCAGCTTATGCAGGGCATTAATGTCATATCAATTTATTACTAGCGCCAAATTGCCTACTCGTCACGGCGAGTTTGATATTCATATCTTTGAAAATGATGAGGGTCAAGAGCATGTGATGCTGACGGTAGGTCTACCTGTGTTTGATCAAACGGATATTGCCGACAGCATCTTAAATCAAAAAGATGATGCTTTATCAGAACGCTCTATTCCGTTAATAAGAATTCATTCTGAGTGCTTAACTGGTGACGCTTTTAGCTCTTTAAAATGTGATTGCGGACCACAGCTAAATACCGCTATGGATGCGATACAAAAAACGGGCTGCGGGGCGATTTTATATCTGCGTCAAGAAGGACGCGGCATCGGTCTGACCAATAAAATCCGCGCTTACGCCTTACAAGATCAAGGTCACGACACTCTAGATGCCAACCTTATGTTGGGGTTGCCTGCTGATGCGCGTATCTATGATATGTGTGGACCCATGCTTGCTCATGTAGGCGTTGATGCTGTGCGCCTTATCACCAATAATCCTAGTAAAGTCGCTTACTTGACCGAGCATGGTATCGATGTCATTGAGCGGGTGCCATTAGTCGTTGGGGTGAATGATATGAATGCTGAATATCTAGCGACCAAGCGCGATCGTATGGGTCATCTATTAGACACAGATTTCAATACCACCCTACACCTTAATAAATAGCAAATAATCAGATATTTTATGAGCATTCCAAATATAGATAACGATATCAATGTGTCGGCCACCAATGCAACAACAACACCAAGCCATCATGACATCATGCGCGTGCGTGAGTTTCTAGTCGATTTGCAAGCGCGTATCTGCCAAGCTCTAGAAGCGCAAGAAAGTGATGGCTGCACTGGTGCGCAGAAAGCCGCTACCTTTGTCCCTGACGATTGGGAGCGCCCTGAAGGTGGCGGTGGTCGTTCGTGCGTATTGGCAGACGGTGAAGTGATAGAAAAAGCCGGCGTTATGTTTAGTCATATACACGTCCAAAACCTGCCTGCTTCAGCAACTGCGCGTCATCCTGACATTGCTGGTCGTAAAGCACAGGCAATGGGCGTATCTCTTGTTGTGCACCCCAAAAACCCTCACGTTCCCACTAGTCATGCCAATGTACGCTTGTTTATTGCCGAAGCAGAAGGCAAAGACCCTATTTGGTGGTTTGGCGGCGGTTTTGATTTAACGCCATTTTATCCTGTGCTTGCTGACTGCGTGCATTGGCATCAAGTCTGTCATGACCTCTGTGCACCTTTTGGCGATAGTATTTATCCTGATTTCAAGCAATGGTGCGACGAGTATTTCCATTTACGTCATCGTGATGAGCAGCGCGGTATCGGCGGCTTGTTTTATGATGACGTCAATACTGAAAGTCGCGGTTGGGATTTTGAAACCTGCTTTAAATTTATGCAAGCGGTCGGTAATGGCTACCTTGAAGGTATTCTGCCAATTTTTGAGCAGCGTAAAAATGTGCCCTATACTGAAGCAGAGCGTGAATTTCAGCTCTATCGCCGAGGTCGCTATGTTGAATACAACCTCGTTTATGACCGCGGCACTCTATTTGGTCTACAAAGTAATGGGCGTATTGAATCTATCTTAGTCAGTATGCCGCCGCTTGCCAGTTGGCACTATCGCTTTGAACCAGATCAGGGCACGCCTGAGTTTGAGTTGACTGACTTCTACCTAAAACCGCGTGATTGGTTGACTTTATAATCGGGATTGGCATAATATAGTGAGTTCAGTATTAAAGCGATACAGTAGGACTGGGATGAATTTTACGCAGCCTCTGTCGGCGTAGGCACAGCACGCCAGAAAAATTTATACTAGTACTGCGTTGGAACATAACGTATCTGTTTTATTTGGAATTGACTATAACTTACTAGTATTTATTGGTTTTGATATAAATCATTTTATTGTTAAAAAGGTCAGCTAATTATGCTGACCTTTTTTATTTTAAATAAAGCATTATTCAAAATAAGTAATAATAATTTTTAGGACGGCAATTTATATAGTCAGTCTTGAATAAAAGAAATACAAAAATTATAAGGTACTACTGGTATCAATTTTTCTTGCTTACCGTGCCTACGCAGACAGAGGCTGCGAATAATTACTCCCAGTAGCACTGTATTCTTTTAAAATTGTATCTATAGTCAATCTTAGATAAAACCGATACAATGTTTATAATCAATTCATTTAGTGAAATAAACCGTGACCTATTCAAT
>NZ_CAJHBE010000027.1:0-32753 GCF_904846555.1 Psychrobacter sp. DD43
TGGATGGAAAATGACTTATCCAAATTATTTTATGATGTTTGTCCTAGCCATAACACTTTTGTTTTGAACTGACTATATATTACGAGTAGATTGTCAAACGAGTTACAAGGTAATGAACTCGTAAGATTAGAAGCGTTCATCCGCTGGGTGAAACGTGAGATTCAAAAAATGTAATTGTCTTCAACTATAAAAAACCGCCACAGCAATTACTATGGTGGTTTTTTAATGTCAGTAATTAGTCTATTATCTTTAAAGGAATAGAAATCGAACGTAAGGAACACCATGAACCATCTCACTGTCGGACAACGCGCGCCTTTGGGCAACCTTGCTATTGACGACATCGCACCCATCACGCTCAAGTTCACTCGCCAAAGCCCAATAGAGATGGACATCAGTTGCTTTGCCTTAGACGCAGCGGGCAAACTGATCAATGATGATTACATGGTGTTTTATAATCAGCCAACCTCACCTTGCGGGCAAATCAAGCTCACCCATTACGAGTCGCAGCCAACGGCGAGTAAAGGCATCCAAGCCGAGTTTGAAGTCAACTTATCCAAACTGGCGACTAATATAGACAGCTTGTTTTTTGTACTATCAGCCGACACGCCGCTCAATCAAATTCAATCACTAGAGATTGGCATTTGGCAGCAATCACAAAAGGCACAGGCAGCGTATCAAGCAGCAGACTTTGCCCAGCAGCAAGCCAGTATGTTGATGCAGCTTTATCGTAAGGGTGGCGTGTAGCGAGTATCTAACGTCGCGCAAGGCTTTAATGGTGGACTTGCCGCTATCGTGCAGCACTTCGGTGGCGATGTAGAAGAGAGTAGCCCGCAACTACTCGAGCCGACCGTAACGCCAGTGCAAGCAAAACCGTCGTTAGAGAAGGTCATGCTAGACAAAGCACCAAAACTAGTCAATCTGGCTAAAAAAGCCACGATATCGCTTGAGAAACGCCAATTGCAGCAGTTAACCGCAAAAGTGGCACTAGTGCTAGATGCCTCAGGCTCAATGAACAGACAATATAAACAAGGCCGCGTGCAAGAGGTGGTCAACCGCTTATTACCATTGGCAGTAAGCTTCGATGACGACCAAGCGCTAGACTGCTGGGCGTTTGCCAGAGATCCGCAGTATTTGGGTGAGATTGGGCTGAGTAACTATGACGGTTTCATTGACAACGCTCACGGCGGCTGGCGCAAATGGGCACTTGGCCCGCGTGTGAATAACGAAGCAGAAGTCATGAAAGCCGTGACGGAGTTTTATCAAAAAGACGGCTTGGATGTGCCTATCTACGTGCTATTTATCAGTGATGGCGGGGTGAATGACAATCGCGGTATCACGAGAGTCATGA
Source organism: Psychrobacter sp. DD43 (assembly GCF_904846555.1). Lineage (NCBI taxonomy): Bacteria > Pseudomonadati > Pseudomonadota > Gammaproteobacteria > Moraxellales > Moraxellaceae > Psychrobacter > Psychrobacter sp. DD43. Next base: position 1,349 of record NZ_CAJHBE010000027.1, read on the forward strand.
CGGAAGCGGCGAAACTACCGATATTTTGGCAGTTCGTGGGCTTGGGTGGTCGTGGTTATGGCATTCTAAAAAAACTAGACGACATGACAGGGCGCGTGATTGATAATTGCGACTTCTTTGAATTAGACGATTTGGATGACATTAGCGAAGAGTCTCTTTATGAGAGTATGCTAGAAGAGTTCCCAAGCTGGCTAAAAGAAGCTTGTAAGATTGGATTGATAACATCATAACTGAGGAGTAACCGCCATGTTCACTGTGAAAACAACATCAACTACAAAAGCCCTCACTTTAAGTGCTTTGTTTTTAAGTCTAAGCGCTTGCGTCTCTTTACCTACCAATGAAAACATCTTAACAGATGCTGATCTCATTCGAGCTGCCCAGCAAAAAGAATCAGCGCCAACCGAAGGCGCGCAGTAGAAGGTCATTGGCGTGCATAACGGTATTGCAGTGGTCAAATCCTTTCAGTGCTCAGACCTCTGTCCGCAGAATACCTTGCGCGTGATTTATTATGACGTACCTACCGATGCCACTTGTGACAGTATCGGCGGTGTGACCAAATCCATATTAGTACCCATCGCCATTACCGTAATGCCAAAAGAATACTGTTTTCCAAAGGCAATCGCAGACTACTGGGAAAGCTATCCTGCCAAACCGTAGTGAGTAACGACCGATATTTACCTAACTGCTAAACAAGCTACGTATCGGTAGCAAAACCGTGCAAAATCAGTCTTGAACCTAGGTTTCAATTTCTTTATCTTTGATAACTTATATAGGTAGTCCATACCTGATGACCTAATGTCTCACACTGACTGATAAAACTATCATGACTCAATTAAAAAAATCTTTTTATTACCGACCCAAGACCAATCAACATAACAATCCAACGGTGCGTTGGATGTTTTTGATATTTGGTTGGTTGTTTTTTGCCTTGGGTATCATTGGGGTATTATTACCTGTCATGCCGACCGCACCTTTTATCTTACTAGCGGCAGGGTGCTGGGCGCGTAGCTCACGACGCTTTCATTTTTGGCTGATTAATCATAAATATTTTGGTAAATTCGTCCGAGATTGGGAAGATCGCCATGCTGTACCTTTATATGGCAAGTGGCTAGCGACGATAATGATGGCAATTTCAACAACAATGTTATTTTTTAACATTCCTGCAGATATGATGTGGGTAGCTTGGCTGGTAGCCACGGTCTGTACTGGGGTAGCGGTCTATTTGTTCCGTTTGCCAAATGCCTAAAATGCGTTGATTTTAGGGCAAAAAACAGTCAAAAAGCGGCTTTGGTTACATGAAACCTAAGATAATACTTGCGAAAATGGGATCTTGCCCTTATAATACTTCCAAGCTTAAGAGCAGTTCTGCACCAAATCATTACCTCGTAGTATTAGTTATAATCCTTCGTTTTAATATTTATCGTTCAGTAGCTATTTGCAAGCGTTACCGGTCACTAGACCATTAATAAATTTAAAAGTAGGATTATCAATATGTCAGATACTCAAAAAGGTACAGTTAAGTGGTTCAACGAAGCTAAAGGCTTTGGTTTTATCGCTCCAGAAACTGGCGCAGACGTTTTTGCTCATTACAGCGAAATCACTGGTTCAGGTTTCAAAACTTTAGCTGAAGGCCAAGAAGTTGAGTTCACTGTAACTCAAGGTCAAAAAGGCCCACAAGCCCATAACATCGTTGCTATCTAATCTGTCTTTATAGACACTTAGAGCAAGATGAAAAAAAAGCGAACCTTCGGGTTCGTTTTTTTTCGTCTACGATTTAGTACAAGCTATTTGCAATCAATAGCTTAATATCTATAACGTGCACTTTATGTTGATTGGCTTTTAAATCAGACAATGAACCAAAAATGCCGATGACTACGCTGGTCGTCGGCATTTTTGATCTATATAACTCACAGCAATAATGATAACGAGCGGCAAGGATATTTGGTAGTTTACTTTAGCCAATCAAGCTAATACCAATATTAATAAATCCACCGCCAACGATCAGCCAAGCAAACATAATCGTCCCAAGTATTAAAGGTTTGACGCCCGCTTGTTTAATAGCGCTCAGATGCGTAGTTAAGCCCAGCGCAAACATCGCCATGGTGAGCAGCACATCGTCTAGCATGACCATACTACGCTCAAAGCTTGCGGTCATCGGCACCCAAGTGTGCAGTAAGACGATGGCAATAAATATAAAGGCAAACCAAGGGACTTTGACTTCTTTAATACGACTCATAAATGAAGCATTTTCACCATTTTCACTACAGCCTTTGGTCAGAGCAAAAGACAATACCAGTAAGAAAGGGGCGAGCATCATGACCCGAATCATCTTGGTGACAACAGCTGTATCACCCACTTCAGGACTGACTGCGTTACCAGCGACGACGACTTGAGCCACTTCATGAATGGTTGAACCCGTATAAACTCCGTACTGCTGAGCACTTAACCAAGGTTGCAACCAACCAAGATGGTATAAAAACGGATAGAGTAGCATCGCAACCGTACCAAAGACCACCACTGTCGCCACGGCGATAGTGACTTTATGCGCTTCTGCTTTAACGATTGGGTCGGCGGCGATGACGGCGGCTGCCCCGCAAATACTCGCGCCTGAGCCAATCAATATAGTCGTTTTTTTATCGACTTTTAGCCATTTCGTACCCAGCCAATAGGTCAATAAAAAAGTCGATGTTAGTACCAGTGCATCCGTCATAATCGCTGGCATACCCACGCTAGCAACTTGGGTCACTGTTAGTTTAAAACCATAAAACATAATGGCGAGTCTTAAAATCTGCCCTTTAGCAAAACAAACTCCTTCATTTAAACGCTCAGCAAAATTGGTATAGACCGTATTGCCAAGTATCATCCCGATCAAAATCGCTAGCGTCAGTGATGACAGTCCTACGATGCGCCCATTTGTCCATGTGTTTACACTAGTATTGAGCCATAAACAAAATAGACTGCCAATCAGCACGACGATGAGCCCTGCTAGATGGCGGCTGCGTGGAAAATAGTTGTTCACTGATTGGGTCAAGGCGTACATGACTGACTGTCCTATTATCTATAATCGAAATAAGCATAAGCTTATGAATAGACATTATAAGATAGACAAATCTATAATAAAAACAGATTAATTAGATACAAATTATCGATTTTATAGGTTAATAGAAAGTCTTAGGGTTAAAAAGACAGTTTTTTAGATAATAGAGGGTTTTCAAAATAACAGATGGTTTTTAGATTGTATCAATAAGATAGGATGTCAGAGAAATTATGAAAAAAGCCATGCAGGGATTACCAAAGATTACCCTCAAGCAATTATCGGTGTTTGTCAGTATTTATCAAACCGGTAGTACCAGTCGTGCCAGTGAAGCGCTGCATTTATCGCAGTCGGCGGTCAGTAGTGCGTTGACAGAATTAGAAGCAAGGCTGCAAATGCCATTGTTTGAACGCGTTGGGCGTAGGCTCAATCAGCACCCCAATGCCCATCCTATTTATATACAAGCTCAAGCTATCCTAGGGCAGTCGTTGACACTAGAGCATTATCATAAGCACCAAGCAGGGCAGATCCACATTGGTGCTAGTACGACTATTGGCAATTACGTACTGCCGCCGCTGCTTGCCAAGCTCTATGAGGCGCTGCCAGATGCAGATGTTGATATGTATATTGCCAATACTCAAGAGGTAGTAGCAGAAGTTGAGCAACTAAATATTGATATTGCTTTAGTCGAAGGTATGCCGCGCCCAGTAGATATGAAGGTGATTGAGCAGCGCGTGTGGCGCACTGATACTTTGATGATTTTTGCTAAGCACGACAGCAAATGGTTGACCGATGTGGGTTATTACAACGATGCAAATAATTGCTATGAGCTGAGTATTGAGCAACTATCAACGCTACCACTATTGGTACGAGAAGCGGGGTCTGGTACGCGGCAGATCATTGATGAGCAATTATTGCAGCATTTGCCCAATGCTGAGGTGATTATGGCAATACAGCAGTCGGAGGCGATTAAGCATATGGTCAGTGCTGATATTGGACTTGGGTGCCTGTCACAGCACGTCATTGAAGCAGAGCTTGCAACAGGGAAGCTGGTACAAGTGCAGGTTGCAGGAATTGATTTGTCACGTACATGGTGGCTGGTATGGCATAAAGCGCGCCATCAAAGCCCGATTTGGCAAAGCTTTATTGATATTATTCAAGAGGATCGTGTGTAAAGGTAGCTATAGTCAGCTCCGTATTAAAAAATATAGCGAAACTGGAATAAATTTTTGTAGCCTCTGTCGACGCAGCCACAGCAAGCAAGAAAAATTTGTACCAGTTTCGCCCTATAATAAAGTGCATTCACCTTATTTAGTATCGACTGTATTAATTCTATGCTTACACTTATTTATTGACCGGCTTATCAAGTCTCACAACTAAGCTGTCACAAGGTACATTTGGCAAGATATTATCTGCCGTTGCGCCGCTAAGCCAAGCTGCGATGCCATGACGTTCATGACGACCAATAACCAATAAATCAACGTCATTCTTATGGCAATAGTTGACAATACCTTCACTATTTGAGATGGCAGTCGTCACCTCAGAGTTGACCACATGTAAGTTGTTACGATCTAAAAACTGCGCCAGTTTTGCACGCGCTTCTTGGCAACGCTCATCATCAATCTCATCATATAAGCTTGAGGCAGGCACCAGCTCGTAGCCAAAGCCAACCATGGTATCTTTTACGATATGCAATACCGATAATTTGGAGTCAGGACGATTATCAACGATACGCTTGGCTTTTTGAGCAACCAAGTCAGCATCGGATAGTAAGTCGGTGACCAATAAAATATGTTGGTAACTCATGAGCGGCTCCTTCCTTGTGGCAGATGATTTTAACTATAGCACTACTAATGACTGCTGTTAAGTAGGCTTTGTTAAATCGGGCGCTATCTTTATCCATTATTCTTGATGACTTATTGTTTTTCTCCACCCACTGTCTTGACTTACTAGCGTATTAGCCCCATCTACTGTCGTTAGGCAAATTCTTTTTAGCTGATAAATGCCATTCAATTCGAAGATGACCTATGAGGCTTTGATAACTTTAATTGTTTATTCAAAGCGATCTTTTTATAAATATAAATTTTACTATTTTAATTGCTGATATCGATTTCATACCTTGGTTATTGGCTAAGATGATACTGAAGTAATTAATGCATAAGGATAACCATGACCGACACGCTATTTACCGCTGATTTAACCCTGCATCCTGCCTTTGAGCTGATTGAGCACCGCCATATCGATGCATTATCGATGGATGTGCTGATCAGTCAGCATATCAAAACCGGAGCGATGCATTATCACTTGGCGCATCCGAGTGATGAAAATGCCTTTTTGGTCGGCTTTCGTACCCAGCCGATGGATTCAAAAGGTGAGGCGCATATTTTAGAGCACGTCGCATTATGTGGCTCTGAAAAGTTCCCCGTTCGTGATCCGTTCTTTTCGATGATTAAGCGCTCATTAAATACCTTTATGAATGCGATGACTGCTGCCGATTGGACAGCGTATCCGTATGCCACGCAAAATAAAAACGACTACTTTAATTTGCTTGCCGTTTATCTTGATGCGTCATTTTTCCCCAATATTCACCCGCTTGATTTTGCCCAAGAAGGCATCCGTGTTGAGTTAGACGAAAATGACAAGCCGCAATTTAAGGGTATCGTTTTTAATGAAATGAAAGGCGCAATGAGTGGCGAGATTGACCAGTTGTATCATACGGTCGCCCATCATCTGTTCCCAACAACGACCTATCACTATAATTCGGGCGGTGATCCTGCTGATATCCCAGATTTGACCCATCATGAACTGGTTGAATTCCATCAGAGCCATTATCATCCGTCAAACAGTGTGATTATGAGCTTTGGTAATATTCCAGTCGCTGAAACGCAAGCAAAAATCCATGACGATGCTTTGATTCAGTTTGAAGCGGGCAAAAAACATGTATCCCGTCCAGAGCAGCGTTTGTCTGCACCTATTAGCGCGGTCGATACTTATACTGCTGATGAAGCTGGTCCCGATCAGACTCATCACGTGCTTGCGTGGTTATTACCATCGATTACTGATCCGAAGCAGCGTTTGGCACTGCGTCTCTTAGAAGGCGTATTGATTGAGCATGCTGGCTCGCCGTTACGTGCCTATTTAGATAGCCACCCACTAGGCAAAGCGCCAAGTCCATTATTGGGATTGGATGACAGTCATTATGAGATGGTCTTTTATACTGGTTTACGCGGCTCTAACCCTGAACATGCTGAAGCAGTAGAGCAGGGTATTATTGATTTGCTTAAAGAGGTCGCGAGCAAACCGATTGATGATGAAACCATTGAAACTATCTTGCATCAAATCGAGATTGATCAGCGCCATATCGGCGGTGATAGCATGCCGTATGGTTTGAATCTCATGCTAGAAGGCTTTAGTACGGCGATTCATGATGGCAATCCCATTGATGTCTGGGAAGTTGATGAGCATTTACAATGGCTACGTGAACAAGTAAAAGATGCGCAATGGTTACCGAATTTAATCAAAACTCATTTGCTTGATAATCAGCATCGTGTGCGCGTCACAATGACGCCTGACAGCGAAAAAACCGCCCGTCTGGCAGCAGCTGAACAGACCCGTCTTGATACCATCGAGATGGATTTGACCGCTGATGATAAAGCTATCTTAAAACAACAAGCGCTTGATTTGGCAGCGCGCCAAGCGGCACCAGATGATTTAAGCTTATTACCAAAAGTTGGTTTAGAAGATGTGCCGACCGATATCAGCTTTAAGCAAGGCACGCAAAAGCAGATTAATTTAAGCGGCAAAGACAGCACGTTATTCGAATATGAAGCGGGCACTAACGGCTTGTATTATTATCAAATCATCGTACCGTTAACCGATGAGATTGGTAAGAATAAGAATGAAGAGCTACCCGTTAATGAGGTGATTAATCATCCGCTGTTGCCTATCTATTTAAGCTTATTATCAGAGCTAGGTACAGATTCTCTGAGTGCTCACGAAATGCAGGCCAAACAAGCGGCACATTCATCTGGTGTGACGGCTCGTATCAGCCAACGTACCAATGTCGATGACAGCCAAGCGATTAGCAGCTACTTTGTGGTGGCAACGCGCGCGCTCAATCGTAAACCTGAAGCGATTGATTTACTCAAAGAAGTCATGGAACATAGCGTATTCACTGAGCATGACCGTATCAAAGAAATCTTGCAGCAGCGTCAAGCAGGTTGGCAATCAAACCTTGCTGGTTCAGGGCATTCTTATGCCATGCAAACCGCCAGTCGCGGCATGAGTCGCCAAGCACAATTAGAATATGTACGCAGCGGTCTGCCAGCACTAAACGCGTTAAAAGACTTCTTAACCCATGCCAGTACTGATGATGCGCAGTGGGATAAATTGGCAACCAGCTTGATGGATTTACATCAACGGTTAATCAGCTTGCCTAAGCATGCGGTTATTATCTGTGAAGCTGAACAAACCGAACGCTTGAGCAACTTAATCGTTGATAGCTGGAAAGACAGCCAAGCGCCGAAGATTGCAGCGCAGTTAAAAAATTCTGATGCGAGTATCGAAGCAAATATTCCAAGTGAGTTTACGGAATTATCGCTAAATGCTGCATTAAGTGGTGAAAACACAGCTGCAACAGAAGAAGTAGCCGTTGACGATTTGGCATGGCTGGTTCCAACCAATGTCTATCATAATGCCAGTGCTTATACCGTTCCTACGGCTGATCATCCTGATACGGTAGCCCTGATGGTATTAGCGCCTTACCTGCGCAATGGCTATCTGCATAGCGCCATTCGTGAGCGCGGCGGTGCTTATGGCGGTGGTGCGGGCTACGACGCCAATGCTTGTGCCTTTAAGTTCTTTAGCTATCGCGATCCACAGTGTGCTGAGACTTTTGCCCATTTCGATGCCAGTATCGAATGGCTGTTGAATGAACCGCAAACCGATGAGCAGTTAGAAGAAGCCATCTTAGGTATTATCTCAGGAATGGATAAGCCAGGCTCTCCAGCAGGTGAGGCAATTAAAGCCTGCTTCGCTGATTTGCATCATCGCGGTGTTGACTGGCAACGTAAAATGCGTGCAGCAATTTTGGCTGTAACAGTAGCTGACTTGCAACGTGTTGCTAAGCAATACCTGCAAGGGCAAAAGCATGTCCGCGCGGTATTAGCGCCTTATGATAAAGAAGCAGCAGTACAAGAGCTTGGCTTTAAAGTCTGTAAAATTAAAAGCTAGCTTTTAACTTGTAAAAAATCAGTATCTATATAAAAAACCGCCGCTTCCAGTATTTATATTGAAAGCGGCGGTTTTGTTTTGGTTGAGTATTTTAAAGCGCTATTTCTTAAAGGCTTACTTTTTAATTAAGTAATTAGCGACTGCTTTATAGGCAGGTAGCGAAGTTGGGTCGATTTTACCATTACTGGCTTCAGGGTATGAGGAAAAGCGAACGATGACCATATCGGCTGCTGGATCAACATAGACCGTTTGACCGTGGACGCCACGTGCTGCATAAATAGGCGTGGGATTATTAAACAGCCACCACATACTTTTATAGCTGCCATTATTGAGCTGTTTATAGCCCGCTTTTGCAAATGCGCCTTTATCACCGCCAGCTTCGATATTATCGACTACCGCTGTTGGGAATAAGCGCTCACCATTCATCTCGCCTTTATTGAGCATCAAGCTGCCAATACGTGCCATATCATGCAAACCTGCACTGATGCCGCCGCCAGCAAACGGCGTACCCTTAGCATCGACCGTCATATACGCGCTTTGTTCGGCACCGATTTTTTGCCAGATACGTTCAGAGAGCAGGTCATCGATTGCCTTGCCAGTGGTGCGTGAAATAATCCAGCCGAGTGCATCACTATTGATGGTTCGATAGTTAAACTCTACACCGTGCTCGCCCTTTTTAGGTACCGTTTGCAGATATTCAAAATAGCCATTGGGTCCGCTATAGCCTTTGGGTTTTGGTAACGGGCTTGCCGCTTCTGAATACTTCCAGATGTCTGCGTCAGGATCGGCATAGTCTTCACTATAATCGAGCGCCGTGGTCATATCCATCACTTGGCGTACGGTGGCATCGCCAAAGCCACTTTTTGCCAGCTCAGGAATAATAGAGGCAACCAATGCCTTATCATCAAGCTTACCTTCGGTGACGAGGATTTCTGCTAATAATCCTGTCATTGACTTGGTCATCGACATTGCGGCGTGATTACCCAGCTCATTGAGGCAACCATTTTGACGCTCATAGACGACCTTGCCATGATGCATGATCATAATGCCGTCTGTATAGTTGGCATCAAGTGACTGCCGCCATGTCATAGGGCGTTTGCTATTGGTTGGGGTAAAGGTAATGGCATCAATATTTTTATCGAGTGCATAGTCAAGTTTGGATGGTGCACCGATACCGCGACTGACTTCGGTAGTGGGCATTAGCTCTCGAATATGACAGACTGTCCAACGCAGTTTGGGAAAGCTAAAAAAGTCCGACTGTGGTTGAGTGATTAGCTTGTCTTTTGGAGGCGGGAAACCTTGCATCCAGCCGAGCGTTTGCGGGTCTGATTCCTTAGCGGTTAAAGGGGTGCTTTCAGCATGACCGCTTACACTCGTCAGCCCTAGGGCTAAAGTTAGCGGTAATAGGGCAAAAGAGTGTTGTAGTGTCAGCATGGTATCCTCGCGACTTAGCTTAAGCGGTTAACATTAGGCAATAAAAAACCATTGATAAGATTTGAGCTTAATTCTTATCAACGGTCTTTACTACTTGCTTTTGTAAGTCAGCTTTTTAGCGAGCTTCGTTATTAATAGCGCTTAATGGCTTGGTCTTTACCAATGATCTCTTGATGAATTGGGAATTGATCATAACTGTCGTAATGTTGACGGTCTGCAAAATAGCTTTTTAGGGTACGGCGTACCGCTTCAAACGCAAGCTTATCCCAAGGAATGTCTTCTTCTGTGAATAACGCACAATCAAGACTTTCAGAGCCGATACCATAAGCACCGTCTTTTAGTTCGGTGATATAGATGCTATAGATTTGACCAATATCTGGAATGTCATACAAGCAATATAAATGTGGATTGATCACGACCGCGTCAGCCTCTTCAAAGCTCTCACGCGCGGCACCTTCGGCCATGGTTTCGCCGTTTTCCATAAAGCCTGCAGGTAACGTCCATAAGCCATACTGCGGCTCGATTGCGCGTCGACAGAGCAGCACCCGATGTTTATGGACGACCAGTGAACCACAGATTATCTTTGGGTTTTCATAATGAATATAATGACAGTTTGGGCATACCAAACGTGGTATATTATCCGTAGCTGGTATTTTGCGTTCTGCTTCACAACCGCATTGTAGACAATAGCGCATATTGACTGCCTTATATAATGAAATGAGAGAGATAAGGTTACTTTAAGACGTATAACTTTAAGATTTATAATTATTGTTGTATCAGATACTAGGGCTATCGAATATCAGATTATTATCTGACAATCGCCCTTTATATTAAGATAACACAAATCTTCCTCATACTGGCAATGATAATAATAACAGCGTATTTTGTGAGTTGAATCACCGTTGGAATTCCTTGTGTGCTAACAGAATAGACCAAGCCTATCAGTCACACAAAAGGTATGCAGTTATTATCAGATTGCGCTAGGCTATAAGTGACTCTATTTTAAATTGACTATGTTACCAATAGCGCGGGTAGTGTCTGCCACGACCAATGTTGTTGTAAATGAGCGCTACCACTACTAAGGCAAGGGCACCTACTAGCGTCGGAGTGAGCAAAAAATGCCACTTTACGCCGCCGAGCATCACAATCAATGGATTGGATCCTGCAGGTGGATGCGGTACGCGCAGCAGTAACATGAGAGCAATTGCCGTACCAACGGCAAGGGACAAGCTCCACCACTCAACCCCAAATAAAGACATAAAAGCTAAGCCAGTAAAGGTAGTAATAAGATGACCACCGACAATGTTTCTTGGCTGAGCAAAAGGGCTTTCTGGATAAGCAAAAATAAGCAGGCAGCTGGCGCCAAATGAGCCCAAAATCATCGCGATATTTTGCCAATTTCCCAGTAATGCCAATACAGCAGTGGCAAATGTTCCGCCAGCCCAAGCAATAGCAATGATGACTAATGGCAATCTTTGCGGGCAATCATCAGTTTTGCCCTGCATTTTATGTAATGAAAAAATCTTATCCACGAGCATTTCCTAAATAATATATGAACGACACCCTTGATCCATGAGGACCAATTGTAGTCGTACAATGATAAAAGACCATGTCTGTCTGACGGTTGTCGCAATCTGCTTGCTGCAACGATTCAACGCTTTGATGGCTAATACTGATAAAAAAACAGGGCAATTATAATGCTAAATCCCTCACAGTCCGTACGTTTTGATGAAATGACAGTCGCTGTACCAGATTTTATACGTTATCCCACGATCAGAAAGTTGGCTGAACGGGTGCAGCACGAGACCTTAAAAGCTATTGCTAGTCCCGCACTTTATGACTCTCACGACCATTCGCGCAGTGCCCGTATTTTAAATAGTCTTTATCAAACCCCAATCGCCGATGCCTCTATCTTGGTCGCTATCACTCATGAGCGCCATCCTAAGCTGCTGCTGACTCGCCGCGCTGCTCATATGAACAGTCATGCTGGCGAGGTATCCTGTGCTGGTGGCAAACATGAAGTAGGTGATGGTAACAATGTCGTTACCGCCCTACGTGAGGCTTGCGAGGAAACTGCGCTACCGCCTAATAAAGTTCAGCTGCTTGGTCAACTGCCTATCCAAACCTCTAAAAGTGGTATGAGTGTACGTCCTATTGTGGCGCTTATTGCGCCAGATCTGCTTTTGGTGCCAGAGCTTGGGGAGATATCACGCATTTTTTGGGCAGATTTTGAGACTTTATTAACTCAGCCAACAGTCGAATATTCCATAGAATATACATTGCAAGATCAGGCAGCAACGCTTCTGACACCGAGCTGGCAAGTAGATGGCGAAACAGTGTGGGGTCTGACGGGACGAGTCATTGCCAGTTTATTAGAAACAGGCTTTGATCGGCAGCTAGAGTGGTATTACCGCATACAAGACACTCGATCATAGAAGTGTTAGATGCTCGCTAATAATCATGTTTTTGGCGAAGGAGGATCGTTATTATAAACGTTAGTGATAATGAATGCATTCTATTTATAATAATCATCATTTTTCTTTAACCACCAGTTCATATTGTCTTGGCGTTTAGCACGAAATGCTTCTAGCTTGTTGGCGACTCTACTATTGTGTTGACGGGCAGTATCGAGGGCAAATAGAATCGGCACGGAAGACAATACGCCAAAGCGTATTTTTGATTTTGGTAGGTTTAGCCCATCGCCAATATCATCACCAACCAAGGTACGGGTCACGCTGGCATTGACCATCTCAACAAAACGCCCACGGCGATTGTCCTCACCCATCAGCTGACGTGGCAAATCGTGTAGGGCTTTTGCCAGTGGTCGTCCCATTTTAAAATCAAGCTGCTGAATCGACAAATAGGTATAGAGCCATTCCCAACTGGCGGCTTCATCTTTTGGCAGTCGCTGCAAATCTACCCCCATCCAATAACTGGCAAGATTCCATAAATGCAAAATGCCTTCTGCTTCCTCAGTGCTAATACGGGCGCCAAGCAATCTTAATCCGCGCATAATCAATAGTGAAAACTGCAAATGAGTAGCAATCATATCGGTTTGATTGATAGGAATACCCCAATATGCGGTATTCCAGCTGCCATCTGGATTGTGATGTTGGTTGGCATCTGGTATGACGCCTTTAGCAGCATTGCCTTTACCTTTGAGCAAGTTCTGTCGTACTGAGGTATGTATTTGACGTACTTTAATGGATTGCTGCCAACCTTCAGAGCCGATAGCCAGTACTCGTTCAATATTAGGTTTGCTATGCTCTGAATCTAAATGCAATTGAGGGTGCTCAGAGACCGCCAAGATATAGGCGTAGGTACGCATCAATCTTGGTAAAGCGTCATGCATCAGTGCGCCAGTCTGAATCAGCGGTAGCGATAAGGCAGGGATACTATAGCCTGCCATGAGGGCCACATTACGCAACAGCCAAATCAGCATCAGTGGATAACGGCGATAGGCAACCGCGCCGATTTGGGCAAGCTTAGGATCAAACCAATCGGGATGGCGACTAAATTGTTCAGTTAATGCGTTGAATGAGGAATTATTCTTGAGGTTAGAGTCCGCTTTCTCATCAATAATAAACTGCTGTAATGGCTTGGCAAAACGAATGCCATCAGAGGCTAGATCATCTGCTATTGGATCGCCAATATCGTAGCCTGCAACTATTTCCTCTAACAAATCTTGCGATATGACAAAGTCTTTTGGCAGTAGATAACGCTTAATGCGTTTTAATACTTGCAGATCACTATGATCATCAATGGCAGTGGTGCGTCCATGACGCTGATAAGAAACAGGCGCTTGATGACAGCCTGCACCTTGCCGAGCACTGGCGGTACTTGTTTTAGCGATTTTTTTAGAGATGTCGATGGAATCCATATTTATAAGCAACTCTGTATCAACTGCTTTTTATGAAGTTGATTGAGCTACTTTGGGATAAAGTAGCTCAATCGTACATTAAGAATGACGCGTTAAGTCTACAGAGGTTACATTAACCTCATCTTTTAAAGTGGCTTTGAGCATCATATAACCTGCGATACCAGAGACGATTGAACCCATAATGATACCCAAACGCTCATCAAATAATGGTGTCTCACCGGCAAATGCAAGCCCACCGATAAACAAACTCATGGTAAAGCCCACACCACATAACAATGCTGCGCCATAGATTTGCTTAAAGTTCATACCTTTTGGCATAGTAGAAATGCCCAGTTTAAAGATTAACCAGCACATCAGCATGACGCCTACTTGTTTACCGATGAACAGTCCGGCGGCAATACCAAGCGGCACAGAATGAAACAGCTCGCCAAACCCTGCGCCCTTAAGCGAAATGCCCGCATTGGCAAAAGCAAACAATGGCAGGATACCGTAAGAAACGGTGTTTTGTAGGTCGTGCTCAAGCTCTTCAAGCGGGGAATGCTCAGGGTCAGTGCGATCAAATAAAGGAATAAATAGCGCCAATACAACCCCAGCTAATGTTGCATGGATACCGGATTTGAGTACGGCAACCCACATGATAACGCCAATTAGCAAATAAGGAGTTATGCTAGTAACGTTACGGCGATTAAGCAGATATAAAAACGGCAGACATAAGCCCGCGATAGCCAGTGAACCAAGCGATAAATCATTGGTATAAAATAAAGCAATGATAATAATCGCGCCGATATCATCAAAAATAGCAATCGAGACTAAGAATACTTTTAATGAGTTGGGTACGCGATTACCAAGTAAACTCAAAATACCAAGAGCAAAGGCGATATCGGTTGCGGCAGGAATCGCCCAACCTCGCCAAAACTCAGGTTCATTATAGTTAAAAAACAGATAGACGATGGCTGGCATGATCATTCCGCCAAGAGCCGCCCCTGCTGGCAAGATAATTTGCTTTACATTGGACAGCTCGCCGATTAACACTTCACGCTTAAGCTCAAGTCCCACTAAAAAGAAGAACACTGCCATCAAGCCATCATTAATCCAATGATGCGCATCTTTAGCGATTGAGAAGCTGCCAATTTGAATAGCGACAGGTGCGTGAATAAAGGATTCGTACCACGTATTTAGAGAAGTATTAGCAATAATCATTGCTGCGATAGCTGCCAGCGCTAGGACGATGCCGCCCGAAGCCTCGAGATTAAAAAACGCTCTGATTTTATGTATTGCCATATTGTCCTCATTAACTAAATAAAACGTGCGAAAGTATTCAAAAGCTCAAGTATTTTTGTATGTCTGTAATGGCTCCGCCTTAAGTACGCGACCACATATGGGGACGAGTCTTTGTTAGCACTGATGTTTATAATACCAGTGTAATAGACGTATATCCCTAGTTTCTCATATTCTTATTCATATAAACAAATGAAATAGGTTACCGGTATTACCTTTTAACTTGAAAGCTTCATGACGAAAAAAGCTGTTTTTAAAGTATCTTGTGCGATAAATCTAGCAGAATTTGCTAGGGTTATGGCTTTTTTCGCAGTTTTATCTTTATAATAAGCCGCTTTACGTAACGGTTAGCATCGGATTTGACTCTTATAGCATTAGCCGTTATCAAAATAATATACACATTATCTATCCATATTTTTTGCCTGATATTCATCCAACTACTTTTAAATGAGCGTTTTTAAACAAATACTATCAAAAAGTATTGCTAAAAAAATGCTGCTAAAAAGTAGAATTGGTTGAATCTTTTAAGGCTTGTGTCTCTTATATCATAAATTTTGCAGGTCAGTGTCATGGACGTATCCCTTTCTATTGAAGTTATTCTAATGTTGACCGCTGTAGCCGCGTTGGCAGGTTTTATCGATGCTATTGCTGGTGGCGGTGGTTTGTTGACCATTCCTGCCATGCTACTTGCCAATATTCCGCCTGTATTGACATTGGGTACCAATAAGCTACAAGCAGCATCAGGGGCACTAGCGGCGTCTATTACCATGATTAGAAAGGGTGTGGTTAAACCCAAGAATATTAAAACAGCGATTATTGCGGCTTTTATTGGCTCTATCTTTGGCTCAATCGCGGTGCAGTTATCGCCACCTGACTTGTTAGAAAAGCTGATTCCATTTTTGATTGCGGCCATTGGTATCTATACTTTGTTTGCCCCCAAACTTGGTGAAGTGGAAGCTGCCCCTCGTATCTCAGAAGGTGTTTGGCAAAAAATTGCCGCCCCTTTAATTGGTTTTTATGACGGCTATATGGGACCTGGGACGGGTATGTTTTTTGCGCTTGGCAATGTGGCGTTACGTGGTCGAAAAATTATCGAAGCAACTGGTGCGGCAAAGGTACTGAATTTATCGACCAATATTGGCTCATTAATCTTCTTTATATTGGGCGGTAATGTATTGTGGACAGTAGGGCTGGCGATGATGGTAGGGCAAACTATAGGGGCGTATTTTGGCTCGCATATGGTAGTAAAAGGTGGCAGTAGACTCATTCGTCCCATGATTGTATTGGTTTGTCTTGTGATGGTGACTAAATATGTACTTGGTTAGTGGAGAGTAGATTGATCAAGAAGAATGCAACTCTTGGTCTAAAAACGTACTTGCTGCATAAAAAAACCTCAGACCAATCGGCTGAGGTTTTTTTATGACTTATTTATAGGCAATCACTGATCACGATTAGCCGCGCTTAACATCGTCATACTCGCTGCCCATAATGCCATCACTAAAGACTTCAGAGAATTCGCGTTCGCTGTTCTCATCGATATGACCGTCAAAGACATCTTTTGAGCCAGCATCAGGATCGTTATAAATCGCTAAATCCATTTTACCTTCTGATTTTGCGACGATAGCGGTCACCGCAGCATCACCGCCGACATTGACTGCTGTACGTAACATATCAAGGATACGGTCGACCCCTAAAATAAGACCAATACCTTCAATCGGTAGACCGACTTGGGCAAATACCATTGACAGCATGATGAGACCAACACCTGGAACACCTGCCGTACCGACAGAGGCGAGCACTGACATCAAAATAACGGTCAAATACTCAGTGATACCCAAGTCAATACCATAAATATTGGCAATAAAAATGGTCGCTGTGCCTTGCATGATGGCTGTACCATCCATGTTGATCGTCGCGCCAAAAGGGATGGTGAATGAAGCAACTGAGTTATTAACACCCATGCGCTTGGTGACCGTACGCAAGGTAATTGGAATCGTTGCATTCGAGCTTGAAGTACTAAAAGCAAAAATCTGTACTTCGCGCATTTTTGCCAAAAACGTTCTGACTGACAAGCCTGAAGACAGCTTGAGGACAATCATCATGGTCACAAAGAAATGGAATGCCAGTGAACCAACCAGTACCGCAACATAACCAAGTAATGACCAAATCAGGTCTAAGCCAAGTTCTGCCATGGCTTTGGTCAATAGCGCAAAGACACCATATGGTGCAAGATTCATAATGATAGTCACCATTTTTAAGATGACTTCATTGATGAGCTCTAAACTTTGAACCAAGCCTTTAGCGGGTTTTCCTACCATCAAAATACTAATACCAATCAAAACGGCAAAGAAGATAATTGATAGCATGTCGCCATTTGCCATCGCACTGATGGGGTTAGAGGGAATAATATTGGAAAATACATCAAGTAGTGGTGGCGCTTTCTCAGCTTCAAACGCCGCCTCTGTTGCTATATTCATGCCTTTGCCGATACCAAACAGTACGCCAAGCCCAATAGCAGTTGCAATCGCCAGTGCTGTCGTCACCATATAGATGAAAAAGGTTTTGGTACCAATACGTCCTAATAGACGAATATCACCGATACCGCATACGCCGCAGATCAGTGAAATCAAGACCAGTGGCACGACGAGCATTTTTAGCGAGTTAACAAACAGCTTACCGACAATGGCAAGAAAACCGTTGGTGACATAATTATTAACAAAGCTGCCTTCCGTGTTCAAGCCAGAGTAGTTTATAAATAGACCCAGTATAATACCGAGCACCATGGCAACAATAATTTTGCCGGTCAAACCCATATTTTTCCACATAAACGCTATCCTTGGTGTCCGTTACGCACAGCAATAGACACAATAGCGCGCTCAATATGAGTGCAAGATTGCTGTCATGACTGTTACTGTGACGTCTATAAATATATGAACTGACCTTTAAGTCAGATTTTGGGGGACAATATAAAAGAATAGCTAGGGATACTGCAAGATTTTTTTATGACTTAAATAACGTGACATTATAATATTAGTATGTTCGGATTTTTCATCTGTCAAAAATTCATATGAATTTGACTGAATGAAGCGTTGTTGAAGGAGCATAAAAAAATAATATGAGCGATAAAATAAAAAAGCGAGATGACTCTGATGAGACCACCTCACTTGCTTCAATCAATATAGATAAATGGCGATAGGTAGATCAATCCTAGTTAGACATTGTCGTTTTCGCCACGGCGCAAACCATCTTTCCATGTAGGGTCACTGGTTTCTGTTTGCTGCTCGTGATTGTCTTGCTCCCTACTTGTGCTAGCAAATTTATCTTTGTTTAATCTATGGTTATAACTCATACGTTCATTTAGATGCGATGCTGCATCACGGTGACGCGAGCCAAGGGCTTCTATTTCAGGATGTGAATCCTGAAAATCAGTCTGTGCATTAATTTCCTTGGCGGTATCTTGTTCATTGACCATTTTTACATCGCCATCACTCTCATAGCCATGATCAGGGTTAGCATCTCCTGTTGGTTGGTTATTGTCTGGCATTGAATCCATTGATGCGATATTTTCAGAGGTCTGCTGCAGATTATCAGGGTTCAATACCTGATTTAACTGAGCATTGTTTTTTAACTGAGCATCGCTTTTTAGTTCAGCATAGTCAGTTAGCCTATGTACAGCGTTCTCTAAACTGTGTGGGTTAGCACGTTCTTGAACTTTTGATAAATGCTTATCAAATGTATCGGTCAATAAGGAATCATAGCGTATAGAATTATAGGTTATTAACTGTTCAGCTTCTTCTTCAGTAATGTCACCATTTTGACTGGCATAGACCACATGATCTTCAAAAGTTAAACCTTCAAAACTGTCTTTATGTTCTGCTTTTTTAAATTTCTGCCATAAAGGTTCGACTTCGAGCAGTATTTGATAAGCATGCTCCATACGCCCTGTGACATCATCCGGCTCAGTATTATAATAAACCATGGTTTTAAGATAGTCGCGGAAGGGATTTGCTTCAAAATCATCCATAAACGTATCACCCAGTTGGCGTTTTAATTCATCACTCACTGGGGCAAAGATACGACCACTGGGAAAAGTCACAAAGCTCACTAATTTGGCTGCAAACTGATTTGGAAAATTGGCAAATAAAGATAGGAATGCTTCTTGGATAGTATAAAGGCTATTTTTTAGCGCCACTTCAGCATGCAAGCGCTCAGCGACTGATTTGCTGCCATATTCATAGAACTGCAAAATAGCTGTACAGATAAATAGATGAGAGTGGATGTCTGCTAAGCGCCCAGATAGCATCTCTTTGCGTTTTAAATCACCAGCCAATAACCCTAAAGACATGTCAGCAGTTAAAGCAAAGCCTGCGCTTAAGCGGTTAATGTCTTTGTAATAGGGACGGGTAAAATTATCTGCAAAATTTGGCGCATCATTGCTGCCACCAACATAGCCTGCTACGAACGCTTTCGCACCGCGATTAAAGGTATAGCCCAAATGCTTAAAGAATAAATTGTCGAATTGCTTGAGTGCGCCTTCTTTATCTTCGCTTTGTAGTAGCTGCAACTCATCGAATAGATAAGGGTGACAGCGCATCGCCCCTTGACCAAAAATCATCAACGAGCGCGTCAATATATTTGCGCCCTCAACGGTAATTGATACTGGGATCGCTTGATAAGGAATTGCTAAAAAGTTGCGTGGTCCCATTTGTACTGCGCGACCACCAACGACATCCATACCATCATTAATCACTGAACGCATGGTCTCAGTGGCATAGTATTTTGCCATTGCTGTCATCACTGATGGTGTACCACCTTGGTTTAGACCACAAGTCACCAGATGCCTAAAAGCTTCTAACATATAAGTATTACTGGCAATGCGGCTGGTGGCATCTTGCACGCCTTCAAATTTTCCGACGGATATTTTAAATTGCTCACGAACCTTTGCAAAGGCACCAACCGACAAATAGCTCATTTCACTGGCAGAAGTCGATAGGGCAGGCAATGAGATTCCGCGACCGACACCCAAGCATTCCATCAGCATGCGCCAACCGCGACCTGCATTTTCCACTCCACCAATAATATAATCTAGCGGTATAAAGACATCTTGACCATCGACTGTGCCATTCATAAATGGCGAACCGATTGGATTGTGGCGTGGACCGATAATGACCCCTTGGTGGCTGGCTGGAACCAGCGCACAAGTAATACCGTAATCGGTTTTTTCAAGATCACCAAGTAAACCTTCGGGGTCGTGCATTTTAAATGCTAAACCTACTACTGTTGCGATAGGGGCTAAAGTAATCCAACGCTTAGAGAAATTCATGCGTAGACCAAGCACTTGCTCACCTTCATGCATGCCATAACAAACCACCCCAGTATCCGGAATCGCACCGGCATCAGAGCCCGCTTCTGGACCTGTCAAGCCAAAGCACGGAACCTCTTCACCTTTCGCTAGACCCGGTAGCCAGCGCTGCTTTTGCTCATCGGTACCGTAATGCATCAACAGCTCACCAGGACCGAGTGAATTTGGTACCATACAAGTCACTGCAGCAGTCGGCGAGCGTGAGGCAATCTTACTCATCACGCGACTTTGGGCATATGAGCTAAATTCTAATCCACCATATTCTTTGGGAATAATTAAACCCAAAAAGCCATTGGCTTTGATAAATCGCCACGCCTCTGGTGACAGCTCTTTATCTTCATGATGAATTTGCCACTCATCAAGCATTGCACAGAGCACTTCTACTTCATTATCTATAAAGCTTTGCTCTTCTTCTGACAATTCTGGATAGGGGTATTTTGCAAACGTATCCCAATCAGGCGCGCCCATAAACAGCTCTTTTTCCCACCAGCTAGTACCAGCATCAAGTGCTTCACGCTCGGTGTCACTCATGCTTGGCATGGCACCGCCTAAGGCTTTATAAACAGGCTTGGTGATCATGCTTTGACGAATAGGGGTGATCAGCAACATCAGGCAAAGTAGGGCAATGGGTAGACCTAGGATAAGCGACCATGGACTGATGAAAGCCGTAACGAGGACAGTAATTAAAGCAACAATGCTGCCTGTGACACGCGATAATGACAACAAAAAGATGGCCAAGACCATGGCTAATTGAATGATGACTGCCAAAATAAATAAGCCAATGGCCATAACTGCCTCCTTTGCAACGCTTAATAAAAAAGCGTCAAAATATAAGTGAATAAGAAAGTTTGAAATAACTATGATTGTTGTTTTATATTCCAAGCTTCCTTTTTTATAGTGAAAAATAGTTTTAGTTTTTTGACATTAATGATTTCAAATAGAGCTGATATAAAATAAAAACTTCGCATCGGGAATAAAGGCTCTCCCAAAAATGAAGTTAACTACCAATATGAAACAGTTGTTTATAACTATCAAGAGCGAAAACGCTACGCTGTGTCGATAATATGTATCAAGATTTGTGTATATAACCAAATGCGAGTCATTAAACATTAGTTAAAAGGCGGTAAACCGTTTTCAGCATAAGATAAAGTCTCATTGCGCCCAACGATGACATGGTCAATCAAAGACAAATCTATAAGGTCACAAGCTTTTTTGAGCTCATAGGTTAACAAGTTATCCGCCGTTGATGGCTTAGCATCGGTATGCGGATGGTTGTGAGCAATAATGAGCTGGCTTGCAGCATGGCTTAACGCATGACGTAGCACATGCTTTATACAGACGGAGCAAGAAGAGATGCCGCCTGTAAACAATATCTCAAAATTGATTAGATTCAAGGCATTGTCCAAACATAGCACGGCGAACACTTCTCGCGGCTCACCGCGCAACTGAGTGCTGATATAGTCTTTGACCATTTGCGAGCGTCCAAGTCCTTGACCCGTTTTAAGCTGACTGTCCAAATAGCGTCTGCCCATCTCAAGTGAGGCGAGTATCTGCGCGTATTTGGCAGGACCGATGCCGTGACAAGCAAGGACAGTTTCTTGCGGCGCGGCTAACAGCTCTGCTAGGCTACCAAATTGCTCAATCAAATGACGAGCCAGCTCAATGGCTGACTGCGACTGTGTGCCCGTGCGCAGAAATATCGCCAATATCTCAGCGTCGGATAAGTGCGCGACGCCAAATTTTAATAGCTTCTCACGCGGTCTATCATCCTCATGCCAGTCTTTGATTGCCATGCTTATTCCTTAAGATGCACTTGCGACGAGATAAATTTAGAAAACTTTCCCTAACTTATCGCATAATTGCTACTATAAGCGCAATTTTATCTTTCAATTTTTTGCTGATGCCACGCTTATGTCAAATATCCTGCTTGCTATCACTGGCGGTATTGCCGCTTATAAATCTGCTGTATTTGCCCGTCTATTAATCAAGGCAGGCTTTGAGGTGCGCGTCGTTATGACGTCAGGTGCACAGGCTTTTATCACTCCACTAACCCTACAAGCTTTGACGGGTAATGAGGTGCATATCTCGTTACTCGATGAAAAAGCGGAAGCGGGCATGGGTCATATCGAGCTTGCAAAATGGGCAGACCTTATGGTCATCGCGCCGGCATCTGCCAATACGTTAGCGCGGCTGGCAATGGGTATGGCAGATGATTTACTGACCACGGTCTGTCTTGCAACGACAGCGCCAGTCATTATCGCGCCTGCGATGAATCAACAGATGTGGGCGCATCCTGCCGTTAACTTAAACGTGCAAACCTTGCGTGATATGAATTACCAAATCATTGCGCCTGCTAGTGGTGAGCAAGCTTGTGGCGATGTGGGTGCAGGACGCTTACCTGAGCCTGAACAGTTATTAGAAGAAATTTTACTGTTTCAAGCAATGCAGACGACGCCTCAGTTATTGGCAGGTAAAAGAGTCGTGATTACCGCAGGACCGACCGTTGAAGCCATTGATCCGGTGCGTTATTTGTCTAATCATTCTACGGGGAAAATGGGTTTTGCTTTGGCGCGTGCCTGTGTTGCTGCTGGTGCAGACGTTATCTTGATTGCTGGTGGCAAAGTTGCTTTGCCAACACCGCTCAATGTCACACGCATTGATGTATTGTCAGCTAAAGAGATGTTGACGGTCGCGCAGCAGTGTGTGACAGGCACGCATAGTGCACTACAGTATATGGTTGAAGATGAACATGATCATTCTCACGATCATATGCATGAGCACAGCCATGACCATGGCGACTGTGACTGCGATGAAGCACACGGGCATGAAGAGCAAGAGCTAGGAACACATGAGCATGGCATCGATGATCATATAAAAGTCGCTGATATCTTTATCGCCACCGCTGCGGTCGCTGACTATCGAACGGAAGAGGCAGCACCGCAAAAAATAAAAAAAACCCAAGACGCAATGACGCTAAGCTTGGTCAAAAATCCTGACATTTTAGCGACGATTTCGCTTGCTCATCCTGAGTTGTTTGTCGTTGGCTTTGCAGCAGAAACTCAAGATGTTGAACGTTATGCTCGTGGTAAGCTGCTTTCTAAAGATTTAGATTTGATTGCTTGCAATGACGTCTCACGTGCTGATATCGGCTTTGCCAGTGATGACAATGCAATGGAGGTTTTTTTCTCAACACATTATGAGCACGATAGCATCATACTTGATAAAGCAAGTAAGGATAAAATTGCTGAGCAGCTAACGACGATTATTGGTGAGGCGATTTGGCAACGTCACAGTGTTTAGTGATGTTTAGTGATGTTTAGTAGTGCTCAGTGCTGCTCATTACAGCACGCATTGTAGTGACGATTCGTATGATTACTTGTTGCATAAGCATAATACATATCGAAGAAGATATGAAGTCTTGACTAGTAGGGCTAACATGATAGATGGCGATAGTACTCAAACGTTATTGCTCATTGCGATTTTTGCTCTGGCATCCTTACTACACGGTATTAGTGGCCTAGGTATCACCTTGGTGACTACTACCGCGCTTGCCAGTATGTATCCTTTACCACATGCTATTGTATTAGTCATTTTTCCATCGTTATTACTCAATGCGATGACTTGGCTGGCAGGTGGTGGTCGCACGATTTGGCAAAATTTCATCTATTACGGCAGGCGCTATTGGTTACTGGCATTGACCAGCTTACTCGGTAGTATTTTAGGCGCGAAGCTCTTATTATGGGTCGATAGCGCATATATTTTATTGTTATTGGCAGCCGTTATTGGTTTTTACGTCATAAGCAGCTTGCTTGGTAAGCAACTTCGTCTACCTGCGACCAAGCCTGTGTTAATCATCGTTGGCTTTAGTGCAGGCGTGATTGGCGGCGCGACCAATGCTATGTCGACCATATTGATGATGTATTTATTGTCTGCAAGCAACGATAAGCATACTATCGCTAAAGTCGGTAATATGTGCTATTTCTTGGGTAAAATTGCCCAAATCATTGTATTGCGTGAGCCTATCATGGCATTAAGCAGTGGTGAATGGCAGCTGATTGCTTTACTTAGTGTCATGTCAATCACCGCGCTCTTAGTCGGCATCCGCTTGCGACGTTATCTACCACAAGCACGCTTTCGTCAGCTTATCTTAGTGATCCTTACAGTACTTGGTATACGTATCGGCTGGCAGGGGATTATGTCATTTATGGCTTAGCAGAAGCGAGAATAGAATTGATGCTAAATTTTAGTCAGTCGCCTCATCAAAGAATATCTGCTGCGCCAGTCGAAAGGTATTACAATGCGCTTCAACCACATCATTAATATCTTCTGAATAACCACCGCCCATGACGATAGCGATTGGAATATTGGCAGTTTTGGCTTGGTGTAGGACGTATTCATCACGCGCCTTGCAGCCTTTTATGGTTAAACTTAGCTTGCCTAATTTATCCGTCGCTAGTACATCAACCGCCGACTGATAAAAAATCATATCAGGTGCAAAATCCGTTATCAGTCTTGGCAAGGTCTGCGCTAAAATCTGTAAATATTGCTCATCACCAGTATCGTTATCTAGCTCAATATCTAAGTCTGATACTTGTTTACGAAACGGATAGTTCTTTGCGCCATGGATACTAAAGATAAAAACGCGTGGCTCATCTGCCATGATACTGGCATTGCCATTGCCTTGATGGACGTCTAAATCAACGACCAATATCCTTTGTGCTTGTCCGCGATTTAATAGTAAATTGCTCGCGACACAGACATCATTAAAGACGCAAAATCCCTCACCATGATCGGCAAAGGCATGATGGGTACCGCCCGCGACATTCATCGCGACGCCGTATTGCTGTGCAAAAATTGCGCATTCATAAGTCGCGTGAGCAATATAGCGCCCACGCTCTACTAACTCAGGCGTCATCTCAAAGCCGATCGCTCGCGCTTCTTTTCTTGGTAGCGTTTGGGTCTTAAGTTGATACCAATAGTCAGCAGTATGCGTCGTTAAGATTTCATCTTCGCTTAAGCGTGTGGGCGCAAAAAAGTTATTCGCACTAATAGTCTTTTCCGCTAATAAGCGCTCAGGAATCATAGTGTATTTTTGCATCGGAAAACGATGTTTTTCGGGTACTGAATAACGAAAAATATCAGAGTAGGCAATTTTTAACATAGTATTTTTAATATCGTATTGTTTTTCTAAAGAAATCGTTGTCGAATGAGGTGTTTTAAAGCAGTCATCTTAGATGCTTGTTTTCTCAGGAGTAGATTAGCCACAGTCAATTCCAAATAAAACCGATACGTTATATTGCAACGCGGAACTGGTATAAATTTTTCTGGCTTACTGTGCCTACGCCGACAGAGGCGGCGTAAAATTCATCCCAGTCCCGCTGTATCGTTTTAATACTGAATTCAGTATATTAATAGTAGCGACTTCTCACTGTACAAATTGAGTGGGCAAAAAGAAGGTTCTTGAATCGGATTGTTGGCGTAGCTGCAAAAGTAGATCGGATAATTCTTCAGCAGGGTATTGGTTATTGACCAAATCACTAAATATCTCATGAGCAACCGTCGTCATGGCAATGATACTT
This sequence comes from Psychrobacter sp. DD43, assembly GCF_904846555.1. Lineage (NCBI taxonomy): Bacteria > Pseudomonadati > Pseudomonadota > Gammaproteobacteria > Moraxellales > Moraxellaceae > Psychrobacter > Psychrobacter sp. DD43. The sequence continues at coordinate 27,148 of NZ_CAJHBE010000027.1, forward strand.
TGCAATAAATGCTCAAGGATATCGTCGTCAAGTCCGACCGCTTCAACATCAATGGCGTTTTTATAGCGTATCTCACCATCATTGACATCCATCTCTAAGTTACCAAGAATCATGTCGTAGTTAATTTGAGTAATCAATAATATGGCGGCGCTTTGGTGACTCTCTGGTATCAAAAACGGCAAGATACCGTAGACTGCCAGCAGTTTATTATTTTCTTGTACCCGAAACAGATAGCCACAGTCAAGCTGCTTATTGCGCATCCTTAAAGACAGGTAATGGGATTTTTGGCTGTTTCTTACTTTAGGCTGATAATAATTGTAAGGCCATTGTTTGTCATCGAAGTATTGTTTTAAATAATCGACAATGGGTATATCGCTTTCACTTCTCTGCGCTGCGGTATTTTCAAGATCTGCATCGGTATTGGTCTCAGCGGCCATAGGATTATTTATAGCAGCGTTATTATTATCGGCGACATTGATGTCTTCGCTACTAGTTTTATGAAACGCATCGTTAGTGCTGTTAGTGCTGATATTGCTGTCCATGTTGTTAGAGTCAGCTTCTTTATGATCCGTATTAATATCATCAATAGCTATTTGTGCAGCAGTCATCTGATTATCAACCTCATCAAAGTCAGCATTTGGCAAATCTTTGGAGGATTTAATATGATTAATAGCAGAGCGCACAGTGGATGTGGCTAGCAGCTGCTTTATTTTTTGCCATAAGCTGAGTTTGTGACGTTGACTCATAAATAGTGTGCTAACCAACAAATGAAATATAAAGATTAAGAAAATACCCAAACAAGCAGATAAAAATATATTACTGGTGGTTCAAACCCAAACTGTCTTTGATATTAGGCTGACTATAAAATGCTTGTAGCATCTCTCGCAGATGGGCCGTCAGCCATTCGCTATCAAGCGCATCATAAATGATAGGCCGCAGGGTAGTAGACAGCTGCCCAATCGCTGCCTCATCGATATGTAAGCTTTTTGCCACCTGTGCGATGGTATCAGACTGATGATTGCGATACCAAGTATCGACGCTTGCTGCTACAAGGCTATGCAAATAAGGGGACATGCGTAAGCGGTTATAACTCTGCTGAATACTGGCTTCGATATGATCGATGCTACTGTTATCAGGCTCATCACGTAGATAGGTTTGGATATGGCTAATCGGCTGCTCTTTAATCCGCGCCCAACCAGTGACCACTAATCGAGATACCTCTTCATTGGATAGATGCTCTTGGGCATTGGCTTCAGCGCGATGCGCCAAATCTTTGATATTGCGATGCAAATAGGTCTGCAATTTTTCATCAAGGTTTCTGTTGGTTGCCTTTTCAAAGGAGCTGCGCCCAAGCTTCATAAGTTTACCAACACCGCCCGCTTTATCTAGCGTATTTTCCATAAAGTCGTTGATGGCGTGATATAGCGTTTGGGTCAACAAATCGGCAAACGTATCGTTGCCAACCAAGGTATGAATCAAGATATTGCGCTGCTGCTCATGGCTGCCGATATAATCGGCCAGCGTTACAACCTGCGTATCGTCAATAAGCTCTGATAATGGGACATTGTCATTGGCTGGGTGATAGATAATGCTATGCAAAATATCGCGGATATCGCTACGCATTACCTCACTTAGAGGGTGGTCTAGTAGCCAATCATTAAATAGGCGCTGTACATCATCGCTACTGATATATTTAGCTAATGGCTGCGCACCAAGCCACTGCCACGCTTCCATGCTCAGCGGTTCAGCTTGCTTACGTAACCACTGCTGCATAAACGTGATTTGCGCATCGATTAAGCTGTTTGCTGTCAGCATGGGTGTGTCTGATTTTTGAGCTGGGTTTTGAGTATCTTTTGATGTCTGCATAGGTTTTGAGGTCATAGTAATCGACAATTTGTTATACTGTGTGGTTAATAGGCATAAAGTATTATGCCACGAACATCGTCTTTGTTTGTGATGAATATCGACTGCGGCTCAATAAATAATAAGAGGTTGTAATGAAGGCTTTAAATACTGCCTTACTTGCGCTTGATGAGCTGACCGTTCAGCGCGGCGAAATCCCTTTATGCGAAGGGGTTTCGCTCAATCTGGCTGCTGGCAGCATTTGTCATTTAATTGGTGCCAATGGGACTGGTAAGACCACGCTACTTATGCAGCTGGCTGGGTTATTGCCGGTGCTAACTGGTGAGACTTATTATCGAGGGGCAGTTAGCTTACCGATTCAGCCTTTGTATGTGTCGCATCAATTGGGCATTCATCCCAATCTTACCGTTGCCCAAAACCTGATCTTTTTGCTCAATTTATATGGCATTAGCCCAAGTACCGCTGATATTGATGATGCCCTCACTTGGGTAGGCTTGCAGGGATTTGAGACCATCAGCTCAAGTCATTTATCCGCCGGTCAAACTCGGCGAATTACCCTAGCGCGCTTATATTTACTGACGCCTAACGTGACGCCATTATGGTTACTTGATGAGCCGTTTACCGCACTCGATGTCGATATGGTGGCGCGGATGGAAGACAGATTACGCGAGTTTGCTCATGAAGGCGGGGCGATATTAATGACCAGTCACCAAGCAGTCGGTGTTGCCAATCAAGTGCTCGATTTATCCGATTATATGGTATAAAAGCTATCAATATCATTGTCAGTATAAATGCGATACGCATCAGTAGAAGAGCAAATAAATGATAGAGTCAGATACTCCAAGACAAACCATAAATACCAGCTCAAATGCTCATATGGCTGATATGCGTAGTATCAGTTTTATGCAGCTGTGGCGCCGCGAATGGCAGGTCAAGCAGCAAGGGGCAGTGCAGTGGTTATATCCGCTGGTGCTGTTTTTGGTGATTATTACCTTGTTCCCGTTAGCAGTTGGCAGTGAGCCTGCATTATTACAACGCCTTGGTGTATCAGCGGTGTGGATTGCCGCTTTATTGTCGCTGGTGATGGGCGTTGATGGTTTGTTTAAACCTGCGCTTGATAATGGCACATTGGCGCAATTGGTCGTTGCCAAAGCCTCACTGCCGTTATGGGTCCTTATCCGTTTGGTGATCCACTGGATTTTTAGTAGCGGCATTGTGGCGGCATTAAGTTTGCTTGCCGTACCTTTATTTCAGCTGAGCTGGTTTGAGGCGTGGATATTGATGGCATCGATTGTCACGGGTAGTCCTATGCTGCTCATGCTATCTGCGGTTGCTAGCAGTTTGACGTTATCGTTAAAGAATGGCGCGGTTCTCGTGCCTTTAATCGCTTTGCCGATGCAGTTACCGGTATTGATTTTTGCCACTGGTGCGGTTGATTTATTCGCCACTGGTCTTAACGGTCTGCCGATTTTAGCGTTGCTACTGGCAGGTAGTATTATCTCAGTGCTGGTGATGCCATGGGTCATTGCTATGACCTTAAAAATGTCGTGGCTAAATTAACAACCTATACTGGTAGATTTGTCTTTTGTTATTAAAGCCTTTTATATTAACAACATGATGAAAACCGGCAACTTTGCTATAATGGTCTATTAAGCAAACACTCACGTGTAGATTCTACTCGGCGTTTAACGCCAGTAGGCTAGCAGGTAGTTGTATGACTCATACGTGTTACTCGATAATCACCAACTGCGTAATAGGTTTATATCCATGCCCAACCTAAATAATGTCTCATCTCCTAGCCTGTGGCAACGTATTTGGCAAGTTTTCTTGACCACAGTGGGTACTAAGGAGTTCTTTCGCATCTTCTCGCCTTGGGTTAAGTGGCTGGCGATACTGGCAAGCCTTTGCTTGCTCATCGGCAGTATCTGGGGTCTGGCGTTCGCGCCGCCTGATTACCTGCAAGGCAATAGCTACCGCATTATCTTTATCCATGTACCAGCAGCAAGCCTTGCTATTTCCATTTATTTTGCTTTAGCGATACTTGGGGTCATTTATCTGGTTTGGAAGATAAAGACTGCAAGCCTTGTGGCGCAAGCAATTGCTCCTTTGGGGTTTTTATTGTGTGTGATTAGTTTGCTGACCGGTTCTATTTGGGCAAAACCCACGTGGGGTACTTATTGGGTTTGGGATGCGCGGCTGACATCGATGCTCATTTTGGCATTTTTATATGCAGGTGTGATGGCACTGTTTGCAGCCTTTGAACATACGGCGAATCGTGGTAAAGCTGCCGCTATTTTGTCGATCGTTGGTGCTGTGAATTTGCCGATTATTAAATACTCAGTAGAGTGGTGGAACACCTTACATCAAGGGGCGACTTTTACTTTGACTGCGGCTCCTAAGATGTCAGCAGATATGTGGCTGCCATTACTACTGATGATTATCGGTAGTTACCTATTGGTCGCAACCTTAGCGATTTACCGTACCAACACTTTAATCTTGCATCGTGATCAAGGTAAAGCGTGGGTGAAAGAATACATCCGTGGACAAGCCAAATGACTGTAATGACTGTCGACCAATTAAATAACGGCTAGGGACATATGATGCAGCCTTACTTTTATAGTTTTTCTGAGTTTATTGCAATGGGTAAGCATGGCGTTTTTGTTTGGTCATGCTGGGCGATTACCGTTGGCATGATGCTGGCTTTTGTATTTTATAGCCGTCGTCAAAGACAAGCCCTTATCAAGCAGCTGGCGATTCAACAAGCCCGTCAGGCACAGCGCACGACCAAAACGCCAACACCGGTGACTAAAAATACTCACTAGAAATCATTTTATCTCATACCCTTAATATCTAGATTTGATACATTTCGCTGATACATAAATGAGCAGATAAAGGATTTCTATAAAGGCGGGTAACCTTATTGAGTTATACATAAAATGCTACCATATAGTTATTAGAAGAGTACGATTAGAAAGACATTTTTAGGACGTTTTTCTAATGGTAGTTTCTTTAATATTTTCTGTTTTATAGATGGATAATGTCTAAAACAGCGACTCATCAATGAGGTAGTAGTATGAACGCAGTTCGTCGTAAAAAACTGATGTGGGTTATGTTTACGCTTGCAGGGGCAGCCATAGCCGTGGTATTGGTGATTTATGCCATTGGGCAACAGACCGACTACTACTTTGACGCGACTGCCATTGCGCAAGGTGAAGCGCCACAAGACAAACGTATTCGTGCTGGTGGTATGGTGGTTGCTGGTAGTGTACAGCGTGCGCCAAACGACCCATTGAGCGTTGAATTTGCCATCACAGACTTTCAATCGACCGTCCCCGTGACTTATCAAGGTATTTTGCCAGATTTGTTCGCTGAGAACTCAGGTGTTGTCGCGACGGGTAAAATGCAAGGTGATACCTTTGTCGCAGGTGAAGTGCTGGCAAAACATGATGAGAACTATATGCCGCCAGAAGTTGCTAAATCGATGAAAGAAAATAATCGCAATGGTGCAGTCCCTTCTTCTGAGCAATATAATCCTGCTGAAAAAATCCATGAGACCAAGACTTTACAGCAGTAATTGCGCTGGTAACAACAAACGATAATTATCGTAAAAAGCGTTAAACATAAAAAAAGCCAGCGATATCTTATCACTGGCTTTTTTTTGGCGAACTGTCCCGTCCTGAAATAAGTTTACGAAAAAGGAGCTTATTCATGGACAAGTTAGACACTGTAAAGGTTAAGCGCAC
>NZ_CAJHBE010000028.1:0-22244 GCF_904846555.1 Psychrobacter sp. DD43
TCATAACCAGCTGATTGTAGTGCTTTACGTACGTAACGGGCACAATATCCAGAGCTGCCAGATAAAGCCACTTTTGAGGCGCGAGCAGCAGCGATAGCGGGGGCTGAATTGCTGTCAGGAACCTTATTGACTTGCTGCTGTTGTTTTTCAGCGTATAAGCGGCTGTTTAATGATGAAAGCTGATTCTCTTTTTGTTGAGCCTGCGCACTTAAGTTGCTAATTGCTTGACTGATTTCATCATTGCTAGAAACATAAGTACCACTTTTGGTGCTATAAATATTTTTTGACGAACTGTAGTTTGATGCCGCAGAAATATTGGTTATATTATTACTTGTTTGAAAGGTCGTTACAGCAGCAGTACTCGTTTGTGCTATGCCCATACCCAGTACTGACAAAATCAATAAGGCCTGTTTCATAAATCTAATACCTACGGTTAATTCAAAATGGTCTGTTGCCCATAACAGAGCAGTCAATTAAATCTCAACAACTCAAGAATATACACATTGTGGTGACTAATAATTATGCTGCAAACCCTTATTCCATAGGCGGCCGGCATTATCAACGATTTCGCTAAAACCTTATAAATTTATTGGAAATCAAACTGTTAGCCAAAACACAAATCGGACTTTAGCATAGGCTGTAAAGCATGTCATCACTAATAAAAATCTGATAAAAGCTCTTTTTAAGCTTATAAAATGATAAAAAATACCTATTTTATAATGTAATTTCGTGTAACATTTATAGAATATAGCTGACCAACCTGACAACAATATCTCCTGTTTGATAAGCAGAAAAAAACGTTTGAGGATTAAATCCTTAATTTAGATTTAATCCTCAAACGTTTTTTTAGTGGGTGAAGTAATTATGCTATATAGGGTTTAACCAATTATTAAAATAATATACTAATTTATAGTGTCAATATGAATTTTAATTCGCTAAGGAACTATGTAATCTTACGTAATTGTTGCGATACATCATGTAGTTCCTTGTATTAATTTCTAAGAAATTGGTTATTTTAAAGACAGATAACATCTAAAATAGGTTACATTGACATAAAAAGTTACATATCCAAATTTATTTTTAGCTTTTGAAGTTCCACTATCTGATGAAAAAATTAGGTTTAGGAATAAAAATCCTTGTACTAACATAGGTATTAATTCTGCAAATGGAATGTATCTTGTTAGAACTGCATTTATATTTATTTGTTCATGCACCTCGACACTTATTTCTAATATGCAGACTGCTTACCCCAATCATAAATACCGCGTTTGTAAGCATAAATCAGCATGATTAAGCCGGCGATAATCATCGGCGCGCTTAAGATTTGCCCTTTGGTCATCCAACCTAATAATATGAATCCTTGGTCAGCATCTGGCTGGCGGAAGAATTCAATGATAAAGCGGCTGATGCCATAGCCTAGTAAGAATACAGCGGAGGCGGCCATACGTGGACGTGGTTTTGATGAATACCACCATAAGAATATAAATAGCAGCAGACCTTCGGCAAAGGCTTCATATAGCTGTGATGGATGACGAGGCAATATGTATTGACCATTGACTTCAATCATCAATTCTTGCAATTGTGGATTGCTCTGTAATTGCTCCATATCAAACGCCGCGGCTTGCGGAAAGTAGGTCAGCCAGTTATAGCCACCGTCTGAGACGCGACCCCATAATTCGCCATTGATATAGTTGCCGATACGCCCAAACAGTAAGCCGGTTGGTACACAAGGAACGATAAAATCGAATACTTGAAAGGTAGTCTTTTTATATTTACGGGCAAAGAACCACATACCTAGCATGACGCCGATAAAGCCGCCGTGGAAAGACATACCGCCTTCCCAGACTTTTAATATATAGGCAGGGTTTTGGAGTAATTCACCGAACTGATAAAACAGCACATAGCCAATACGACCGCCTAAGATGACACCAAGCGCGCCATAAAAGACTAAGTCAGAGACCATGTCGGTGGTCCAATTGTCGCGTTTGGTACTGCGATACCAAGCCAAACCGTAAGCGGCAGCAAAGGCTAGCAAATACATTAGCCCATACCAGTGCACTTCCAATGGACCCAAGGAAAGCGCTACGGGATCATACTGAGGATGAATCATCATAAAGGCACCATAATTATTGGTAATAGAATGTATGAAATAGGCTTATATAAGAAATTTTTTGTCCAACAATTGAAAAGTACAACTATCGCAAGTCAGAATCTCATCTTATGGATAGAGAGACCTTCCAAGTAAACTCGCCTTCGATCTAATCTGAGCGGTTCATAGACAGTATGAAGGTATTTACTACCTGGCAATCAACAACTTTACAGCAACCTCAAAAAGACACTCATCTTTGATAGTAATACTAACTTTGCCATTATGAGCATTGGCGATAGCTTGCACAATAGATAAGCCTAAGCCTAAGCCTGTTCCTGAATGCATCGTATTCGTTTTATCATGACGATAGAATCGCTCAAACAGTTTATCGGCTTCAATCTGATTTAATGGTTTGTCTAGACGGTTGGTCATAGTTATTCTTAACCAGAGCTGCTCTGGGGATTGAATATCGTCTTTTGGCGCATTAAGCGAGGTGCTTGAAGTGAGGACAGTAGCGGATATCATAATAGTGCTATTACTAGCCGCATAATAAATCGCATTTGACATCAGGTTGGCAAACAGCCGTTGCAATAAGCCTTTATCACCTAGTACTGTTTTAAAATCACCCGATTTTTCAAAGATTATCTCACGATCCTCAGCAATCATCTCATAATAATCTATAAGCTTTGTGATCAAGCTCTCTATATCGACATGACTGATTTGCGAATCACTCAGCTCTTTTTGAGTTTTTGCCAGTAATAACATATCGTTAATCATGGCGGATAACTGCTTTAACGTATCATGCTGATGATGCAATTGCTCAATGTATTCGTCGCTTTCTCTTGGCTTAGTTAACATGACTTGCGTTTGCGTACTCAGCGTCGCTATTGGCGTACGTAGCTCATGGGCGATATTGTCTGAAAACCGTGATAATGATTCAAAGTTACTTTCAAGCTTGACCATCATAGAATTATAAGACTCCGTTAGTGGACGTAATTCTAACGGCATATCGCCAACCACAATTCTTTCATCTAACCTTTGAAGATTAATGCCTTTCATCTTTTGTACGATAGTAGCTAGGGGAGCAAAACCCCAGTGTACACTTAGTGCTGCTACTGAAACCAATAATAAGGTAATGGCGATAAGTATCAAGCTCAGCTGGCGATTAAACTGGATAAGATATTGATGATGCACATCGATAGGTAGAGCAATAAATGCCAAAACCTCTTGATGTGTAATGATAATGGCTCGGTAATACCTATTATTTATCTTGATCATAAACTGCTGATCGCGATAGTCCTGCAATAGTTGTAACAAGCTAAAATCTGCCGGTAGATCATTGATGAAATTACTGGGATCGCTGGACAATAAATTGCCGTTTTTGTCTGATATTAACGTTTTTAAATCATAATCCAGCCAAGAAGAATGTAGATGATTGGCATCAATTAGCGCTTGCGACTTTGACACTGTAAAAGGTTCTATGTGATCGTTAAAATTCACCATGCGTTTACGCAGGTTAAAAGCTGCATGGGTAATAATCTCTGAGTCCATTTGCTCAAAGTGCTCGTTAACAGAGCGCTGAACCCATATATAAATAATAACTTGAGAGATAACAACAAATATTGTCAGTAAAAAAACAGTTCGCCATAACAGTGACCAACGCCGATTCTTAGATTTATGTCTCATTTGATGTCAGACTGTCTTTATTAATACTATCGTCGCCCATGCCACTATCCACGTCGACAGCCAGTGGCTCTAACTTGTAGCCCATTCCGCGTACCGTATGAATCAGCTTTATATCAAATCCATCATCAATTTTTATCCGCAAGCGCCTTATAGCCACGTCAATGACATTTGTATCACTGTCAAAATTTATGTCCCATACTTGTGAGGCAATCACAGTGCGTGGCAGTACCTCACCTTGACGTTCTAAGAAAAGTTGTAATAAAGCAAATTCTTTAGCAGTCAATTTTATGTTGGTATCGCCTCTATATACAGTGCGTTTAGCAATATCCATTTTCAGATCAGCTATGTGTATGACCGAGCTTTTATAATCAGATTGATTGGCACGGCGCAATAGGCTTTTTATTCTAACAATCAGTTCAGCAAAAGCAAAAGGCTTGGTCAGATAATCATCGCCACCAATTTCAATACCTTTGATCCGATCGCTTAAATCATCTTTAGCCGTTAAAAATAAAACTGGCGTATGCTTTCCAGCAGCTCGGTAGCGCTGTACCAACTCAAAGCCACTGACGTCAGGTAGCATGACATCCATCAAAACCACACTAAAATCTTCAGTCATTAACGCATGATAGCCATCTAAACCTGTCATGTGATGATCCACGATGAAACCGGCCTCAGTTAAGCCTTTCTTAATATATTCTCCAAGGTTTTTCTCATCTTCTACTAACAGTACTTTCATCGTTGCTTACCTTTATATCATTATAGTTGTCAACAGCGTATCACTAACATTGTTAGCTTATCAGCCATATATTTATCAGGAACCCTTGTTATAACAGTGTTCTTTGGATAGAGACAGATGCTGGTATTTGGTTTTAATGACAAGAAGATGACAATATTATGCTGTTCCTAACGAACATGTAATATCCGTGTCATCTAGCTGTCAGCCACCATTTAGTATTCTAAATCAACGCCGCATATTGGCTTGTCTCTGATACAGACTGCCTCTACGAGTAAAGCAATTATCCTACTTAAACAGTTTGTTATTTATCTTTAAAGGGTCTTATATGAAAAATTATAGTTCATTAAAAAAAGCAGCTTTGCTTTCAGTATCGATGTTAGTGGGCATGTCAGCGGCCAATGCGCATACCACAAACTTAGATGCTTCTGTTCTCGGTAATTGTGATGCGCTCACTAGTTTTGCAAGAAACGCAGATCATAATGATGCACAAATGTCCAAAGAGCAAAAGAAAAGTTATGTCGACGCCAGAGTGGCTTGTCAGGTTCAACATCAAGATCAACATTTGCAGTCTGAAAAGTATTTTGTAAAAAAATATGGTAGCGATCGTGATAGAAATGCTGAAGCCATATTAAATGAATATATCGCGCATTAGAATCTAAAGCAGTGAGAATGACAGAATTGTAATCTTAACGTCATCTGCCAGTCAGAATAAATGATGTATCATTTAGGCTGGTTTAACAGCTATTGAACTCAATAACCTTTAATCCAAATAATAGGAATTAATCATGTCACAATTTAAATTACTGTCTAAATCAATCGCAATGACGGTCATCGCTCTTGTCGTATCGACCTCAGCTATGGCGCATGATCCAAAATTGCATGCTAAAAAAGATCAAATGAACTGTGAAAAGTTGGAAAAGAATATGCAAATGATGCAAAAAATGGATCATAGCAAGATGGATATGAAAGATCCTGCTATGAAAGCAATGATGGCTAACATGGGTAAAATGAAGCAAATGTACCAAAAAAACTGTGTTACTAACGACAGTAAATCTTAAAAATTTTAGCTCTGCTAAATAGCAGTCAACACTTAACGAAAATAAAGTTTTAGGAAAACATATGAAATTTTTATTGGGTGCGCTCTTTACCGTATTTGTGGCAATCGTTGGCGTGTTTGCGGTTGTTACTAGTGGTGTTGTCAATGTGGGAGCTGACCAAGAGCATAGCCCAATGATGTTTAGCTTTTTGGAAACCGCTCGCAATCGTTCCATAGCAAATGCCAGTAAAGATATTGTGGTACCAGACTTAGAGAAGGTCGATATCATTTCTGGGGGCGCGGACTATAAGGATATGTGTGCAGGCTGTCACTTGTCTCCGGGAGTGGCACAAACTGACTTTAGTGAGGGCTTATATCCAAAGCCGCCCAACTTTACCAAGGCTGATATTGTCAAACGTTATCAAACAGAAGACGGTGCAAAGCAAGGCTTTTGGGCAATCAAGCACGGTATTATGGCATCTGGAATGCCTACGTGGGGTGCTTCTCATGACGACGCTAGAATGTGGGCAATGGTAGCCTTCATTAGATCGTTACCTGAATTAGATGAAGCTCAGTACACGATGCTAACCACTAGGATAGATGGCGATATGATGGACATGTCATTTGATGGTGATATGAATATGTCAGATGGTGGTGATATGGGTATGAATATGTCGGATGATGGATCTGGAATGCAGCATTAATACTTTCTAGATATGAAAGCCTCCTAACTCACGGTTGTCGCTATTATATTAATAATGCAGTACTGAACAGTGCTGCATTTAATGTTTTTAGTTAAGTACATAAGAATTAAATATAGGGTGTAAGTTTTTAGAATATCGAGCATAATAATAGACGTTTAGGAGTAATTTAATGAGACATTACACACATGTGCTTTCTAATGGACATAGCTGGTTATCCAGTCGTGTCCTTTTATTGGTGGTGACATCGTCACTCTCGTTAACGCTAGCCGCTTGCAGCCAATCTAATACCAGTGGCTCTGATTCTCAACCAGTAAAGGTTGAACAGTCTGCTACCCAGAATGCACAAGTACAAAATGAAAGTTCTGCTCCTACAAATGCTCCCGTTAACAGCTCGTCATCATTACTCAAAAACGTCTCAGCCACAGTTTATAAAGATGCCAACTGCGGCTGCTGCAAAGAATGGGTAGGCTATGCCGAAGGTCATGGTCTAAGCGCAACTGCGCAAGACGTTACAGATTTATCTTTATTTAAAGAGCGTTACGGTGTCCCGCAGCAAATGCGCTCTTGTCATACCACCGTCACTACTAATGGTTATGTTTTTGAAGGTCACGTTCCTGCTAAATACATGGCTGAATTCTTAGCAAATCCTCCTGCACAAGCTATTGGACTTGCCGTACCGAGTATGCCGGTTGGTAGCCCCGGTATGGAGTATGAAGGTAAATTCATGCCCTATAAAGTCATGCAATTGAACAAGGATGGCAGCACTCAAGTGTATGCTGCTATTGAGTCGCCAGCGCAGCAGATGTAGTTCTATTAATAAGTTATCAGATATATAAGTTCAACTCTCATTTCATGGATTAACTTAGGTCAATATTATGAATAAAAACAGATTTAACCGCAGGCGTTTTTTGACAGGGTCATCCACCTTGCTCGGCGCGTCGATGCTATCCACACTACCGACGATGGCTAATAGTGCTTTAACTAAAAGCCAAAATGTCGTAGTCAATAGTGATAGAGCCGATCACATTGTACCTATACTAACGGGTAATGAATTTGATCTTTATGTCAGTGAGAAGATGATAACGGTCAACGGCAAGTCAAGCATGGCAACGCTGATAAATGACTCACTGCCTGCGCCAACGCTTAAGATGCAAGAAGGCGATACGGTCACCATTCGAGTCCATAATCAGCTGAATGAGTCGACCTCTATTCACTGGCATGGCCTCTTAGTGCCGTTTGAGATGGATGGCGTACCGGGTATCAGCTTTGATGGTATTCCTGCGGGTAGCACCTTCACGTACAAATTTAAACTGATACAGTCAGGCACTTATTGGTATCACTCGCATACTGGCTTCCAAGAACAAACCGGTATGCGCGGGGCCATCGTCATTGAGCCGAAAGGGCGCGAACGCTATCCTATCGAGGAAGATCACGTTATCCTGCTTAGTGATTGGACGCATCGCGATCCGCATAATCTGCTAAAACTACTTAAGCAGCGTGCTGACTTTGATAATTATCATCTGCCAGACTTTAAAAAGCTATTGTCCGATATTGCCGCTACGGATCTTGAGGCGGCTTTTGATAAGCGCAAAACGTGGAATCAGGTGCGGATGATGCCGACAGACTTTACTGATTTATCTGGTGAGACCACGTTTACTTATCTTATGAATGGTAAAACCACAGCGGCTAACTGGACGCAACTTGTCAAGGCTGGACAGCCTGTCAAACTACGTTTTATTAATGGTTCAGCGCAGACGATATTTGATGTACGCATCCCCGGCCTAAAAATGAAAGTCGTCGCGACGGATGGGATTGATGTCAGTCCCGTCGATATCGATGATTTCCGTATTGGGGTGGCCGAGACTTATGATGTCATCGTGACGCCCACTAAAGACGCGCATACCATATTTGCTCAAAACATAGATCGGTCAGGCTATGTTGCGACAACGCTTGCTACCAAAAAAGGTGCTCGTCCTGCGATACCTGCTATGGACAAAATCGAATGGCTGACGATGGCCGACATGATGGGCGCCATGGGATCGAATGGCTATAACGCTAAACATGCCAAAACAGAATATGACTTTAAGTCCGATATGCGCGTTGATAGTCCGCGTATGAACCTTGATGACCCTGGTATTAATCTACGTAACATTGATAGAAAGGTTTTGAATTATAGTCAGTTGCGCTCTGTCGGCGATGAGATAATGGCAGAGCAGCGCAAACCCACCAGAGAGATTGAAATACATCTGACGGGAAACATGGAGCGCTATATTTGGGCTCTAGACGGGGTTATGTTCAAAGATGCCGCACCGGTCAATATTAAGCCGGGTGAGCGCGTACGTATTACCTTAGTCAATGACACCATGATGAATCATCCGATGCATTTGCATGGTATGTGGAGCGATCTGCGGATGCCTTCAGGTGAGTTTCAAGTACGTAAGCATACGATAATGGTACAGCCTGCACAAAAGATAAGCTTTGATGTCACCGGAGAAGCTGGCAGATGGGCATGGCATTGCCACTTGCTCTATCACATGGAAGCAGGGATGTTTAGAGAAGTTGCCGTTGTTTAAGCAAATCTTTGGTTGATAGGTGAGAGATGAGATGAAAATACATAAAGTAGGTTTACGGTTCGCCGGGGTATCATCATTGGTATTATTAGCATCATCATTTGCTAATGCTGCTGACCCGTCCACGGTTAAAAAAGACATGACTATGTCAGATATGGACCATAGTAGTATGGACATGTCGAACATGGATCATGGCAGTATGGACATGTCTGGTATGGATATGTCAGATATGGATCACAGCAGCATGGATATGTCGGGCAATATGTCAGGCGATATGTCAGATATGGACCATAGTGGCATGGATATGTCAGGCGATATGTCGGATATGGATCATAGTGGTATGGATATGTCAGGTGACATGTCAGATATGGATCATAGTGGCATGGATATGTCGGGCGATATGTCAGGTATGGATCATAGTGGCATGGATATGTCGGGCATGGATCATGGCAGTATGGACATGTCAGGAATGCAAGGTGGCGAAGCACCAGCCGATGCTCGAAGCCCTGACTACTCGAACGGTGTTCCCTATGGTCGCTTTGGTAAGCCTGTGATGATGGGTAGCTTACCGTTATGGGGTGTGTCAGTAGAAACTTTGGGCTATCAGTTTGAGAATGACCAAATCGATTTTGAGTTTGATACGTGGTACGGTACTGATAGTAATCGTGTCACTCTACGCAGTGAAGGTAGTGCTCAAACTAACGATGATAAAGAGATCGATAGTCTAAGCTCACTCGCTTATTGGAAGCCGCTCGGTATCCTCTGGAATGGAGAAGCGGGTATTGCTTATAATACTGAAAACGATAAGTCCGCAATCATGGCAGGCATTGCTGGTACGGCGCCGTACTTCGTTGAGACTGACGCAAGAGCTTATCTATATACTGATGGTCAAGTCCAGCTTGATCTTGGGGCAGCGTACGAGTGGCGCTTAGATCAGCGTTGGGTGGTCAGACCAGAGCTGGAGCTGACTGCCTTTAGTAAAGATGATACCGATAACGGTATTACTAAAGGCTTTAATGAGTTTGAAGCTGAAGTTAGGCTGGCTTATGAGACATTCAGTCGTCAGCTCGCGCCTTATGTTGGTTTCAGCTACGAGAGCGCCTTGGGTGATGCGCGAGACTTACGTCGTCAAGAGGACGAAGACGTTGATTCTAATAGTCTGACTGCTGGTGTGATGTTTTGGTTCTAGTGTTAACCATGTAAGTAACAACAGTTTATAACACTAGCTCTAAAAAAAGGCACCTCTTTATTTAGGTGCCTTTTTACTAAATTAAGGACAAGAATATGAATAACCATATGGATAATAAACAGAAGCAAATGAACCCTTATGTAAAGTTCACAATCATGATTTTAACATCCACAGTGGTGATGTTTATCATGATGTATTTTAACACCTATCAGTGGGATCATATTTACTTTAGTGAAACCCGAGCTTATATGGCGCTGTATATGGGCGCGGTAATGGCAATTATCATGCTCGCCTTTATGACCAATATGTATAAAAAAACCAAGATAAACTTGATGGTTTATGGGGTTAGCGTAGTTTTATTTGCCTTTGGTCTTTGGGGCGTACGCTCTCAGCAAACGGTCGATCAAGTGGATTGGATGCAGGCGATGATACCGCATCACTCGATTGCTATTTTGACCAGTTCGCGTGCTGATATCGAAGATCCACGTGTACGTCAGCTTGCTGATGACATTATCGAAGCACAAAAGCGTGAAATCGCTGAGATGCAAGCGCTTATTGAAGAGTTGGAGTGATCACAGTTTAGACTGAGGAGAAATCATAATGAATGGGTCAATGCATGGCATGATGAACGGCTCAATGATGTATGGCATGGGCTGGGTTATGATGCTTATCTGTTTGTTATTCACCCTACTATTTTTCGCAGTACTAGTACTAACAATCATGGCACTGCTCAAGTATTTGCGTGATAAAAACTAAATTCCAATTGAAAAGTATAGAAATTATTTTTTAGAGGTTTTTAGATTAATGATTAGATGAATAGCAATCGAGGATTGATGATAGTGCTTTAAGAGTTGTACTTATTATCAATATTTATTGTCTTCAAGGAGTGATTTTATGAAACATATTGCCGATGAAAAATCTATCAAAGGTGGTCAGTACGATAAAGTACCGGAAAATTATAGCGGTACGGTCTATATTTGTCCTATGCATCCAGAAGTAAGAGATGTTGAAAAAAGTGACTGCCCAATATGTGGCATGTTTCTTAAACCTGAAGACGAGGTTGCTGAATCCAACAGTAATGAGGGCAGTCATGCGCATTGTCATGGAGCGGATGCTAATAATAGTACTGAGTTAAAGTCTGTCGAAGGCAATAAGTACGACAAGATACCAGAAAATTATAACGGCACGATTTATATTTGTCCTATGCATCCAGAAGTAAGAGATGTTGAAAAAAGTGACTGCCCAATATGTGGCATGTTTCTTAAACCTGAAGACGAAGTTGCTAAAGATGATAGTCACGCTAGCTGTCATGGAAAGGATACTGATAGTAGCGGAGTAAAATCTGTTAAAGGCGGTAAATACGATAAAGTACCTGCTGATTACGATGGCACGGTATATACCTGTCCTATGCATCCTGAAGTGAGAGACGTTAGAAATAGCGGTTGTCCGATATGTGGTATGGCGCTTGAGCCCGAAACGCTTACTATCGGTGAAGAGGACACCTCAGAGCTTGACGACATGACTCGTCGTTTTTGGATATGTACCGTGTTGACTGTACCGCTATTAATATATGTGATGAGCGGTATGTTTGACTTAAACGTAGTTAATTTTAGTCAGTATGGTATCTCTTCAAAGATCTTACAATGGGCTGAGTTAGTGCTCGCGACCCCTGTAGTGCTTTGGGGCGCCGCCCCGTTTTTCGTCCGTGGCTGGCAGTCTATAAAAAGCCGCAATCTAAATATGTTTACCTTGATTGCGATAGGCGTAGGCGCTGCTTATATTTTTAGTATTGTCGCGACCTTTTTCCCCGATGTTTTCCCAGACAGTTTCAGAGATGCCTCTGGTCAAGTCGGAGTCTACTATGAAGCGGCAGCGGTCATTGTGACCTTGGTGCTACTGGGTCAAGTATTAGAGCTCAAAGCTAGAAGTCAAACTTCAGGTGCGATTAGAGCTTTGCTTGAGCTCGCACCACCAACCGCAAGACGTGTCGATGAAAACGGTGAAGAAGTCGAAGTCTCGCTTGATGAGGTCGTCACTGGCGATAAGCTACGGGTTAAACCAGGTGAGAAACTACCCGTAGATGGTACAGTGATCGATGGTAATAGTAATGTTGATGAATCAATGGTGACGGGTGAGCCAATCCCTGTATCAAAAGTAGCAGGAGATACAGTGACTGGTGGTACGGTAAATGGCACCGGAACGCTATTGGTCGAAGCGGTCAATGTTGGAGCAGATTCAGTATTATCTAAAATTGTACAAATGGTTGCTGAAGCCCAGCGTAGCCGCGCACCTATACAGAAATTGGTAGATCAAGTGGCGGGTTGGTTCGTACCTATTGTTATTGTCACCTCTATCATAACCTTTATTGTCTGGGCGATATTCGGCCCTGAGCCCGCTATGACCTATGCTTTGGTTAACGCGATTGCGGTACTGATTATTGCTTGTCCTTGTGCCCTTGGTCTAGCGACGCCGATGTCCATTATGGTTGGTACCGGCAAAGGCGCGCAAAACGGCGTCCTCATCAAAAATGCTGAAGCGTTAGAGAGTATGGAAAAAGTCGATACCATTGTTGTCGACAAGACCGGAACACTGACCGCTGGTAAGCCCGAGCTTACCGCAATTGATGCGCAGGTAGGTCAAGATGAAGACGAGTTCCTCGCATTGGTAGCCTCAGTAGAAAGCGCTAGCGAGCATCCTTTAGCAGAAGCTATCGTTAGAGCAGCTCAAGAAAGATCACTCATTATTCCTAAAGCTACTGACTTTAATTCGACTACTGGCGAAGGCGTACAAGCCGTGGTCGATGGTAAGAAAGTCGCTATTGGTAACTCTAAGCTTATGGAAAGCCTAAATAGTTTTGATAATGAGCTGTCCACTAAAGCTGATGTCCGTAGAAAAGACGGTGAAACGGTAATGTTTGTGGCTATAGACGGTAAAGCTGCTGGTATTATTTCAGTTGCTGACCCTATTAAACCAAGCACTAAAGAGGCTATTTCACTGCTTCATGACGCAGGTTTAAAAGTTGTGATGCTAACCGGTGACAACGAAAAAACTGCTCAGGCAGTCGCTAATAAATTAGGTATTGATGAAGTTCATGCGGATGTTTCACCAGAGGATAAAAACCGTATCGTCAAAGAAATGCAAGACAGCGGTAAATTGGTCGCTATGGCGGGTGATGGTATCAACGACGCACCAGCGCTAGCGCAAGCTAATGTTGGTATCGCTATGGGAACCGGTACCGATGTGGCGATGGAGAGTGCGGGCATTACCCTGCTAAAAGGTGATTTAATGGGCATTGCCAAAGCTTATAAGCTTAGCCACGCCACCATGCGCAATATCAGACAGAATCTGTTTTTTGCCTTTATCTACAATGCACTTGGTGTTCCTATTGCCGCAGGTGTGCTCTATCCCATATTTGGGCTTCTGCTCAGTCCGATGATAGCAGCGGCAGCGATGAGCTTGTCGTCATTCTCGGTGATTGCTAACGCGCTGCGATTGCGCCGTTTGAAACTATAATTCTGGTACGGTAAAAAGTGTTCTAAAGCACACTGACACATACTGGTCTAAACAAGATCACAAAATATAAGGATACCGTTATGGGCAGCTTTTCTATTACACATTGGCTGATTTTATTGGTCGTAGTGGTGGTCGTATTTGGTACTGCCAAGCTTAAAAATGCAGGTAAAGATTTAGGCGGTGCGGTGAAGGGTTTTAAAGAAGCGGTCAAAGATGAAGAACCCGAGAATGCTCGCAAAAATCATGTGCTTAGCCATGAAAATAGTACGCCAGCTGCAAGTAATGATTTAAATACGCGTGTAGGTAATCAGGCTGATGATATGGAAATCAGCCCTATTTCCACTGATGACCAGCCTAAAGTATGAAGCGCGCCGCTTATAAATAGCGGCACTAAGTAGTCTATTAATATATGTGACTGTTATGTTTGATATTGGGTTTTCCGAATTACTCTTGTTTGGCGTCATTGCTTTAATCGTATTGGGCCCAGAAAAACTGCCGCAAGCCGCACGTACCGCTGGGCAATGGTATGCCAAACTGCGCCGTACAGTATCCACTCTACAATCTGAAATAGAAGCTGAGCTTGATCTAGCTGAAACACGTCAACAAATGCAAAATGAACTTGCGAAAATCCGTCAGACCGAGTCGGATATGAAGCGCGAATTAGCAGAAATGCGTGGCAGTATGCAAAAGTTTGAGCAGTCACAGAACCAAAGCCTAGACGCTTCACATCAGTCAATCACCCCTTATGATAAAGACCATCAACAGAATACTACCTCCTCGTTCATTAAACAGGAGGCGGATCAGTGAGCCTATTTAAACGGCAAAAAAGTCGACAAGAAAAAATAACAGATATAGAGTTTGAGGCGCCAACAGATACAACACAGAATAGTGAGTCTGGAGATACGTTAGGTACGCTTGGCGATATGCCTATTACCGGACATTTAATCGAGCTGCGTACGCACTTAATAAGAATATGCGTGGTCGTCTTAATTATATTCTTAGTATTGGTGGGATTTTCACGCGAGCTTTATAATCTTTTATCAGACCCATTAGTGGCGCAGTTACCCATCAATTCGACCATGATTGCCACTGATATAACGTCAAACTTTATGGCACCCATTCGCTTAACGATATTCGTCGCCGCATTTTTAGCAATGCCTTATATCCTGTATCAAATTTGGTCATTTGTAGCTTCCGGCTTATATAAAAAAGAGAAGAAAATTGCCATTCCTGTACTGCTATCTTCGATATTTCTATTTTATGCTGGTGTTGCTTTTTCCTACTTTGTCGTACTCAAAGGGGTATTGAAATTTTTTATTATGTTCGCTCCGCAGAACGTTATACCAATGACCGATATTGACAGTTATCTGAGCTTTGCCCTCAAGCTATTTATGGTGTTTGGACTGACTTTTGAGATTCCAGTGGTTACCTTATTGCTGATAATGGCCGGAATCGTTTCTACTCAAATTTTAGAAGATAAGCGTCGTTATATCATAGTCGGCTGTTTTGGGATCGCCGCGGTAGTGACACCGCCTGATGGTGTATCAATGCTGTTGTTGGCGATTCCTATGTGGCTATTATTTGAGCTGGGTTTACTCTTAGCAAAGATATTAATTAAAAATGAACGAAATAATGATTTAGTCTCAGGGAATGAAACATTAGAAAGTAGCTAGCACTACTTAAACACGCCAAGAACCTTTTTTACTTTTTACTAGAGTATGTCAGCGTGAGTACTCTACTTAGCGACGGACTCTAAATGGAACACCCAACTAATAACAACGAAAAAAATGACGGTCTTGCAAATCGACTTAACCAAGAGTGCTACTGCATTACCCTTGATCGTAAAGCGCTTAATACAAGCCTTCAAGATCAATTGGTAGAAACTAGAAACAATCCAATAGGAGCGAACGAGCTTAATAAGCTTTTTTCAACAACACCCGTGTTCGTTCCCAAAACAGAGATAGAGGCGATGGAGCGAATCGTCAGGGCTATCGAGTCAGCTGCCGAACTGCCATTGTATCAAGAGCAAGTGCTGTCGTGGGCACCAGAAATAGCTGCTTTCGACCCAGGCCCAATAGGGGCCCTCATGGGTTATGACTTTCACTTGGGTAGCGATAGACCTCAGCTCATCGAGGTCAATACTAATGCCGGTGGCGCATTTCTGAATGTGTTGCTCGCTCGCGCACAAAAACGCTGTTGCAACCCCTCAGAGCAAAGCGCTGCAACCAATCAAATGCTAGGTAGGTTCGAGGAAGCAGTGTTTGACATGTTCAAACAGGAGTGGCAGCGACAGTCCGCTGTTGCTATGCCCAATCGGATAGCCATTGTGGACAATGACCCCGAGAGTCAGTTCATGTTCTTAGAGTTTGAGTTAGCCTGTCAACTGCTCCAAGCTAGAGGTATTGATACTGTGATACTTGATCCCTCTGAACTCGAGTATATCGACGGTACGTTAACAGCCCATGGCCAGAAAATCGATATGATTTACAATCGGCTTGTCGACTTTGCATTTGAGGACCCTGACCATGTATTGCTTAAGCAGGCTTATTTAGAGGGTGCTGTGGTAGTGACACCCAATCCCCGCGTACATGCTATGTTGGCCAATAAGCAAAACCTGACATTGCTATCAGACTCCCAAATATTGCGCTCTTGGGGTCTGGATGAGGCTGCAGTGGAGTGCCTCGAAAGGTCTGTACCGAGGACTAAGATTGTATCAAGAGACGATGCAGCAGAGTTGTGGCTTACTCGGCGGCAACTGTTTTTTAAGCCAGTTGCTGGTCATGGAAGCAAAGGCGTTTATCGCGGTAGCAAACTGACTCGACGCGTCTTCGAAAACATTCTGGATGAAGATTATATCGCACAGACCTTTGTCCCTGCAGGAGAGAGATCACTCAAAATTGATGACATCGTAACAACAAGAAAGGTAGATATACGTCTTTATACGTATGGCGGAAAACTGTTACTACCTGCTGCGCGTGTGTATCAAGGTCAGGTGACTAACTTCCGTACGCCAGGCGGTGGATTCGCGCCTGTCTTTCAGGTGTGATCGTCTAGGTCTTATTTAGATGGCATTAGGCTGTTATAAGTCCGGTTAACTAATTCAATATTCTTCTTACCTAACAAAAGATGGTTGTATATTTATGATTGTCTATTACTTTCGGCACGCTTTTCAAAACACTTCGAAAACAATTGGAGCTAGAGATAGCAGTAAATTTCAATAGTTTCCAATAATAAAAATCCAACCGTTACAGTGAGCTTAAATCATATTAGAGTAAACAGGGTTAGACCGTATGTTAATCACAGAATTGGGTTATTTTGCCTTGCTAGCCGCCTTAATCTTGGCGATTTTGCAGGTGGTATTACCAACGATAGGCGTTATGCGTGACCATGTTGCTTGGCAGCGTTTGGCACCGAGTTTGGCATGGGCGCAGTTTGCCGCCAAACGTTTACCTATTAGTAACCCCAGTTCGGGATAAGCCACATTGTAACTCATTGATACTATTTACAATGTCGCTACCTGTCCCTGCTGAGGCATGTTTTTGATGGTGGGCTTATAGGGAAACCAGCAATAAGCAATCAAACCCGACAGCAAGTTTGTGATAAACCCCGTCACACTACGATGGCGTGAGTGTTCGATTTGGCACAAGTTTTTAAGCTCTCCAAACACCGTTTCAACCAAAGAGCGATGATTGAGTAGTGCCTCATCCATAGGCTCAAGTAATTGGGGTTTCATATTACGCCGAAGTTTGGTTATCAACGTAGTATCACTGTGTTTTGTGAGCCACTCGTTTAGGGCTTTACTAATATAGCCTCTATCCCCAAACACCTTGCCAAACACAGGTGTTGCCATATCCTTAACAGGCACTCTGTCATCCGTATTACCCGCAGTGACTTTAACAGATACAAGCTCGCCCTTATGATTGATAATGGCGTGCAGCTTAAAGCCATAGAACCAGCCCATGCTGCTTTTGCCTCGGGTTGCAAGTCCTTCAAAGACTTTATGACGGTAGATACGTTTGTTATGACAAACTGCTATCTTGGTTGAATCAATATAGCTGATACCCGTACAGTCGCCCATCATGCTTTGCAAGTAGCTGCACAGTGGTATGATACTGCGCGGCACAAGCTCTATAAATCGCGAGTAGCTCGGCAGATTTGGAAACTCCCGTTTCATCATGCCAAGCATGTGATGGTAGTAAAACGCCTTAAACTGTCGATAACGTAATTGATGAAACAGTATCAAGATGGTCATAATCTCTGCTACACTTATCTGGCATGCTCTTAACCTTTGGTGTCCCGTTGCGATTAAATGAGCGTCAAACTCAGGTTTGAATTGCTGATAAAAGTCGTCAATATGGCAGTATAGTTCGGTTAGGTTGTCCATGTAAGAAGTCCTTGTTGTGAAGTTTGTCTTGGTAAACTTACTTTAGCAACTTCGGACTTCTTTTTTTATCTTTTTTTTGAGCCCTTATCCCGAACTGGGGTTATATTATATACAACATACTACAATATACTATTAAGGGATACAAAATCATGGTGAGCTATGCTGAAGAAACCGTAGAGATAAACTTGGTAAACTAAGCGTATTGACAGGAGTTTACCATGACCAAGAAAGTAAGAACCTACAGTGACGAATTTAAAGCCGAGGCCGTCAAGAAGATATCAGACAATAATGGCAATATCTCAGCCACTGCAAAGCAGCTTGGCATTGCCATGCAAACGCTATCAAATTGGCATAACAAAGCCAATCAAGGCAAGCTTGTCGGCACAAAGCAATACGATCCTGATCTTATGAGTGCTCTTCAAGAAATAAAGCAGCTCAAGCGGCAGCTCAAAGTGGCTGAAGAGGAACGCGAAATACTAAATGAGGAGGGATAAAGCGAAGCACTGCTTCGCCCCGACGCAAGGGGAGAGCTATGCTCGAGTTGGCGACGGCGTACTTCGCGAGAAACAGCTAGTCAGGTACGCCTTTATCAAAGACAACCAGTTCCTCTTTCGCATCACCACTATGTGCCGTGTGTTAAGGGTTAAGCCATCAAGCTATTACGACTGGCTAAGTCGTGATCTCAGCGACCAACAGATACATCGCAACCAGTCTGAATTACTGGTTAAAGCGGCTCACAATGAAACGAAAGAACGTTATGGCGCAGATCGACTGCATGCTCATCTAAGCGAGCAAGGCCATAACATTAGCCTGTATATGGTAAGAAGCATCAAAGAGCAACACGGCATTAAATGTCGTCGTCATAAGCGCTTTAAAGTCACCACCGACTCCAATCACAACAAGCTGGTCTATCCAAACGTACTGGATCAGAAGTTTGATGCTAAGCGCCCTAACGAGTCGTGGGTCAGCGACATCACCTATATCTGGACGAATGAGGGTTGGCTGTACTTAGCAGGGGTCAAAGACTTATACACCAAAGAGCTTGTCGGTTACGCTATTAACAAGCGTATGACCGCAGATTTAGTTTGCAAAGCACTAAATATGGCCATCAAGAATAAACGTCCAAGCAAAGGGCTAATCGTTCATTCAGACAGAGGCAGTCAGTATTGCAGTCACGCCTACCACAAGACCATTAAGCAGCATCAATTTATAGGCTCAATGAGCGGCAAAGGCAACTGTTTCGATAACGCTCCGATAGAAAGCTTCTGGGGCACATTAAAGAATGAGCTGGTATATCATCAAGACTATAAAACAAGGTTCACAGCCATCAATGATATTATCAGTTATATCGAGCTGTACTACAATCAGACGAGGATTCAAAAGGGTTTGGGCTATCAATCGCCAAGACAGGTGTGGTTTGATTATTATCGTCAGGCTGCGTAATTAAAATCTCCCAAGTTTATGTATACGGATTTGACGGCAGGGGTCAATAGTTTAAAACTTTTATATTTACGTGCGTTAGGACGTTACCTAGAAAAAATAAAAAACTTACACTGATTAAATTATTATGATTAAGTTTACTATTACCCTCGTCTTCTAAGTGTGGTTAGACCTTTGCCAAAATAGCTTAGTAGTAATAACAAGGTTATTATTATCAAGATAGGATAATTTCCCATAAGCATAAAGGGCGTGTTACCAACCCGTGCCTGTATCTCACCACGTAGTACAGTACGCTCAAACTGCGGTGCGCGTTTTACAATACGACCTTTATGGTTAATGATAGCGGTAACACCAGTATTGGTCGCTCGAATAAACCAGCGCCCGTTCTCAAGCGCGCGCATTTGTACCATTTGCAAATGTTGCAATGGTCCTGCTGAAGTGCCAAACCAGGCATCGTTAGAGACGGTCAACAAAAATTCAGTATCGATGGCATTTTTACGCGTGGTATCTGGATAAGCTACCTCATAACAGATAGCCGTCCCTATATTGTGTCCACGCACCTTTAGAGGTGACTGCTGATCACTACCACGACTATAGTTCTTAATATCCTGACTACCGGCCAAACTTGGGAAAATATCGAGCACGCCTTCAAATGGAATATACTCTCCAAAAGGCACTAGACGCTGCTTCTTGTATAGGCCTTCCGCTTCTACACCTCGAGCAATCACGCTATTGTAAAATGGGGGATACTTATCCGTACTGGCATTGAATGCCGCTTTATCCTTATAAGGGATACCAGTTATCCATGTCGTATTGGTCGCATTAGCCATTTCTATCATTTCACTAATAAAGCCCGCAGCCTCATCCTGAAACATAGGAATAGATGATTCAGGCCACACCACAACATCACGTCCCCACTCAGTGCGTGTTAACTTCGCATAAATCTTTAGCGTTTCTACTTGATACTTAGTCAGCCACTTTATATCTTGTGAAATATTACCTTGAATCAATGACACTGACAGATCAGGTGTGCCCTTAGGTTTTGTCCATTGCGGATTGACCAGCCATAATGATGTGCTAATGGCTAATAACAGTACAGAAACGATGGCATAACTACTGCGCCGAAGCAGTAGCTCTACTAAACTTGCAGCCAATAGTATGGCAACAAAAGAGACGGAAAAAACACCAGCAACGGGTGCTAAGGACGATAACCAATACTCTTCAGTAAATGCATAACCAACAAACAGCCACGGAAAGCCTGTGAATAACCAAGTTTTTAACCATTCTTGTAGCACCCAAAGAGCAGCAAATGAAAAGGGTTGTTTGCCTACCATACGGTTAAAGACTAGTGCTAACAATCCATGAAATAGTCCCATACCGAGACCCATCAATGCAATCATAATCAATGCGAGCCACGTTGGTGTATCGCTATAATCATGGATAGCAGTATAGAGCCAAAAGCCGCCGACGCACCATAGCCCCATACCGTAAGCTTCACCGATAATAAAAGCGCGACGACCACTCATACTTGTCACCAACAGCGCATATAAAATCGCTGGTGATACTATTGCTAGCGGCCAAAACCCATAAGGCGCTAGCGAAAATAAAAAAATAGCTCCTGCAAGCCATGCTGCTACTAGCGTAAGCGATAGCGGTAATTGATTTAAGTGAGTACTCAAACGCTTTTGTAGATTAATAGTAGACAGGCGCATCGCAAATTATCCAAAATTATGAGCCTTGAATTTTTAATCAAAATCCAAAACTTAGATAGAGCCGTTAATACTACAGGCAGTATTTTAAAATAAAAACTGCTTATGATACCAGCCTGCACTGCTCAATGGATGAATTTATGTACTCCGTTTAATGGGTTATTATGCTACATTACCAAACGATATGAAGTGTTACTTGATCTTCTATAGCTCACAATACCTACAGTACATGAGAAAGCACTATGCCCCCCTTAAAAATAAAATCCAGTCTTATATGCAATCGTTATCTGTCTAAGGGGTTGCGTAGTACGTTATTATTACTGGCTGCCTCATCACTATTTGCTTGTAGCCAACCGAGTAGTGGCGTATCTGATGCAAGCACAACATCGGCATCAACTGAAGATGTTTTGGCTGTTCCAAAGACAGCTGAACCAAACGTTATAAATAATTCTATGATGACATCAGTAAGTAAACCAGACTTACTAAAAAACGTATCAGCCACTGTCTATAAAGATGCCAATTGCGGCTGCTGTAAAGAATGGATAAGTCATGCAGAAGATAATGGTCTAAGTGCAACCGCGCAAGATGTTGCGGACTTAGCCGTATTTAAAGAGCGCTACAGCGTTCCAAATGAAATGCGTTCTTGCCATACTGTAGTCACTACGGATGGTTACGTCTTTGAAGGTCATGTACCCGCTAAATATATGGCGCAGTTTTTAGAAAATCCGCCAGTACAAGCTATGGGTCTTGCCGTACCTGGCATGCCTATTGGTAGCCCAGGTATGGAGTATCAAAATAAATTCATGCCCTATCAGGTTATGCAGCTCAATAAAGACGGGACAACCCAAGTTTATGCTGATATTGAATCGGTAGAGCAGCAATTATAGTGTGTTAGCAGTTAAGAATACTTTGATTATAGTGTTAGCGTTAAAAGTAAATGAGGTAGGTATAAGACTGTTCTATTGCTTATAAAATGATTCTTCATCAAAAAATTCATTAGCTATTGCGACTTTAAAATTAAAAATAACTTTGAATTTGTAACTTTTGATGACAATGTAAGCGAATTTATCGGTTATTAACCCTTAAAATAGATAAATGACTAAGGGTTAATACAAGAATATACAGGATGTATCGAAACAATTACGTAATATTACATAAGCTAGTAGGGAATTAGCATCTATATTAATA
>NZ_CAJHBE010000029.1:0-15090 GCF_904846555.1 Psychrobacter sp. DD43
CAAGGTTGGATGGAGAATAATCTACCTAAACTATTTTATGATATGGGTTGTTCCAGTTTTATTGTGGATTGACTATACTAAGCTTAGCGAAAGCGATTATTTAAAACCAATTTATGAGAATATTTAATCTATTTTACAAAAACTCACGGTTTCGCCCTATGCTACTTAAGCCGCTTGCTGTTTAATATAGGATAGTACGTAATTTAAGCATCATGAAAAACAGTATTTTCGAATGTTGATAAAGAAAATATATTAAAAATATCGGATAAAATTTATTTTAATAGTAGCCATTTAATCAGGTGACGAGCATGCGTATGCTACGCCACCTTTTTATTAGCAACGTAAAAAGGAGCACGAATCATGACTCAGGTATCGAATCAAAAATCATTAAAATCTATCTTTGCTATTACTTTGATGGCAGCCACTTTAGGACTGACGGCTTGTAGTACACCAGTAGACCCTGATGTCAAAGCTCGTCAGGACATCATGAAGAACTTCGGTGATGCAATGAAGGTTATGGGTGGCATGGCAAAAGAGCCGGATACTTTTGATGCTGACGTTTTCAAAGAGCAGGCGGCATTTTTAGCAGAAGAGTCTAAAAATCCTTGGAGCCATTTTAATAATAAAGACGCCGCTGGCAATGCCAAAGCAGAGGTTTGGTCAAATGTTGATGGCTTTAAAGCTGAAGCAGAGAATTTCCAAAAGGTCACTGCTGAGCTAAGCGCTGCTGCACAGACAGCAACTAGCATTGACGATGTGATGCCAGCTTTTAAACCTGTTGGCGACAGCTGTAAATCTTGCCATACGGATTTCCAAGTCGAAAAAGACTAAATAAGAATCCTTTAGCAATATAAAAAGCCACCCTATCAAACAATAAGGTGGCTTTTTTATTCGCTTAACTTATGAATCAATTAAGCCATCAAGTCTGCTTGTACGATTTCAATCCAATAACCATCAACATCTTTAATAAAGACAATATTTTTCATGCTGCCTTCATCTGGACGTTTTTTGAATTCGACATTGTTTTCATCAAACCAAGCTACCGCTGCATTGAGATCAGGTACATTAAAACAAATATGACCAAACCCTTGTGGTTCTTGATTGCCATCATGATAGCTAAAGTCCGCTTTTGTCTCGGTACCATAGTTATGAGTCAATTCCAAAATGCCACGCTGACGGAAGGCAAAAATCTCTAAATCATTACCTGACGGCAAGTTTTCACGTTCACTCTCAGTCAGCTTGGCTAAAAAGTACAAATCAAAACCCATGGCTGGGAATTTTTTGACTGCCAGTAACGTCATACCTAAGACACCAGTATAAAACGCTAAAGACTTCACAGGATCTTTAACACGCAGCATCGTATGGTTAAAGGTATAACCTGTCGTCTGCGCTGAGATAGGCTGTACGCCATTAGCCTTTACGCTGCTTTCAGGTTGCTCTTGTATTGAATGGTCGTTGTTAAAAGTATCATTACTCATGATTATTCCTATATGTAAATATTTTTAATCACTAATAGATTAAATGATCATACCTATAACACTTAGTCTTTCTAGCATAGCCTTTATAGAACACTATTAAGCATCTAAAAACCGCACTTTACCTGTTTCTAAGTCGTACTCGGCACCAACGATCAATAGCTGACCACTACTGGTTAAATCCTCTAACGCACGCGAGCCATGCTTTAATTGACTGACCGACATACGCACATTTGCACGTATAGAGCGATCAACCAGCTCGTCTGCATCCACATCTTGCCCATTAGCGGTCGCAAGTTCATGCAGATTATAGACACTTGGACGGATACGGTCGACGATAGATTGTAGGTTTGGTGAGTAGTTTTGCTCAGGATTGATTAATGTTTCAACACAGGCGGTGACAGCGCCGCAATGCGAATGTCCAAGCACTACGACCAGTTTAGTATTGAATTTTTCAGCAGCAAATTCGATCGAACCAATTTGTGAAGGAGCTACCACGTTACCTGCAACGCGTATGACAAATAAATCGCCTAAACCTTGATCAAAAACGATCTCAACCGGTACCCGTGCGTCCGAGCAACCCAAAATAATCGCTAAAGGGTCTTGATCTTTGATTAATTCTGGACGCCTTTGCATACAGGGATCGGTATTGGTCAAGCTGTCTACATAGCGTATATTACCTTGCTTAAGCAGCTCCAGTGCTTCCTGACCTGTTTTAGGGCGTGTATTGTTAGGCATAAGAAATCCTTGATAATTTAACGGGTTAACATAGTAAATTGCTCTATAACTATCCTGTCATAGAGTCTAAGTCTTCGATATCGTTTGGCGCTTTAAGCAAACCTCACTTAAGTTCTTACTTTTATAAGTCACTCTATATTTATCATACGCAAACCAATTGTATAGGAATAAATTCAAAAAAATGGTAAAAATTATTTAATTTAAGGGTGGTTACTTAGTCTATTTAACAAAGTGTAGACTCATCTTTAATTGCTATTCCAAGATCACTATAGGGCTCAACCAACCTGTAAAGAACTTGCGCTGACTTGTAGCGAAGGTTTGTTATAATAGCCTGCGACCAATCACCGTTAAACTCATCGCTTTAACATACTAAATCATCGTATCTAACGTATACAGCGTTCAGACTGCCACTGATACTTTAGTATGTATGTCGGAAATCTAGGAATCATTATGACCGAATCACTTTTAACGCCGCCGACTACTCCTGCATCAGAAAACGCTGATAAGGTATTGCTACAACTGACCGGTCTAAAGAAAACCTATGATAATACTGAGGTCTTAAAAGACATCAATCTTGACATCAAGCATGGTGAGTTTATTACCTTACTCGGTCCTTCAGGGTGTGGTAAAACCACTCTACTACGACTGATTGCAGGATTTGAGCAGCCAAACGCAGGGGCGATTTATTTGGATGGCGTACAGATGGCAGGCTTGCCCGCTGATAAACGTCCGGTCAATACCGTGTTTCAGCAATATGCGCTATTTCCGCATATGACTGTCGCGCAAAATGTGGCGTATGGTCTAAAGCTAAAAAAAATCCCTAAAGATGAGATTCAAACGCGGGTAAGTGAGATGCTAGCGATGGTGCAGCTAGAGCATTTAGCCAATCGTCGCCCGCAGGATTTATCTGGTGGTCAGCAGCAGCGCGTAGCGATTGCACGCGCGGTGATTAATCGTCCTAAACTGCTATTGCTCGATGAACCCTTATCGGCGCTCGACCATAAGCTGCGTTTGCAAATGCAATCTGAGCTTAAACGTCTGCAACGTGAGCTTGGCATTACCTTTGTCTTTGTCACCCATGATCAAGAAGAAGCGCTGTCGATGTCAGACCGCATTGCGGTAATGAAAGACGGCAGATTTCAGCAAATTGGTACGCCAATTGAAATTTATGAAACCCCTGCCAATTTATTTACTGCCAAATTTATCGGTGAGACCAACTTATTTAAAGCGGAAGTCAAAGGCGTTTATCCTGAGCAGCCCGATCGTGATGGGCGCGTGACCAATGGGCGGATTGAAGTCGAGGTCTGCGAAGCCCAAGCGCAAGAGGGTCCGACGACCTTACGTAATCTGCGTCGACCCGATTTTGCCAACGATGTCCAAGTCGGTGATATCGTCAATTTATTGCTACGTCCGGAAGATTTGCGGATTTATGATCCGACTGACAACACCCATGGTGGTTTATTAGGGCGCGTTATCGAAAGCAATTATAAAGGCAGTACTTTAGACTCTATTATTGAGCTGGCTAATGGTCATGTGATTAAAGCATCGGAATTTTTTGATGAGGATGACCCAAGTTTTGACTATAAGCTTAATGAGGGCGTAAAAGTATCGTGGGTCGATGGTTGGGAATGGGTATTGCCAGAAGAGGATATCCACTAATGGCACATACTGGCATCAGCAATAAAAGCCCTTTTCGTACGGCAACGCTATGGCTGATTTGGGGTTGGCTTCTTATCTTTGCGCTATTACCCAATATATTGGTCATTGCAGTCAGTTTTCTGACCCGTGATAGCACGGCTTTTATCAGCTTACCTATCAGTATCGACAGCTACGTGCGTATGATTGATCCGCTGTACTTTGATGTCTTCGTGCACTCATTATGGATGGCAGGCATTACTACGATAATCTGCTTACTACTCGGCTATCCTTTTGCTTGGTTTGTCTCACGCTTCAGCAAACGTTGGCAGCCTTTGTTAATGCTCATGCTGATATTGCCATTTTGGACCAACTCTTTAGTACGGACGTATGCGCTTAAATTATTATTTGCCAATAACGGGTTAATTAATAAATCCTTATTAGCCATAGGCGTTATTGATGCGCCGATTGATATTTTGTATACCCAAGGCGCTGTGATTGCTGGTTTAACCTATTTATTGTTTCCATTTATGGTGCTGCCGCTATATGCCGTCTTTAGCGATTTGCGCAATGATATGCTGCTTGCCTCGCAGGATTTGGGCGCATCGAAACCGCAAACCTTTTGGCATGTGGTACTACCATTAACGACACCTGGTATTATCTCAGGGGTGCTGTTGGTACTATTACCAGCAATGGGTATGTTTTATGTTGCCGATATTTTGGGCGGTTCACGCAACTTACTCGTTGGAAATATTATCAAGAATCAGTTTTTAGATGCCCGTGATTGGCCATTTGGCGCGGCCGCCAGTGTGCTATTGACGCTTGCTATGGCGATATTATTGCTTGCCTATCGCGCCAGTAGCCGCCGTATTGGCAAGACTGACTTTAGTGAGGTGGCCTAATGTCTGATAGTTCACTAAATAGCTCAACAAATAATAAATCGCCGAAAAACAAAAATCCCATAAGGTTTGGCAATATCGTCGCCAAAGGCTACCTTGGTCTGATTTATACCTTGCTATATCTACCTATCATCGTCTTGGTAGTGATGTCATTTAATAAGTCAAAAATTGGCTATAATTGGGGCGGCTTTAGTTTAAAGTGGTACGAGTCGCTCTTTAATAATCAGGCAATGTTAGATGCTTTTTGGCATTCGATTTTATTAGGTTTGGTTGCCGCTACAGTCTCAACCATCATCGGTACACTGACCGCACTGGCGTTACATCGCTATGACTTTCGTGGTAAAGGGCTGCTAAATGGCTTGTTATTTGTGCTAATGATGTCGCCTGAGATTGTCTTAGCAATATCGCTACTGGCACTGTTTTTATTAATTGGGCTACAACTGGGTTTTGTCTCTCTATTATTGGCGCACATTACGTTTTGTTTGCCGTTTGTCGTTATAACCGTCTTTGCGCGCTTAAGTAGTTTGGATGAGCGTTTGATGGAAGCGGCGCGAGATTTGGGTGCTAGCGAGTCTATGATGGTGCGTACGGTCTTGATTCCAGTGATTTTCCCGGCAGTGATGGCTGGTTGGCTACTTGCTTTTACCTTATCGCTCGATGATGTGGTGGTATCGACCTTTGTCACTGGTCCTAGCTATGAGATATTGCCGCTACGTATTTATTCTATGGTACGTGTGGGTCTTAAACCCGAGGTCAATGCCATTGGTACGATATTGCTGGTTGCTTCCTTAATTCTGGTTGTGATTTCACAGTTATTGCTACGTCGACGTTGATATTAATATTGCTCTAATCAGTTTCGCCTATCGGTATAACAGGTGTAATGCTTCTATCTGCTATACCTTATTTCTTTTTCACTTCAGTGGTTAGGTCATTTTATGCTAGAGCTTCGTCATCTTAATACGCTAACTGCGCTACGAGCACATGGCTCATTGGCTGCTGCCGCCGATGAGCTGCATGTCACCGCCTCTGCGGTCTCCCATCAGTTAAAAGAGCTAGAGAATTATTACGATATCAGTTTAGTCAATCGCCGGACGCGTCCGTTGACCTTTACGCCAGCTGGCAAGACGGTATTGGCACTCGCTGACAGCATTTTACCTCAGGTCACGCGCACCAAGTCAAACTTAAAACGCTTAGCCCATGGTCAAGCAGGCAGATTGCGCTTGGCGTCTGAATGTCATAGCTGCTTTGATTGGCTGATGCCGATTCTCAATCATTATCGCCGTGAGTGGTCAGATGTGGAGCTAGATTTTGCTACTGGTTTTGAGCCCGAGCCGCATCATTTATTGATGGAAGGTGATATTGACCTGCTCATTACCACTAGCAATTTGCCGATAGAAGGTATCAGTTATCAGCCCTTATTTGAATATGAAAGTCGTCTAGTACTTTCACCTACTCACGATTTGGCGGAGCAGCGCTTTGTGTGCCCCGAGGATTTGGTTGAGGAAACCTTGATTGCTTATCCAGTAGAGGCCAAGCGCCTTGATATTATTGCCAATTTTATGACGCCAGCACAAGTCAGCTTTAAAAGTATGCGTACCACCGAGCTAACCGCTATGTTGATTCAGTTGGTTGCTAGTGAACGCGGCGTAGCAGCACTCCCCGACTGGGTTGTCGCTGAATATGAGAGAAAAGGTTGGGTAGTTTCGCGCCCATTAGGTAGCGGCGTCTACTGTCAGCTCTATGCGGCAACGCGCACCTCGAGCCAAGAGACTGCCTATATGCAAGGGTTTGCCAGTTTATTAGAAGGTATCGTAAAACCTGTCTAGAAGTAATTATCACTAAAAAAAGAGCCGTATTAAAAAATTAATATGGCTCTTTTTTATTGCTGCATTTTTATTATTATAAAATCAACTTAAAGAAATAAAAGCCAATTGCGGTTGCTAATAACGTCAGCCCCACATGTAGCCCAATCAGCCCTAAGCCCGCAAGCAGTTTGCCATTATGGATAAAAGTAAATACCTCAACGCTAAAGGTACTAAAAGTCGTCAAACCACCCAAAAAGCCAGTAATTACAAACAGTCTAATATTGGGAGACAAACCGCTGCCCACACGTTCGAACCACACCAAGGCCAGCCCTATCAATAGCCCACCTAAAACATTGGCGCCAAGCGTCCCAAGTGGTATCCAGTGATGCAGCGGATTAAAACGTGCCAACCACCCTCGCAGGCAAGCGCCAATGGCAGCACCTAATCCAATCGCAAGCCACTGCATAAATCATCCTTATCAGGTGAAAGTTACTATAATACATATTCGCTTATTAGTGACGATAATTTAAACCGCTGGCAGCTCAGTCATTGGCCAACGTGGCACGCAGCTGACAGCCAAATCATCTGCTTGACCCGCTTGCAAACGCTCGTAGCCCGCATACGCAATCATCGCACCATTATCGGTACATAAAGCAGGAGGTGCATAATGTACGGTCGCATTTATCTTAGCAAGCTCTCGCTCGAGAGTTTCACGCAAATGAATATTGGCACTGACACCGCCTGCAATAACCAATCGGCTCATCTCGACCTGTTTAAGCGCTTTGACGCATTTTTTCACCAAGGTATCAACGACGGCATGCTGAAAACTGGCGGCAATATCGGCGCGAACTTTCGGGTCGCTATCAGAGCCATTTCCTGAGCCCCCTGAACCATCGGTATCTTTAATCAGATTATGCACTGCCGTTTTCATACCGCTAAAAGAGAAATCCAAACCACGATGTAACATTGGTCTTGGTAAACTATAGGCATCCGAATTGCCACTTTCCGCTAATTTAGCGATATTAGGACCACCCGGATATGGCAAACCCAACATCTTCGCCGCTTTATCAAAACACTCACCTGCCGCATCATCAATGGATTCGCCAAGGATTTCATATTGACCAATACCATGCGCAGCAATGAGTAGCGTATGCCCACCAGAAACCAGTAGCGAGACAAACGGAAACGCTGGTGGATTCGCACCCATCAGCGGTGCCAATAGATGCCCTTCCATATGATGAACACCAATCGCTGGAATATCTAACCCATAAGCCAAGCTACGACCAAACAATGCACCCGTCATCAAGGCGCCGATAAGCCCCGGACCCTTGGTATAAGCGACGGCATCAATCTCATCTTTAGTGATATTGCATTGCTGCAAAAGCTCATTAAATAAAGGCACTAACTTACGGATATGATCGCGACTAGCAAGCTCAGGCACCACGCCGCCATAAAGGGCGTGCAGCTCTATTTGTGAATACAGTACCTGCCCTAGCAGACCTTTATTATCGCTCGTTATCTGCTCGCTATCAAAAATCGCTAGACCCGTCTCATCGCAAGAGGTCTCTAAACCCAATACTTTCATCTATGTGCCTTTATATTTTGCCTTGTAGCGTGAATAAAAAACCGCCACTGTAAGCTTACAATGGCGGTCAGTTTAGCAAATTTCAATCAATAATATTTAGCTAGCTGCAGCAACCATATAATCAACAGCCGCATGAACTTGCGCCTCACTGACTTCAGCGCTTGCCTGCGCAGGCATTTTGTTAAAGCCCTTGGCAGAGTGCATATGTAGTGTATCGATACCTTTTGCGATTCGTGGTGCCCACGCTTCTTTACTACCGAATACTGGCGCGGCTAATAAACCTTTTTCATGACAGACTTTACATTGTTTTTCATACAATGCAGCACCTGCATCAGCAGCCAACACTTCAGGCTCAGCAGCGGCAGCACTTACTTCTTCCGCTTTTACTTCTGACGCCTCAACTGTTTCTACTTCAACGACAGGCTCAGCTTCAGCAGGCGCTGCTGGCTCCACAACCACAGCTTCGGTTTCATTAACCACCGCAGGCTCATCAGTGGGAGTGTTGTCACCACCGCTACAGGCGCTAAGTGTCAATAACACACTAAGACTTAGACCAGACAGCGCTAACTTAACAACTGATTTTTTCTTTATTACAGCTTGTTTAACAGTCATGGTTGTTTCCTCATCTATAGATGGTTAGTGACACCGCTCATTATTGAATACTGCCTTCAAGCAGGATTAATTGGTTGCAGGTTCAGCTGAATCCGTCGCCGGCACTTCAGTACTATTGGCAGTATCGGCAGTCGCCACAGCGGTATCAGAACTATCGGCGCTTACCGTTGCATCAGCTGCTGTTCCCTCTACTGCGACAGCCCCTTCTTCAGTACTCATCGTCGCATCTGTTGTCGCATCAGCTGCTGGCATTGGCGCTGTTGCTGGGAAATCCATCTTTTCTGCTGCAGGTGCATTCGCGCGAGCAATCTCTGCTGCCTCATCAACACGATCGACGGCTAAAATGTGATCTGACTCTTCACCTTCTTTCTCACTACTACAAGCACTGACACCAAAACCAAGAGCGACAATAAATGCTGTACTTAGCGCCGTATTGAGTACTGATTTTTTCATTCCAACATCCTTAATAAAGTGCACATAAAACGATTGATATTATGCAAATTATCATAGCATAAACTTGGCCTAAACCGTTATAGACAGTAGGGTTTTTATTTATACTGATACTATTTAGTAAATAACCCGTTTATCCTTCCTAAAGAACGTTTAGCTATAAATGACTTACGACCCTTATTGCTGGCAGCAGTTTGCAACTTAATGATAGTTATAGATTAATAAGTAAAAGCCTTTGACTTTATTGCGATTTTTTATTAAAATAGGCGCCCTTGTGCTATTGCGCAAGATTGTCCTAGTTTGAGCTGATGCCAGTAATCTTGAGATATTACGGCTAAATACTAATACACAGCCAAACTAATGCCCTTATATCTCATCCTAATCGAGGAGTCTTCATGCCTGCAGTTAAGGTTAAAGAAAACGAACCAGTTGATATCGCTATCCGTCGTTTTAAACGTGCTTGTGAAAAAGCTGGCGTATTGTCAGATGTACGTAAGCGTGAATTTTATGAAAAACCAACGCAAGTACGCAAGCGCAAAAAAGCTGCTGCAGTAAAGCGTTATAAAAAGAAATTACAACGCGAAACTATTCGTACCACTCGTATGTACTAATCGATAATTCGATTAGCTAAGTACCAGCGCTACACTAACGCCACTGTTATCCGATGATATCAGTGGCGTTTTTTATGCTACAATTTTTGTTATTACTATCATTGGTTCTAACACTTTCTATTATAAAGCTTGTTCTGATTAGTAGACTTTTTATACAAACTTTTTACCTATAATCATAAGGAATAACAACAATGAGCCAAATTAAACAGACGCTAACTGACACCATCAAAGTCTCTATGAAAGCACGTGAGATTGAACGGGTCAAAGTACTGCGTAACGTACAAGCGGTTATCAAACAAATTGAGATTGACCGTCGAATAGAGCTTGATGATGCCGAAGTTTTGGAAATATTACAAAAACAGCTCAAACAGCGTCATGAGTCATTGACTATTTTTACCGAAAACGGTCGTGATGATTTGGCGACCAAAGAGCAGTTTGAGATTGATATTATCAATGAATATATGCCAAAACAGATGGATGATGCGGAAATTACTGCCTTGGTAAACGCAGAAATCGCTGAGCAAGGCGCAACGTCAATGCGTGATATGGGTAGCGTGATGGGTATATTAAAAACGAAAACCGCGGGTCGTGCTGACCCTGCCTTAATCTCAAAGCTGGTCAAAGACGCGCTACAAGGTTAATCGCTACAGTATATTGATAAAATCAACGCTTTTTCTATATAGCGCTTTATAGCATTTAGTTATCAGAGAACCGCCTAAGGCTTAAAATCTTTGGCGGTTTTTACGGCTTTGATTTCGGCATTGATATTGGCAAGTAGTGGACGAGCGCTATTGGCTTGAGCCGTATTTTGCAAATTTTCTGTCAATTTTTTGGCTTGCGTTAAAGAAGTCAGCGCGCGCTCGTAGCTTCCACTCCATAGTTGGTCATGACTGCGGTAGCGTAGTGCATTAATAGTAGCAATACTTTTTAGCGGTGCAGAATTGGTGGTCTTTGCCAATTTTTCATTGGCCAATTGCAAACTTTGCCACGCATAGCGATCACTTGGTTGCTGCTCGGTTAACGGCTTGAGTAAGGCTTGGGCTTTGGTTGGCTGATTACTATTGGTCAAGGCTTCCGCCAGATAAAGTCGTAAGTCACGGCGCTCAGGATAGAGCCGCTGCTGGCTCTCTAATATTTCAGCAGCTTGTTGCCATTTATTTTGTTCCGTCAAAATCTGGCTTTGGGTAATGGACAATAACGGTTCAAGTACTTGGCGCTTTGCGACCGGCAATGCAGACAGCTCGACAAACAAGTCGTCTGCTTCTTTAAAGCGCTGTTGCTCGCCATACCAGTGCATCAGCGCAAGCTTTGCCCCGACGCTGTTTTTTGCCGCAGTCATCAAGGCAGTCTCTGAAGCATGCTTTCCGGTACTTTGTACGCGCCAATAAAGTAAATCAAACAAAGCTTGATGGCGCTGCTGTTGATTTAACGGCAGCGTATTATAACGCTGCGCGCGGCTTTGAGATTCGCTCAAGCGCTCATTGCTCAGTGGATGAGAGCGGATAAAGCTTGGCAAAAACTGATTGGCGATTTGATTCATCTGACTTTTTTGGTTCATGGTCGCAAAGAAGCGCGGCATCGCCCGTGGGTCATAGCCAGCTTGGTTCATGATTTGCATACCGACCCGATCAGCATCACGTTCATTATTACGACTAAACGCCATGCTGCTATTCATCGTGGCAGTTTGGCTACCCATCATCACTGCTGCTGCCGCATCACCATCGACGGTCGATGCAGCAATCGCGGCGAGCATGCCACCTATTTGCATCAGCAAGGCTTTTTTGCGCTCATCAGCGCCGCTTTCATAATGACGCTGACTGATGTGCGCGACCTCATGAGCCACAACGCTTGCCAGCTCATCCATGCTGTTTGCAGCCAATATAGTGCCGGTATTAAGACCAATTACGCCGCCTGGAGCCGCAAATGCATTAATACTTGGGTTATCGATAATGACCAAACCAAGCGGTGCTTGCTGGCGTGCTTGGGCATTGAGCCGCCATGTTAGTTCTTTGACCGTTTCTTGAATCCAAGGGTCATGCTCCATCTTTACACGACCATTGATGTTTCTTAATGACCATTCACCAAGCAATTTATTTTGATATTGCTCATCAAAGCTCAGCCCTTGCCCGCGTAAACTGGGCAAACTTAGCTCTTCTGTGTTAGTGGTTTGCCATGAATCATAGCTCAATGGCACAGCTTGGCTTTTGCTATAGGCGGCGCTTGTACAGGCCAATAGTATCGTTGACAGTGCTAATTTTATCGCAAGTGATCGCGACAGATGATGGTTTACCTGCTTAGAAAATAACCCTGTCTGTCTGCTTGCATAGTGAGTGATAGCACGTTTATTCCGTGCATTTATTAGCGGCTTATCAACCATTGATTGTCTTTTAGAATAATCCAAGTGCGTACCCTATATGTATAATCATAACGTGCTTTGACTATACGAGCTTGTCTATTGAAGGTCAATTGCCGTCTGCCAGTCGCTACTAATAACTCCGCAGAGCGTCACTATTGCGCAACATGGTTATGTGAACCTATTAGATAAGTCTAATATAAAAATACGAAGATCAATACTACTCAGTTGTTCTGATTGATCAAACGCGATGATGACTATATTCAACTGCAATTGAATACAGGCAATTTGCTATAATGGTTGCTTATAAAACCGTCAGCGTCGCAGCACAATCGCCATGTTGTATTAAGATAGTATTATCCATAAATATTGCAATGCTAAGCATTAGACTGAAACACAAGGTTTAATATTAGCCACCTTAAAGGTTTATTTTATGTCTGCTGATAGTCCATCCATCATGGTACGAGCCTCTTATCCGATATGTTTGGGAGAGACTGTGTCTAAGAGCGAGCAGCAATCAATCAGGCAGCTCCTAGACTTATTACCAACAGATGACATCAACTTAACTGACAAAACAGACTTGAGTAAACCAGTACTTGTTATCAAAGATATGGTCGATGGTCGCGGACTTGCCTGCCCGATGCCACTGTTAAAAACTAAGGTCGCATTACGCAGAGTCGTCTCTGGGGAGTCATTGTACGTTGTGGCAACTGACCCAAATTCTCAAGCTGACATTATGGCTTTTTGTCAGCAAAGCTTACAAACAAAAGCCACGAACCCGCTATTGCTTAGTATTAATCAAGCCACCGTATCAGACAGTGGAGAACTGAGCGCTAGCCAATCTAAATATTCTGTTGATACAATATATCACTTTATCATTACCAAAACTGATAGCAACTAAGCGTCGCTATCCTTTACAATTACAACTATAAAGATTTTTATCTGACTGTTTGCTTATCTATTTAACCAAGGTCAAGAATATGGCTAATACCACTACTAACGCTGCAAATAACCGTAAAAAAGACAGCGCTGTTCCTGAAATAAACGAAGCGCGCGATGCAGCACTGAAAGCGGCAGCTGAGCGTCCGCCTTATGATGCCAGCGCGCTTGGCGATACCAGTACCCGTGATTTGGTACCTGCCATGCCGACGCATTTGTCCGCACCTGGGGTGAATTTGGGTGCTTATATTAATACCGTGCACCAAATCCCTATCTTGACTCCGACGCAAGAGCAAGAGCTTGCCCATCGCTATTATGATGAAGGCGATGTGGAAGCGGCGCGTTTACTGGTCATGTCGCATTTGCGTTTTGTCATTCATATTGCCCGCAGCTATTCAGGCTATGGATTACCGCAAGCAGATTTGATCCAAGAAGGTAATTTGGGACTTATGAAGGCGGTAAAGCGTTTTGATCCTAACAAAGGCGTACGTCTAGTATCATTTGCAGTGCATTGGATTAAAGCAGAGATTCATGAATTTGTCATCCGTAACTGGCGTATTGTAAAAGTTGCCACAACCAAGGCGCATCGTAAGCTGTTCTTTAACTTACGTAGTTTAAAAAAGACCAACAATCAGTTGACCCTCGAAGAAGCCGATGCGATTGCCAATGACTTAAACGTTACTCGTAAGCAAGTGCTTGAGATGGAGTCGCGCCTGACCTCTTATGATGCGTCATTTGAGGCGCAATCAAGTGACGATGACGATGGACGTTATGCGCCGCAGTTATTTTTGGAAGATGGCATTGACCCTGCCGAAATCGTCGAAGAATCTGACTGGGAAGAGAATAATTCATCAGCCTTGATTGCTGCAATGGAAACCTTGGATGATCGCTCACGTGATATTGTCGAGCAGCGCTGGTTATCTGAGCAAAAATCAACGCTGCATGAGTTGGCAGCGGTCTACTCTATCTCTGCTGAGCGCGTACGCCAAATTGAGAAAAACGCCATGGATAAAATCCGTGAAGCGATGACCATCGACAGTGTGATTTTGCCTGATGATATTCAATAATTTACCTATCAGTAAGACAAATGTCTTTGCCTAGTAAGCATTTATTCAACAATACGAGTACAACCATGTTCAATTGGATAAGTATCGCGGCGATCAATATGGCTATCGCCGTTGCTTTAGGCGCGTTTGGCGCGCATGGTCTCAAAGCTATGGTCAACACTCAACAGCTAGGATGGTGGCAGACGGCAACCTTGTATTGGTTTGTCCATTCGCTTGGATTATTACTTGTTGGTATCCTTATTCGCTTAAACTATGCAACCCAAACCGCCGCATGGTTATTACAAATTGGTGTCATTATTTTTGCGGGTAGTTTATACGCCATGACACTTGGCGCGCCACGTTGGTTCGGTGCCATTACGCCTATTGGCGGTGTGCTGATGATTGCAGGTTGGTTATGGCTTGCGCTATCTTCAGCACGCTTAACAAATAGCTGATTGATTGATTTTAGTAAGAAATAATCTTATTTTATTCAGCTACGTTAGTGTTGGTAGTAGTGAAAATAGTAAGGCTAAATAGGAATTTTGGATTATTAGGGAGTACGATTTATGAGCAATATTAGTGTCAATGGTAAGAAGTTACAGACGACTCATCAAACGGTACAATTGGTTGTCAATGAGCTTGGGCTTAGTAACGGTCGTTATGCGGTAGAAGTCGATGGTGAACTGATTCCTAAAAGTGAGCTTGATAAGCTACATATTGTTGAAGGCATGACTATTGAAGTAGTACAGGCTGTAGGCGGTGGCTAAGGTTTCTAACCATTGAAATAGATAGTCGTTTTTGATACATAGAATTTTAGAAAATCACACTGTAAAACCTAACGTTTACAACCCTTTCCTTTTAAAATTTAGGGGCTGTCCTAGATAACTAGTTCAGTTCCTGTTTAACCCATTGTTTTAGCTGATGTAATTGACGTTTTGGATC
>NZ_CAJHBE010000030.1:0-13801 GCF_904846555.1 Psychrobacter sp. DD43
CGAAAGAGAGTGAAGCGCTGATTGTGCTATATGGCAAATTGCGCAATCTCGATATTGTAACTTGTGCGTTTGACTTTGATAGTAGTGGTAAGCTGCGTCACCATTTTGTTCTTGTAGCCGTACTTTGTATTTGGGTTTCTGGTGATCCTCTAGCAGGTGATGACGCCCTAGAAGCTAGATTTTTCGATATTGAAGATTTGATCAATGCAGATTTAGCCCTTAGCTTAGATGTTAAAGAAATAGCATTACAAGCAGCTGAGTTACTCTAAAAAGTAAGAAAGTTCGATATTCTATACCCCAGGGGGAGGGTGTAAATAATTCTGTGTAAATACAGTTGAGAGTGTAAATAAAACTGTATTTACACAGAATTATTTACACC
This sequence comes from Psychrobacter sp. DD43, assembly GCF_904846555.1. Taxonomy (NCBI): domain Bacteria; kingdom Pseudomonadati; phylum Pseudomonadota; class Gammaproteobacteria; order Moraxellales; family Moraxellaceae; genus Psychrobacter; species Psychrobacter sp. DD43. The sequence continues at coordinate 380 of NZ_CAJHBE010000030.1, forward strand.
CTCCCAGTAACAGCCGATGTAGCCTTACGTTTGCACGATGCTTTAGGTATTAGTGCTGATTTACTCATGCGCGTTCAATCAAAGTACTCTCTTTGGATCGAATCGCAAAAACAACGTCCACAAATTCAGCCATTTTTTGCGAGTTGTTAGTGGTTTGACCCACTAACAACTAACACGTTGGCTATTCATTGAGTAAATCCTAAACTCAACTAATTCTTTTATTTATCAGGCAACCATTTTTCGACATTCGACGGCACATTCACGGCAAGCATCAGCACATTGCTGGCAGTATTGATGCTCATGTTGGCTACATTCATCTGCACAGTATTCACAAACCTTGGCACAAAGCTCACAAATTTCTTTCATAAAAGGAGATTCTGTTTGCTGCATACGAGCACAGAGCTGACAAATATCTGCACAATCTAGACAACGCTGAATACATTCTCGCATCATCTCCAGATTTTCTTCTTTTAGACAGGCATTTGCACAACTGGCACAGGTAAGGTAACAGTTCATACATGCCTTTGCGCAATCTGAAAATTGGATATCGTTCATCATACTTCCCTAAAGTCAATTGATTTAGGAATAGGCTAATCAAAAAAAAAGATATACACTAGGACGATTATGTAAGGGAAAGTAAAATAGTCATAGATTTTGTTAAATGGTTTTAGGAGAGTGTAAATGCAGTGTCGATGAAGGACTGCATGAGCTGCTTTTGAAAGTCTTTGATGTCATCGAAGCTTTTCATGCTGCTGGCCATTTGCTCAGCCAGTTTCTTGATGTCAGATTGGTTAGTCATTGCTTATTCTCCTGTTAGTGGATTATAAGCAGTTACACAAAGTTTGGGAAACTCTCATGGAAATTGCCTTTTGAGTTTGAAGCAATGTACAATGATAAGATTAACCCGTTAGGTCAGGTGGCCTAACTTAAATAAAAAGTCTCCGACAAACCCGGTACGGTTCACTATCTATTGTTATTCTTACCTGAAATTGATGTGAGCTTATAGAGACAAGGTAAATTTGCAAAAGTGCCGGCTATTCAGTGTTCATTGAATGTTTAATTTAATTTATTAAGCTTGACCTTGGAGTGGCTCTAAGCCTTATACTTGGTACAAATTTTTCGGTTGTTATGATGATGCGTTCTACTACATGGATTACAGTCTTGGTTGGATTGTTCATGTTCCAAAGCTTTTGGAATGTGGCGGCGGCCTTTTGTGTCCATGAACAACAGCCTCAATCACAGCAGAGTTATCATTTTGGTCATCACCAAAATACCTTGTGTGCCAGCGATAGTCGTCAACACGATCATAATGGACAGTCAGAAAACATAAAAACATTCAGTAGCGATTTAGAAATCGGTGAAGATCATCAAGATCATCTACCATCGATGATGCATTTGATTGTACAAAATGAAAAAGTAGATGTGTTTCATCCAAGCTCTGAAGTTAAAGTGAATCCACAATTTCATTGGAAAAACAGCTATCAGGCTCCTGACCTGTTTCAACAAAGCTCACCTCCCGAATTTTCCCCGCTCATGGTGGGGTAGCCTAAAACATTCCCACCACTTTTATTATTTAAATAAGTGGGAAAAATCATGTCTTCACAATCAATTATACTCTTGCGTCATAGCTTGGTTGCTTGTATATGTGCAGCGGCTATGCAATATAGCTATGCTGAAAACGTTACCAGCTTTGAATCCGCTTTAGCAAAAGTACAAAGTTACCAGACTCAAGACAAGCCGTGGCAACAAGTTCAGCAAATATCTGAATTGAATATTCAGCAAAGTCGGTTATGGCAGAATCCAAGTATAAGTTTAGAACAGTCTGGCTTTGGCTCAGGTCAAGAACAGGAATTCAATGTTGGCGTTAGTCAACCTCTAGATCTATTTGGTCAGCGTAAGCTGAACCGGGTGATTGCCAATACCTCGAATCAACAAATCCAATTGCAACAGCAATTATGGAAGGCACAAAGCCAACTGATTGTTAAATTTGCATGGTCGCAATTTGCACTTGCTGAGGTTGAGCAGTCTGCTTATTCAGTACAGTTAAAAACAAGTAAAGTCAATCTGGACAGTGCCCAGAAACGCTATCAGGCAGGCAGTATTGCCCTGGTTGATTTTGAGCGTGCCCAAATTGAAGCGCTAGAAATCCAACGACTTTATCAGCAAGCGATGCTGAATAAACAAGCTGCCGGTCGTCAGCTGTCTAATTTGTGGGGGGGAGAAACATCTTCACATCTTCAATTGAATAAAACCGCTATCCCTTGGCCAGAGCAAAGTCTCCAAACTGTGCAACGGTATATTGCTGAAGGGTGGCTAGAAAAATTCTATGCCTTGAACATTCAGCAATCGGATCATCAAATTGAAAATTTAAGAATTCAGGCACGTCCCAATCCGACTTTAAATGTAGGCATGAAACGTAGCAAAACCCCTAATGAAAGCAACGATACGACTTTAGCAATCGGCGTGGCTATTCCACTGAATATTTTCAATCGCCAGCAATATGCGATCCCGATGGTCCAGCAACAGCAAATATTGCTGAACCAACAGCAGCAGCGTGAGCTGAAGCAACAAATACTCGATATTGCCAACAGCATGCATCAGCTCAAAGGTTTACGTAGCCAGTTCGATGCCACAACAGCACAAGTTACTTTGGCGACCAAAGTTCAGAGCCGTACTTTACTAGGGTTTCAGGCAGGGAAACTGTCCATTACCGACGTTCAGCAAGCAACCACCCAACTGCAGAATCTTCGATTGGGTCAATTACAAACTCTACGTCAAGCTTGGCAAACTGCCCTAGCAGCTGAGGCACTCAGTATTGGCACAAGTTATGAAGAAATTAGCCGTTCGGATGCCTATACACAACTGAATAAAAAGGCAGTCGAAGCATCGCAAAATTTAATCAATGGGGGAGCACGATAAAATGAACGCCAAGCAAAACGGAAAAATATCCCAGTCTCTCATGATTGCAATTTTGATTCTGATTACGGTCTTGGTCAGTCTGGCTATTTGGTTAAGTTCAAAAAAAACTGAATCTGAGGGGCGTGGTTATGATGAGGGAAATGCCGAATATTCTGATGAAGATAGTTCTGAAGAAGGACATGCTGAAGAAGGCGAAATACAACTGACCAGCCAACAAATGGTTGAACAAGGTTTAAAAGTTGCTGTTGCATCCACAGGATTGGTTGAAAAGCTGACAACCCTGGCAGGTAAATTGGTGGTGAATACCGATCAACAAGCGCATATATCGCCTAATTTTAGTGGTCATGTCGAGCAGGTCAATGTGGCTTTAGGACAGAGCGTGCAAAAAGGACAAACGCTGGCTGTACTAACCGTGCCTGAACTGATCGACCAACAGGCAAATCTGCGTATGGCACAGGTGAATCTGGATTTGGCCCGTAAAGATTACCAGCGCGAACAGCAACTCTGGTCACAGGGGGTTTCTGCCAAACAGGATTACCAGCGTGCCGAAAATGCCTACCGTCAAGCGCAGATTACTGTCCAGTCCTCACAAGCACGTTTAAATGCATTAGGTGCAAGTGGCAATAACAATGGGCGTTTTCTGATTAAAGCACCGATCTCTGGGGTGATCAGTCAAAAAGATATTGTGGTCGGTGAAAATGTGCAACTGGCTAATCAGCTCTTTGTCATTGAACAGCTGAAAGATTTATGGCTTGAGTTTAATTTGCCGAATCAATTCTCAGGTCAACTGCAAGCCGGGCAAAAAATTGACTTTAAAGTGAATGATTCAGATCAAATCTATAAAGCTACTGTACAAAGCTTAACCTCTCAGGCAGATGTACAAACAGGGCGTCTGGTGGTGCGCGCAAAACTCGATGCGCAAGCTACTGAGTTGCGTTCTAATGTGTTAGTGAGAGTGTTGATTCCGGAAGCTACAGCAAAATCAGCCCTTCGGATTCAAAAGTCTGCGCTGCAAAGTATTGAAGGTGAAGACAGTATTTTCATCGTAGATTCAGAACAAAAAGGTCAAGTCCACTTAAAAGCACAGAAAGTGCAATTGGGGCAGGCTTCAAGTGATGGACAATGGCTTGAAGTAATTTCTGGGCTGACTGAAGGGCAGAAGTATATCGCTCAAGGCAGTTTCTTGTTGAAATCTGAATTAGAAAAAGATGAGGCCGGTCATGGGCATTAATCAAGATTTACCTCGTCCTGAAGGATTATTTGAGCGTATTATTCAGTTTTCCATACAAAATGCGATTTGGGTGTTGCTCTTTGTCTGTACCTGGATTGCGGTCGGGGTGTATAGCTATCAGAAACTCCCGATTGATGCTGTACCCGATATTACCAATACCCAAGTCCAGATTAATACTCAAGCCAAGGGTTTTACTGCGCTTGAAGTCGAACAGCGGATTACCTATCCCATTGAAAATGCCATGGCTGGCATTCCGGATCTGGAGCTTACCCGTTCCATATCCCGTTATGGACTCTCTCAAGTCACCATTGTCTTTAAAGATGGGACTGATATTTATTGGGCCCGTCAGCAGATTAACCAACGGATACAGGAGGCGCAATCTGAGTTGCCTGCACAAATCGCACCGACGATGTCCCCCGTTTCTACGGGTCTCGGTGAGATTTATCAATGGGTACTGAAGGCAGATCCGAATGCGAAAAAGCCGGATGGAACTGCATACACGCCGATGGATTTGCGTGAGATTCAGGACTGGATTGTGCGTCCTCAACTGCAACGTGTTAAGGGAGTTGCAGAGGTCAACAGTATTGGTGGTTTTGAAAAAACCTATGTGGTCTCTCCCGATTTAAACCGGATGCAGCAACTGAATATCTCATTAGAACAACTGCAACAGGCTTTAGCGCAAAATAATGAGAACCGAGGTGCAGGTTATATTGAAGACAATGGTCAGCAACTGACGGTACGTGTACCGGGTGCATTCAATGGGCTTTCTGATATTGAGAACACCATGCTGGGTAGCCCAAATGGCAGCCCAATTCGGGTTGGTGATATTGCGCAAGTCTCTATTGGGCATGATTTAAGAACCGGTGGGGCAACCTATAACGGCAAAGAAACCGTTTTAGGGATTGCCATGATGGCGATGGGTGGAAATAGCCAGACTGTTTCTAAAGCTGTGGATGCCAAGCTTCAAGATATTCAGAATAGTTTGCCTAAAGGGGTAGTGATTGAAACGGTGTACGACCGTACTACCTTGGTTGAGAAGGCGATTAAAACCGTTCAGAAAAACTTGGTAGAGGGAGCAATCCTGGTCATCATCATTCTGTTCCTGTTTTTAGGGAATATCCGTGCTGCCTTGATTACTGCCTGTGTCATTCCACTCTCTATGCTGTTTACCTTAACCGGGATGGCACAGCAAAATATCAGTGCCAATCTGATGAGTTTAGGTGCACTCGATTTCGGCATCATTGTCGATGGTGCTGTGGTGATTGTCGAAAACTGTATCCGGCGTTTAGCCCATACACAGCAACTGTTAAAACGACCTCTCACACAAAGTGAACGCTTTAAGGAAGTTTTTCTGGCTGCCCGCCAAGCACGTCGTCCTCTTATTTTTGGTCAGCTTATTATTTTGGTGGTGTATTTGCCGATTTTTGCTTTAAGTGGTGTGGAAGCAAAAATGTTCCATCCGATGGCATTGACAGTGGTACTCGCCCTTGTTGCAGCCATTATTTTATCGATCACCTTTGTGCCTGCTGCTGTGGCATTGTGGGTCAAAGGCGATATTCAAGAAAAAGAAAGTCGTTGGATGTTATGGCTAAAAGCTAAATATCAGCAAACTCTTGATATTTCGTATCAATACAAAGCAGTTGTGCTGACTTTTGCACTGTGTTTATTAGTGATTACGGGATTTATCAGTACCAAACTCGGCAGTGAATTTGCACCACAGCTCAGTGAAGGAGACTTTGCGATACAACAGTTACGTTCACCAAGTACAGGCTTAGAAGAGTCTTTACGTATTCAGGAGAATACTGAAAAACTTCTTTTAAAGAGTTTCCCTGAAATTAAGGCAGTATTTGCCAGAACGGGTACAGCCGAGGTTGCAACAGATGTCATGCCACCCAATATTTCAGATGGCTATATCATGTTAAAGCCTCGTTCAGAATGGCCAAATCCTAAAGAAAGTTTAGATGAATTACGTGGCCGTATGGTGACGTATTTAGCCACGATTCCAGGCAATAATAGTGAATTTTCACAACCGATTGAACTCCGATTTAATGAATTGATCTCAGGTGTGCGTAGTGATGTTGGTGTGAAAATCTTCGGTGATGATATGAATGTCCTCAATACTGAGGCGACTAAAATCTCCAAAATCATTCAGCAAATATCGGGTAGCAGTGCCGTGAAAGTTGAGCAGACCTCAGGTTTGCCATTACTGAATGTCGAGGTAAATAAAACTTTGGCTGCACAATATGGTTTGAGTGTGCGTTCAATTCAAGACCTTGTGGCAACCAGTATTGGTGGACAAAGCGTGGGAGAGATTTTAGAAGGCGATCGTCGTTTTGATTTTGTTATCCGTCTTGGAGAGCAAGACCGTAGTGTCGCATCTGTTTCCCAGTTACCTATTCAGCTTCCAAATGGTGGCAGTATTTTATTGTCGGATGTCGCGCAAGTCTCGACCATTGAAGGAATCAACCAAGTCAGTCGAGAAAATGGTAAACGCCGAGTTGTGGTTACAACGAATGTTGAAGGGCGTGATTTAGGGTCTTTTGTTTCTGATGTACAGACACAGCTCAAAGCATACACTTTGCCAAGTGGTTATTGGATAGAATATGGCGGTCAGTTTGAAAATTTGGCTTCAGCCAAAGCACGGATGCAAATCGTGATTCCACTGGCTTTAATCACTATCTTTATTTTACTGATGGCGGTCTTTCACAATGTCAAAGAAAGTCTATTGGTCTTTACCGGGATACCCTTTGCCTTGACCGGTGGTGTGCTGTTCCTTTGGCTAAGGGATATTCCATTATCGATGTCAGCTGGAATTGGCTTTATTGCCTTATCTGGTGTTGCAGTCCTCAATGGACTGGTAATGCTGACCTTTATTAAGGAATTAAGGGACAAATATCCAGTGCATAAAGCCGTGTGGCAAGGGGCTATTTTGCGCTTAAGACCAGTGTTGATGACAGCTTGTGTGGCTTCACTGGGTTTTGTACCAATGGCGCTGTCAACCGGAACAGGGGCTGAGGTTCAACGGCCACTGGCAACCGTAGTGATTGGCGGGATTATCTCTTCAACATTACTAACTTTGGTGCTGTTACCCGTGCTTTATCGTTGGATAAATGAAAAAAAAGTTTCTTAATCCAATAGATTAGTCGATTTACAGCAGAGATATTGGCTGTTATCCAATATCTCTGCTCATCATAAATAGAATAAGGAAAATATTTTATGTCAGAACATCATGATCATAGCCATGCGGTTGTTACTGAAGAAAATAGTAAGAAGTTAATGGTTGCCTTAGGTTTAACGACTACTTTTTTAATAGTAGAAGTTGTCGCTGCTTTTGAGACCATCCCGAATTCTGTGTAACTGCCGTTTAGATTAAATGCTTGCTGATACGGTCATCAAACATAATCATAAAACGATTCAGAGCAGACGTCCAGTTACGGATTGGCATCGACCACGAGCCCATCCTGGATTTTGTGTAACTTCTATTTGCTAATAGGGTATAAGAAGTTACACAAAGTTTAGGAAAGTCCCTTTTTTATACCTATCGCTCAACCAACTTTTCCTCAATCATTTCAGTCAACAACTCAGTCACCGTTTTTCGGCTTTCAAGCGCGTACCGCTTGAGCGCAATGTGTTTATCTTCATCTAAATTAAAATTCACGCGTACCGTCTTTTTGGGACTGTCCGTCACATCCGATAAAGCCAATTGATCCTTAACGTTCTTACTAGGACGACCTGCTGATAAACTCATGACTTACTCCTCACCAAAAAATATTTGAATCTCACTGACCAATGCGGTTATCTCTTGTATCGCATTGCTACTAGGCGATTCGGTATCAAATACTGTCTTACCAAGGGCAGCACTATTAGGATAAGCAACTCGCTGCATCACTCTGGTCTCTAATACCGGAATATTATAATCAAGCAGCGCGGTTGCAACCTCTTTACCAATATTGGTATTTTGAATGGCGCGTGAGACAACAAAGGCTGCCTTTAGTTGGCCATCCATCATCTCAATACGCTGCTGCACTAAATCAACCAAATCGCTGGTCGCCCAGATATCATAGGGGCTCGGCTGCACCGGAATCAATATAAAATCAGCCGCTTTTATAGCAGAAATAGCCAGACTAGTAGCTTGCGGCGATCCATCGATCACCACGTACTCTTTATCAGAGACGTTTTTTAAATCTTTATCAAGTGTTGGTCTATCGAGCCCAATCACCGGTACCGGATTGTCTTCATCAACTGCTCTCCAGTCACGCGCACTGCCCTGCTGGTCACTATCCACCAACAAAACACTATGGCCTTTTAGCTGTAAGCCACGAGCCAAATGCGTTGCGATGGTAGTCTTACCGCTGCCACCCTTTTGATTTAATACCGCGATTACCTTCATAAATACAGATCCCTGTAGTATGTATTGAGTATATAAGTATATAAGTATAACTAAAAATGTACGTCACATCATTACTAATAGCAATATCTTATAGTAAAAATAGCATCGTCTTTTCTAACGAGCGTATATCCATCATGATGGACGTCCTGTATCAAAGACAGTATCATAAACTGCCTACTACTAGATAAATTGTCGCTATTGGATATCAATTTGAGCTACTAAAAGCAATACTTCATCAGCTCATATTCGTTATAATCCGCTCACCAATCAAAAACCACTAATATGAATGAGGGAACCACTATGGTGAAGTGTCACTTATCGACCATCATGGGTGAAAGACGCCTTAAAATTGCCGATATCTCAAGAGATACTGGTATCAATCGTGGCACCATTACTCGCATGTATCATGAAGAAGCCACCCGCGTTGATCTAGATGTCATCGAGTCTTTATGTACTTATCTTAGAATCAATGTTGGTGATTTATACGAAATCATAAACGAGGACAGCAGTGAGTCACCAGCATAAATAACGTTATCATGAGCTGTAATTGTCTTTAAACGAATAAAAAGACCTACAGAAGGTTATTTTCTCTTGCAATAGATTAAAATATAGGTATAATTTGACCTGTAGTAAGTCATTTTACTTATTATATGCACATAATAATCTATAGGAGAATACCAATGAATAACAATCTATCTCGGCTCAATAGCTGCACATGGTTTAGTGAACAGACTAAAACGTTAGCCTCTCAGCTGTTATTAAACTTACAAATACAGCAAGGCGTACAGCTGGCAACCCTACTTGGTGTTGACCCCATTCTTTATAATGGTGAAGCGGTTTATGTCTGGGTGCAACGACAGCTAGATGACGGTCTTATCGTTGACGATTATGCGTTAAGCACCCTTGAAACTGCTTTTATAGAGTTGGTCACAGCTCACACTGACCAAGCAGCGTAATGGCTTTAGCTTATATTTACAGACAACTTGTTTAACAAGAAACAGTAACCCTTAAAGCCAGATAAAGTGTCATTATCTGGCTTTTTAATATAGACAAAGATAACGACAATCAAAAAAGCTTTTTTCAGTCTTATATGTCTCAGAAGACGCACTTTTGGGCAATATAGCTTACTATTACCATACGCCTTTACTCAGTCGGCTCTGCACGCGGCACCCCAGCTATTTTATAATAAACAAAGCCTCTCTCATCTCTCAAAACACTTTTACTGTCTGCTCTAACGCACCAGCTGATTGCATCAGGCTGCGCTTCATTAACATCACAAGCCAAAATAATCTGCTGACTTTGAGCGTTATCAAATGCCTGCTTCCACCCCGTTTCAAGCTCATCGATGCCGCGCTGTAGCTCTGCTTGCTGGTATCTCATCTCTGCAATCTCATCAAAGCTTGGCACATACCAAAATACCAGGGCCACCAAACTTATTATCACAGCCATCGTACCCGCTGCGACAGCGGCTGCAATCCTTTTAATACTCATAGTCTCAATGGACTTATGAATTTTGTCCAAGTCTTTACTAGCTCTACCCTCGACCTGCTCAATCCGCGTTTTGGTGGTGGTCTCAAAGGTCTCAATATCTTCAATAATCTGCTTATGACCAGCTTGGTACTGATTGGTGAATAGGGCTAGATTGTCCGCGCTTGCGCTAAGTTTATCAGCAACTCCTTGCATGGTACTGATTTGTACCTCTATGCTATCGCTTTTAGCAGTGACGACCGACTCTACAGCCGTATCAATCTGCTGTTTCATATCGGTGATGATGCCCGCTATTTTGTCATCATAACGACGCGGCATCTCATTGTCAGTGAAAGCCGTCACTGCTGCTTGAAGCTGCTTTAACACGAGTTCTTGATACTGGCTCAATGCCTGCGAAGTCGTGCTTGCGCTACTACCTAATTCTTCAATGGCAGAAGACACCTCATTCACCTTGCTATCAATACCGCTAAGCGAACGCTCAAGCCGCCTCGCTACCGCATCATCGGCTCGCTTAATCAGCTCACGCAAGGCCCCAATGACCGGAGTCAATGAAGTCACTAGGTTAACAAGTTGATCGTGTATGTCTTGCTCATTGCTATTGTCTTTATTCATGGGGTACTCATTATTATAATGCCGCCTAAAATGGGCGTGGTGAGGAGTAGCGGCGTGTTTGTGCTTGTTCATGCGCTTGGATGGCGTTCTTCGTTTTTTGCAGGTGATCTGTCACAGTTTGTGTGAGCGTTGCCCCATCTATGGTGATAGCAGGAACGTGCTCAAAGCGCTCATTGATTTTCGTTAACACCTCGACCTTATCTTGATTGTCAGGCAAGCGCTCAAGCTGTTGCCATAGCGTCGTTGCTGCCTTCTGCACCTGCGTTGCAATTTTTTTAGCATCGGTGTCTCGTAAACTTTTTTGTAGTGTCGTAAAGCTGTCAGTGTGTTTTAGAGTAGTGAATATAAATGCTTGTGCGGCAACCGCCTCAGCCGCGTTGATCGCTTCGATCGGTGCATCAACGGCCTTAAAATCAAGGGTATTAACGCGGTTACGCACCCGTACCACTAAATTGTCAAATCGATCTCGATATGCTTTGGTCTCATTGATTCGCTGACGCTTAAGAGATGCCTGCTGCCGCCTCTGTTGTAAGGTTTCTCGCCGCCTGATCAAAGCCTCCTCTCGTGCGCGCTCAGCCTCTTTCTTAAGCTTTGCTTGCTCATGCGCTTTGTTGAGCTGATATTGCAGCGCCATAGTACGGCTGCGCCAGTCCTCAAGCCGATCTGCATTCAACTGAGTAGTCTTGGTACTTATGATTTCATCGTATAAATCATCATCTTGCACGATCACCGCCTCACTTTGATCCAGTAAGGCGATACGCTGCTCATAAAACGGTGATAAGCGCTGATAAGTCTTTTTACTGGTATTAATTTGCTGCTTTAACTGTTTGATGTCTTCATTATTGGTGGTCTTAAACGCTTTAACATCAGCGGCCAATGCCGTCAAACGAGTATCAGCATCCGCGTTTATCTCTACCGCTTTTAACGTACTGAGCACCTCACGCTCTTTTTGAAGATATTTAAAGCGCTCAACATCCAGATCTGCAAATGCGGCAAACTTATGATAAGTGTCCATGTTATTGGTGACGTCTATATCTTGTAGATCCGAAAACGCTTGATCCCACTGTAAGGATAAGTCGGATTTTTCAACATCAATCTCATCAAGCGCTTTAAAATCAGTAGCCAGCTTATTCAGCGTTGCGGCAAAAGGTTTTAAAGTGGCCTTTAGCGCCTTATGATCATCAATAACTCGATTGTTAAGGGGAATAAGCTTTTTTAAAACTGCTTTATTGTTCAGCACCGTTTTATCAATCTGTGACAGCTGCTCTTCAAGGCGGCTAACAGCGCGGCCTGTTTGTAGGGTGTCATCTTGTCTAAATTGATCAACCAACACTAAAGCCGTCTTTAGTGCCTCACTTTGCTCTTTCGTATGTATTTTCCGGGCAAGCTCAATCATTTTTTGGCGGGGCTCGCTAAAATCCTGTCCCACCTCCTCGGTGAACCGCTGGGTACTCTTAATGTTTTTATCAATGGTAATAATCTGTTTAGACTGGTGCGCTAACTCTTCATGCAGCGCATCAATGGTTGAAAATAAGGCGCTGCGTACCATCTTTTTTTGACTCACAAAGTTGGCTGAGATTGCTAAAAGCTCATCAAGTGCGTGATCATTGGCCGCATCACTATGCGTCTGATTCTTATTTTTAGGAATAGCGGGTTCAAGTTCAGCGGCAGGATCTACAAAGCGGATGTTACTGAGCTCAATTCGCGCAAAGGGCTTACGCTTTTTATAATGTATTGTGACGCCGTTAACCTCTTGTTCATTGCTTTCTAGGTCAATACGTCCCTTGTCGTCGTACTCAATTACCAGACCATTTTTTTCAATGTAAGCATTGATCTCATCAATCGTCTCGTTGTACTCATGAATCACTGAACGATTGCCTTTGAGAATATCCTTATATAGTGACTTACCCAGTTTCATTTTTGGTAAACGACTGATGCCCAGCTCACGGTAGGATTTCTCACTAATGGTTTTATTCTCAGGCAGTAGCTCATTGGCCATATCCGCCCAAAGGGTGCGTTGATATTTAAGCTCATCGCCGCGCCCGTTTAACCCCTTAGATAACCGCTCCTCCGTTGACCACTGCAACCAATTCTTGCGTGCTGATAAAGCATAACCCTTAACATCCGCTACTATCTCACGGCTTGAGAGTAAAATATGGGCATGAAAGTTACGACTGGTCAGCTCAACCACTTCAACCTCCCCCACATGTTTCTCGTGACTGTGGGGCCGATGAATGGCCACATCGACAAGCACGTTATAGCGATCAGATAATGTTTGAGCGTAGCACTCGGCCAGAACTATACGCTGATCAGCGGTGATTCCATCAGGAAACATCACATCAATCTCAGTACCCAATTGCGCGTTTTTACGAGTCTCAATGCGTTCGATATCATTCCAAAAACCCTCACGTGTCACTGCTAGATCCCCAGCAAGAGTTGGCGTTAACAACGCCGTATGCACCACATTTTTCTCAATAACTTGCGTGTATTTAGTGCCATCACTGTCCACTAAGTTTAAGATTTTGTCTTTAGCTTTACTGGTATAATCGTGGACGACTCCTGACTGCTCATCAACCAGTTTTGAGCCAGAATTATAAGCCGACTTTGCCACCACGCTATGATTTTTCGCCTTACTAACGGCGCTAACTGACAGATGAAACCCTTTATTATTCATAGCAAAAAAACCCAATATGGAGAGATGATTTTTTGGGGGTTGTAGGGGGTTCGCCCCCTGCCGGACGACGGAGTTTATGTAAAAAAGACCCACAAGGGGCGCTATTTT
>NZ_CAJHBE010000031.1:0-13558 GCF_904846555.1 Psychrobacter sp. DD43
TCAAAAGTGGCTTTATCTGGCAGCTCTGGATATTGTGCCCGTTACGTACGTAAAGCACTACAATCAGCTGGTTATGAGTTCACTCCAAATCCTTCAGCCTATCAGTACGCTACTCGTGGCACACTTGAGAAAGCAGGTTTCAGCAAAATCAGCAATGATATGCCAACCCAAGTAGGTGATGTTATTGTCTATGATCGCTCATCAAAGCGTCCACATGGCCATATTCAAATTTTCGATGGTACAAATTGGATTTCTGACTTCCGTCAGAACAGCATCAGCCCATACAGTGGTGTCTATGCTTATACGACATGGCGCGATTCAAAATACGTGGATGACGCATCCGCATCAGATCGTAATATCTACCTTGCTATGAATGATAAATAAGACTTTCTAAGTCAGCACAACATAGTTGTTATTTCCTCCAACCCAGTAGGGCGTGTTGAACATTCACAAATAGTCTCTGTCAGTGCCATGGTTGAAGGTTCAACACGCCCTAGTGACTAGTGACTGTGCCCGATATGGTTATTCGCAGAGCTTTGCTGCTCTGATATGTCGCAGACCAATGCATCGCTATGGGCGCTGGTCTGCGGGTGTGACAAGCTTTCAACCTGAATGGTGGCGTGATGAATACCAAGCGCAAGCAACCCTTGCTCAAGATTGGCAATCAATACGCTGGCATCCGAGATTCTCATATCCCCATCGACCATCACATGGCAAGATAGCGCATTTAGCCCGCTGGTGATGCTCCAAATATGCAGGTCGTGGACTTGTTTTACTTGTGGATGGGCAAGCAGCTTGTCTTCCACATCTACCAGCGATATGCCTTCTGGCGTGCCCTCCATCAAGACATGTACCGAATCACGTACAACGCGGTAACCACTTACTAAGATAAGTACCGCGACGATCACCGACGCTGCGGCATCGGCCCAAACCCAGCCAAACCCCATCATCAGTAAAGCGGCGATGATCGCGGCGACAGAGCCCATCAAATCACTTAATACATGCAAGTAAGCGCTTTGCATATTGAGGTTGACAGGCTCTTTGGAATCATTGCTTTTATTTGCTTTTTCTTTATTTACTTTGTCTGCATTTGCTCCATGGCTGTGGGTGTGTCCATCGCTGCCGCTACTACCACGATGCATCAGCCAAGCGACCAAGATATTAACCAGCATACCGATGGTGGCGACGATTAGCATACCTTGGGTAGCAATCTCAGGCGGTGAGTTAAGGCGTTTGATCGCTTCATAAAAAATCATCAAGGCGATAATTACTAGCGTCGCACCATTGACGGTGGCCACGATAATCTCAAAGCGTTTATAGCCAAAGGTCTTTTGATGGGTGGCGGCTTTTTCGCCGATTTTAAATGCCATCAACGTCGCACCAAGGGCGATGGCGTCGCTGAGCATGTGTCCTGCATCAGAGAGTAACGCCAAGCTGCCTGTCAGTAAGCCACCAATCGCCTCGATAAACATATAGCCTGTGATGATCACAAAGCTAATCAGTAACGTACGCTGATAGCCTTTGGTATCTCTTGGTGCGGTGTTTTGCTCTAGGTGAGTGTCATGATCATGAGCGTCTTGATTGCCAGCAGTATAGTTACTATCGTTGTTTTTATAGACATCAATAGGCTCACTTGGAGGCAAATGCTTATTTTGCTTATGACTGGCATCTTCTTGACTCATAACGTTACTCAAATTTATTAAGACTTATGGTAAATAACTTCAAGGATTAATGATAAATCTAACATAGTCGAGTATTAGAAGCTGTAACGACGAGGTAAAAATGCAGCCAGTAAGCTATAGTCGATTCACTGCAAAAATGACATCGTGCTACTGGTATAAATTTTCCTTGCATGCTGTTATTACAGAGGCTGCGCAACATTCATTCCAGTAGCACTCTTCAATTTATCACCATGTTATTTTGAACTGACTAGGGCGTGTTGAACATTCATAATTTGAGCCAGATATAAGCACAAGCAAGAGCGACCGTATTTTCATAACTTTGCTTGAGCTTATCAAACCTGGTGGCAACCGCCCTATACTGTTTTAGTTTGGCGAAAGCATTTTCTACTAGATGCCTCGCTTTATATAAGTCCCAGTCCATATGGTCGTTAGAAGACTGAGTATTTCGTTTTCGAGGGATGTTATCCCGTGTCCCTGCTTGTTCAATATGCGCTCGTAGTGCATCAGAATCATAGCCTTTATCGGCACATAAAACCTCTGTGTTGCTCAAATTAACTTTGTCTACTAAGTCAGGTGCGACTTTAACATCGTGGGTCGTGCCATCTGACAAGATAAAGGTAATCGGATTGCCATGCGCATCTACTGCCAAGTGAATCTTGGTCGCGCGTCCTGCCACACTTTTACTAATGGATTGTAGGTTCTCATTGCCACCACTGCTGTGCTGATGCGCTTTAATATGAGTACCATCAATGAAGACCCACTCAAGGTCTGCGTCTTTGATTAATAAAGCAAACAGCGTAATCAGCTTATTACTACGAAACCAGCGCTGGTAAGCTTTATAGATGGTATTGGGCTTGCCAAAACACTCGGGTAAGTCGCACCAAGGACAGCCAACACGCATGCGATAAAGCACGCCTTCAACCGTTTGTCTAAGATTTCCTTTGTCATAGATATTAAGTTCTAGTAATATAGGTTTCAGTCTTGTCCAGTGTTCATCTTTGAGCATAGTGCGAGGCATAGCGAACGATATCTTTTTTGTGTGAGAACTTAAAGATTAACCGTTCGCTATTTTTTTTGCCATTAATTTATACCCAATGTTCAACACGCCCTAGTGATCTTAATATCATTGCTGGGTTTTTTTGTGCTTAACATCAGGGCGTATTTAACCTTTCATGATTTGATCCGTCAGAAATGAACACTACTGATATCATTACTCATGACAGGAGTTATCGACAAGCGCGTTTAAAATGCCACATGATGACGCTGGTGCACTACTTGCACATTTCTGGCGCAAAACGGTCAAGTGATGCTTTAAGTGCATCAGTTCTTCCATTCGTATTTCCACAGCATGAATGTGCTCATCTAGCAAGTTATTCACATCGCCGCAGTCCTTGTCAGGCGACTCCCAGTATTCAAGTAAGATTCGCACATCATCTAAAGCCATATCGAGCGTACGGCAATGTAGGATAAATTGTAGACGCTCAATGTGCTCTTCATTATATAAACGATAATTCCCTTCGCTACGAAAAGGCTCGGGTAATAAACGCTCTTTTTCATAATAGCGAATGGTTTCTACTGTGGCACCTGTGCGTTTAGCGAGCTCACCAATTTTGATTGTCATAACAACCTCTATGATTTAAATAATTAAAGTGGCTGTAAAGACTAGCGCTAGAGAAATTAAAATTACGAAACTGTAGATAAATAACCTTGACTCTAAAGCCACTATAGGGTTCATAATATCATTATTCAAAGGGTAAATTATTATGAAATATCATATTGAAGGTATGGACTGTGCCAGTTGCATCGGCAAGATTGAAACAGCTTTGAAACGTATGCCTGGGGTTTCTGATGTTCAGCTGAATTTCGCTACAGAAACGCTAGAGCTAAATTTAGCCCCTGGTGCGCCGACTCAGGCTAGTGATATCGAAAAAACAATCAAAAGCCTAGGGTTCGGCATCTCTGCCAATACTGGTCAACAAACTGTATCGGCTATTGATATTGACAGCGACAATCAGATGGCTCCGCAGGATAAGCAATGGTGGCAAACTCAAAAAGGCAAACAGGTTGTTGGCCTCGGTATTTTGATGGGCAGCGGTTATGCACTGTCACTACTGTTGCCCGCTTATGGGATATGGGTGTTTGCCATCGCTGTGATTGTAGGCGTTTTTCCATTTGCGCGCAAAGCCTTAGCACTGGCTAAAACAGGTTCATTCTTTTCAATTGAAACGCTGATGTCCGTCGCCGTGCTTGGCGCACTTATCATTGGTGAAGCTGAAGAGGCCGCAGCGGTTGTCTTTTTGTTCTCAATCGGTGAACTGTTTGAGAGTATCGCTGCTGATCGCGCTCGCGCTGGCATCAGAGCCTTATCATCGCTGGTTCCGAAAAGTGCAATTTTACTTGATGCTCAAGGTGGGCAGCGTAACGTTCCAGCGACTTCATTACAAGTGAATGACCTTGTGCTGGTGCGTCCTGGAGATAGGGTATCTGCTGATGGTTCCATTGTTCAAGGTGCGTCCAGCCTTGATGATTCGCCCGTGACGGGAGAGTCTGTTCCTGTTGCCAAGACGATGGGTGACAATGTATTTGCAGGGTCAATTAACATCGATGGTGTGCTCCAAGTGCGCGTAGAAAAGACAGCCGCCGATAACACCATTTCGCGCATTATTGAGCTGGTAGAGCAAGCCCAAGCCTCCAAAGCACCCACTGCCCGTTTTATTGAGAAATTCAGTCGCTATTACACACCCGCAGTGATGGCTATTGCCGCACTAATTATTATCATTCCACCGTTAGCCATGGGTGGAGATTGGTCGACTTGGTTGTATCGCGGTCTAGCACTGTTGCTGATTGCCTGTCCCTGTGCTCTTGTACTATCAACACCCGCTGCCATCGCCTCTGGTCTTGCTGTTGGTGCGCGCCGTGGCTTGCTGATCAAAGGCGGTAGTGCTTTAGAAACTATCGGCCAAGTGAAGACGGTCGCTTTTGACAAGACAGGCACTTTAACTGAAGGCAAACCACGCGTGACCGATGTTGTTGCCTTTACACAAGAGGACTCAAGTATTCAAGGTCAGAATTCTCAAGGTCAAGATGAGATATTGGCACTTTTTGCCAGTGTGGAGACTGGTTCTAGTCACCCGCTTGCTGAAGCCATTGTTAGTCATGCTGAAGCTGCTAAAGTGTTCATACCTGTGGCCTTCAATGCTTCTGCAACTGCCGGTAAAGCGGTACACGCAACTGTCGCGGAGCGCGCGCTAGCTATCGGTTCGCCTGTTTACGCAGCCGATGAGGCATTGATTTCATCCACACAACAGGCGCAAATTGAGGCGCTGCAAAATGAGGGTAAGACCGTCTCTGTTCTTTTCGATGAGCAAAACCGTGAAGTGCTTGGATTAATCGCGCTAAGAGACGAATTACGAGACGACGCTCATGAAGGTGTGGCTCAGCTCAAAGCGATGGGTGTGCGCTCCGTCATGCTAACAGGCGACAACCGCTTAACCGCTCAAGCACTTGCCAGTAATTTAGACGTGGAATGGGAAGCTGAGCTGTTGCCTGAGGACAAACTGCGCCTGCTTAACGAGATGAAGAACAACCGCAAAATAGCGATGGTTGGTGATGGTATTAACGATGCGCCAGCGCTAGCAACTGCCGATGTTGGCATCGCGATGGGTGGTGGTACCGATGTGGCCATTGAGACGGCCGATATCGCATTATTAAAAAGTCGTGTTACGGACATGGCTCATCTCATCGCACTTTCACGTGCCACCATGCGCAACATTCATCAGAACGTCATTTTCGCTTTAGGTCTCAAAGGCGTCTTTCTGATCACGACCATATTCGGCATTACTGGACTATGGATTGCGGTTCTAGCTGATGCTGGAGCAACAGTGATCGTTACTCTTAATGCGTTACGTTTACTGCGCTTTAAAGGCGCGCCTCCACTGGTAAATCCGCCTAAAGTAGTTAAATAAAACCCTTCGAAATCAATTAAAAACTAGAGATAGCAGCAGATTTCGGGGTGGGTTCTAATAATAAAAATTCCACCGCCACAGTAAACTGCAACCGCATTAGAGTAAATAAGGTTAGACCGTATGTTGATTACAGAATTGGGCTATTTTGCCTTGCTTACCGCTTTTGTACTGGCGTTATTGCAGGTAATTCTGCCAACTATTGGTGTTATTCGTAACCAAGTTGCTTGGCAACGACTAGCCCCTAGCCTAGCTTGGGCACAGTTTGCCGCCATGATAACGTCATTTGGCGCTTTGATAGCAGGTTTTTATTATAATGATTTTAGCCTCAGTTACGTCGCGCAGCATTCTAATACGCTGTTGCCTTGGTACTATAAGTTATCGGCGACATGGGGCGGACACGAGGGCTCTTTGCTGCTATGGATGACCATCATGGCCACATGGTGTGCACTGGTATCATACTTTAGTCGCGGCTTGCCGTTATCAATGCGTGCGCGGGTATTAGTTATTTTGGCCGGTGTACAGTTAATGATGCTAACGATGCTGATATTTACCTCGTCACCGTTTGAGCGTACCTTACCCAATCTAGCGGTCGATGGCGCTGATTTAAATCCTGTCCTACAAGATTTCGGTCTGATTATTCATCCGCCCATGTTATATATGGGCTATGTGGGTATGGTAGTACCTTTTGCATTTTGTATGGCGGCATTGTGGGAAGGGCGTTTAGATGCTGCTTGGACACGCTGGTCACGTCCATGGGCGCTCGCGGCTTGGGGATTTTTGACCATTGGTATTGCACTGGGCTCGTGGTGGGCCTACTACGAGCTTGGCTGGGGCGGTTGGTGGTTTTGGGATCCGGTAGAGAACGCCTCGTTTATGCCTTGGCTTGTCGGCTTAGCATTGCTGCATTCATTAGCAGTCACTGAAAAGCGCGGGGTGTTTAAAGCATGGACCATCATGCTGGCTATTTTCGCCTTTGCCTTAAGCTTGCTTGGCACGTTCCTGGTACGCTCTGGAGTCCTTACCTCAGTGCATTCGTTTGCCGCTGATCCGACGCGTGGTTTGGTCATCTTAGCTATTCTTGGCATTATCATCGGTAGTGGTCTATTAATGTTTGCCGTTCGCGGTTGGCGTTTAACCGTTGAAAGTCAATATCAGCTGATTTCACGTGAGTCCTTTTTAGTGATCAATAACGCCATCATTTTGATTGCAACCTTAGTGGTGCTGCTCGGCACCCTCTATCCTATTATCGCTGATGCCTTTGGTTTAGGACAAGTGTCCGTTGGCCCTCCTTATTTTAATGCATTATTTGTACCTTTAACGTGGCTGTTATTAATAGCTATGGGTATGGGCTCAAATATTCGCTGGAAAAAAGACACCCGTCCACTACTGGGTATAGGCATGGTCATCGCCGTTAGTAGCTTAGTATTAGCCGCCATTATTACTTACTTTGTTAATCCATCGTCTATGCTTAATATTGGTGTGACTTTAGCCGTTAGCTTTTGGGTACTGCTATGGATGGCAGTTGATTTTAAAGATAAAACTAAGAATGCGCCTAATCTTTTTAACGGTTTGCGGCAGTTGCGTCTGAGCTATTGGGGTCAACAGACTGCTCATATTGGCGTATTGGTTGCTGTCATTGGCATAGCCTTTACTAGTAGCTTGAGTATTGAGCGTGACGTAGCAATGGGTATTGGCGATACAGTCAATGTTCAAGGTTACGATTTTGAAGTAACTGAATTTTTTGAAATAAAGGGTAGTAACTTTGATGCAACGCAGGCGCAAGTCGTGGTATCCAAAAACGGTCGTGAAGCGGCGAAACTGAATCCAGAAAAGCGTACTTATATCATTAGCACTATGCCGACCACTGAGGCGGCCATTGATGCTAGCCTAATGCGCGATGTTTATGTCGCACTGGGCGAACCTATTGCCGATGGTAGTAACCAATGGGCATTAAGGATTTATGTAAAACCATTAATTCGCTGGATTTGGTTAGGGGCAATTATCATGGCTCTAGGTGGATTAATTAGCATGCTTGATAAACGATACCGCATCAAAAAAGTTAAAGCTCCATTGCTAGTTACTGGTGATCTGGCTACTGATGGAGTCAATGAGGTAGCTATTGAACAGGCAATCTCAGCATCGACGATGTCGACACTAAAGGAGAAATAAATGACTATGTCGAATAATACTCCTGAGCAAAAAGATAGCCAAAACAGTAAGCAGCGTAACCCAAAGACAATGAAAAAAAAGCAGACGAAGCTATGGTTCTTAATTCCGCTTATCCTCTTTTTTGGTTTGGTAGTTATATTGTACATGCGCTTAGGTAAACCAACAGACATTGTGACCAATACCGCTCTTGAGCGTCCGGTTCCTACCTTTGAGCTGCCGTTATTAGCAGATACTACCCGTACTATCACCAATGATAATTTGCCGGATAAGCCGTTTTTACTTAATGTTTGGGGCTCATGGTGCCCAACTTGCGTTATTGAGCATCCGTTTTTAATGCAACTAGAAGAGCGCGGCGTTGATATCGTTGGTGTGAATTATAAGGATGAGATTGGTAATGCGCTCAGTTACTTAAACCGAGGCGGTGATCCATTTTCTATGTCTATTCAGGATTCATTGGGTCAGTTTGCTCTAGACTTAGGCATAACTGGTGCGCCCGAAACCTTTGTTGTGGATGGAGATGGCATCATTCGTCAGCATATTGTTGGTGAGATTAATGAAGCCAATTGGCAACAGCGTGTTAAGCCGTGCCTGACAGTACTTAATAAGGCTAATAAGAACAACGATAGTCCTGATCTCATTCAGGTTGAGGAGATGTGCAAATGAACGTTACTCGAATAAGAGCTCCTCAACTAAAACCCAATATAGTTTTAAAACTAGCAAGCTTAATACTAGCGTGTTTGCTTAACATGACGGCAAACGCAGCTATTGACGTATACGATTTTGACTCACCACAGCAAGAAGCTCAGTATCGTGGATTAATAGAAGAGTTTCGCTGCCCAAAATGCCAAAATCAAAACCTTGCAGCCTCTGATGCACCGATTGCACAGGATCTAAAGCAAAAAGTCTATGATTTAATTAAAGATAGACGTAGTGATGCTGAAATACGCGTCTATATGCAAGAGCGCTACGGTGACTTTATTAGCTACAAGCCGCCTATGCGACCATCAACATGGATCCTATGGTTTTTTCCACCACTATTATTGCTCGTCTTAATTATTGGTTGGTTTTGGCAAAGTAAGCGTCGCCAAGTTGTTGCCCGTGGTCAAAGCGGCGTCACAGTGAACAGTACTGCTGCCTTGACCTCTACGGAAAAGGCTGAGCTTGATCGTCTATTATCGCAAGCTGAGAGTGTCGACCACGACATTACTAGCCTAGAGGACAAAAAATGACTCTATTTTCTACTTTTGGCTTATTTGTAACTCTAAGCTTGCTGATTGCTCTTATATTTGCGCTGATTGCTATTATGCCATGGCTACGAGCACCGCGTTTGCAGTCCAAACCAATAGACAATCAACTGCTAGATATTAATGTTGCAGTATTTCGCGAACGTTTAGCTGAGCTACAAACAGATAAAGACAGCGGTACTATTAATAATAGCCATTATCAAAATCAAAAGCTGGAACTGGAGCGTCAGCTATTAGATGCGCAGCGTCAGATAACACCTATGGTCACCCCTGATGTCAAAAGCCGTTTAATTGTCGCAGCTTGGATCCCAATATTGGCTGCAATGGCGTATTTACTAATAGGCAATCGTACGCCCGTGTTTGATTTGTGGACAGCTGAGGACAAAGTAGGACAAGTGGCTGACGACCTATTGACAGCTAAAATTGACAAGCCGCCATCATGGGCGTTTGAAGATGGTCGTCAACTGATTAGCGCCATGCAAACCAATGTTCATCGTAATGCTGATGATCCTAATCGCTGGATGCGCCTATCCGAGCTTTTCTTATCTATGGAGGCAACTGATTCTGCGCTGGAAGCCTTATCGCGTGCCTATCGTTTAGCACCTGATAACGAGGAGATTGCTACTACTTATGCTCAGACTAGTTTTTTTGTTAATGAAGGTCAGTTAGACGCCAATATTCGCCGTGTATTACAAGCTATATTAGCTAAGAATCCGCAGCATGAACGGGCTCAAATGCTCATGGCAATGGGTGAGACTCGTAGTAGTAACTTTGCCCAAGCGCAAGGTTGGATTAAACGCTTACAAGGCAGCATTGTGGCCAAACCAGGTGATCATACTAAAGCTTTAGCAAGCTTAGATGAGTTAAGCAACTACGTTAGCACGCAAGAAAAGCAAGCGCTAGAAGGTATTGACGTGACAGTGAAAATTAACGCTAATTTATTACCGTTAGTGAAAGCTGATGATGTGTTGTTTGTTGCGATACGTGACGTTAAAGGAGGTCCACCGTTTGCCGCCAAACGTTTACCCATTAGTATTATCAAGCAAGGTGAGGCTAGTATCCGCTTAAGCAATCTTGATGCGATGATGCCAGATCGCACGTTAAATTCAGCTCGTAGTGACAAAACTCAGTTAGCAGTCGTTGCTCGTATTAGTCATAGCGGTAATGCCATAGCAGAATCAGGCGACTTATCGGGTAATCCTATAATGATTAGCGTTGAACAGACTCAGGTTAATGTTGAAATCAATCAACAGATTCCCTAATAAAAAATTAGGGGCTGTCCTAGATAACTAGTTCAAACCCTGTTTAACCCATTGTTTTAATTGTAGTAATTGCGACTTTGGGTCACTGTGATTAAAACGCCACTCACATTCCTTTAAATAGAGGTGAAAATGTTCTTTTGGAACTCCGTTAAACTTACGTAGATGCCGTTTAGCTTGGTTCCAAAAGTTCTCTATACCATTAATGTGATTCTTGTCATTAACAAAGGTTTTGGAGTGGTTGATACGATAATGAGTAAACTCACTGACATCTAATGCGTTATAGCTTTTAAATGAGTCAGTATAAACAATGCTATCAGGCTTCACTTTTTCTCTTATGATGGGGATCAAAGTATCTGCTTTAGCATTGGGTATAATACAAGCGTAGACCTTGCCATTACGCTTTAATAGACCAAACACGGGCACTTTGCTACCAGCACCTCGCCCTCGCTTGCCTTTACGAGTTCCACCAAAGTATGATTCGTCTACTTCGATTTCGCCTTCAAATAGACCAGGGTCTTGACTATTCTCGTAAATAAGCAGTCTTAGCCTATGAAAGTAATAACTGGCTGTCGTTTTATTAATACCAATTAGGCTTGCTGCTGTTCTCGCGGTAGAACCGGCAACAAATAACTCGATTAGTCTGCTTTGTTTATACCAACTTAGTTTACTCTTTCTCATAGTGCTATCCTAAATAATTTTACTTATCTAGGACAGCCCCAAAAATTATTACCGTAAGTTTCATAATACCAGAGCGGTAAGTGGAGCCGTTTATGAAAGTGGCGCGATTAATAATCGTATACCAAAAACATATACGTTTAACATTGTTCATTGTATAAACATAGATAAAGGAAACAACTATGACTGAATCTACCGACAGATTAGATAGTACTAAATTGAATAGCGTTGAATCGGCTAGTACTAATATTGCTGACAAGAAGGTACCTATAGCTGTGAGTAGTACTCATCAATCGATTGACTCTAAAACCATAAATCATACGCCTAAAGCTATGTACGTGACTTCAGGCAACTCAATAACACCTAAAGATAAGTTGGACAAAATGCCAAAAATGGTTGCCAATGGCAGTCGCGCTTTTATCTGGTATTTGTTGGCGATAATGGTATTAATACTTGATCAATGGACTAAGTGGTTGGCCCAAACCACATTAGCGTTCAATGACCCCGTACCGGTCATTGAACCATTTCTCAACTGGACACTCGCTTATAACTATGGGGCAGCATTTAGCTTTTTAGCCAACGCTGGCGGTTGGCAGAAATGGTTTTTCTCAGGCTTAGCTTTTGTAATGGCTATCTTTTTAACGGTTTATTTAATCAAAGCGCCACGTGCAGCCAAGCTATTATCTATGGGGTTGGCCTTAATGCTTGGTGGTGCGATTGGCAACTTAATCGATCGTTTAAGAATTGGTAAAGTGGTTGACTTTATCCATGTGCATTATGCTGATGTCTGGAATTATCCTATTTTCAATGTTGCAGATATAGGTGTCTGTGTCGGTGTCGCATTGATTATAATTGACATGATATTTTTAGAAAGTAAGCGTAATAAATAAGCACATTGATACCGATTATCACAAACAAAATGAACTAGCGTCGTATTCACTCTATACGGAAAAATACTTTTTATACTTGAGTATGTTTATAAAATGTGAACTGGAAGGTAATGTATGACTGGTATAGGTACTCACTCATTTTAGGTCTTAAAACTCAATACTTAAAAGCTCTGCGTAGAGCCATTATTATAGAGACATTGAATAATCCATAAATTCTTTATTGATAATAACAAAAGGAAAATACAGTGTCACAGACTCAGCCAACTATTGAAAAAATTCACAGCCTTAGAAAAAAACAAGAGACAGCGTTAAAAAGTCTTACCCTTATAGGCTATCTAGAAGGCACCTCTTTCTTATTATTGCTCTTCATCGCCATGCCACTAAAATATATGATGGACATTCCAGAAGGTGTGAAATACATCGGTATGGCACACGGTATGTTGTTTATTACCTATATCATAATACTTATAGGCTCAGCTATCAAAATGAAAATGCCTCTTTGGGCAATACCTGCGGGCGTACTCGGCTCACTCTTACCTTTTGGCCCATTTATATTCGATCATTTACTAAAAAAGAACTTGCAGGAAAATGTAAGTAAAGAAGCCTAGAACAAGCTCTGCTATAAATGCCACAAACGTATCTTATTACTCAAGATTATTTTTCCTAACTAAATCACAAGCCGCCATCACTCATCGTGGCGACAAATGAATAACATTGAGCAGAAATTAATCACAATAAAACTTTAATTCAGACCCAGTATGAATAGTCTCACACTCCAGTTACTTTTCGAACTTATCTTACATACTATCGACAAACCCGTTTTGTTTAAAAGCTAAACAGGTTTTGTCATCCGCGATGGCTTTCCTGTTATCGTAGGGTATACCCCAGGGGCACTATCAAAACAGGTCTCTTAATCAATTAATAGTCTACTTATAATAGACTGCAATAATGGAACTACTTATAACAGACTATTTTAGGTGTTTATGTTTATCAGAGCATAGAGCGCCAATCAAAGATCAAGATGCCAAGCGTGCCAAAAGTGAGCTCATATAGCTTGCTGCTGATCATGGTCACAAAATTGCCGCCTTCTATGTTGAAAACGAGTCAGACGCAACTTTAATACGTCCACAGTTAATGTAACTGATAAATGATGCCCATGAAGGCGATATAATTTGGTTGAGCAGATTGACCGCTTAGCACGTTTAAACCAAGCTGATTGGGATACTCTCAAAAGAATGCTATTAGAAAAGAAGCTGGCGGTAGTATCAGAAGAGCTACCGACCTCTTATATAACGCCTCAATCTGATAGCAGCATTGTATTTATGAGCAGCGTATTACAGGCCATCAATTCGATGATGCTTTATATGCTCGCTGCTATTGCTAGAAAGGACTATGAAGATCGACGTAACCGTCAGATGTAAGGTATTTCTCGTACTAAGGTAGAAAGTAAATATTCAGGACGTAGGAAAGATACCGAGAAGCGTAAGATTATCGCTAGCCTTCTGAAATCTGGGCGTAGTTATTCTGAAATACAAGCTACAGCTAAGTGCTCGCGTCATTTGATAGCTGTATAGCTAAATAAATACTCAAATACTCAAATACTCAAATACTCAAATACTCAAATACTCAAATACTCAAATACTCAAATACTCAAATACTCAAATACTCAAA
>NZ_CAJHBE010000032.1:0-11064 GCF_904846555.1 Psychrobacter sp. DD43
GTGCGCTTAACCTTTACAGTGTCTAACTTGTCCATGAATAAGCTCCTTTTTCGTAAACTTATTTCAGGACGGGACAATAGGCACAAAAAAGCCCCGTAAATATTTATGGGGCTTTTTTTTGTTCAGAGAATGCGTTTAGTTTTTTGGAAGATTACCGTTAGAAAGATTTTTGTCTTGCTCGCTTAAATGTTGAGTCATCTCAGCACGCAGCCAAGATTTTAGGTTTTCAGACATCAGCATCATCTGATCGCTCAAATAATCGTCAATCTGCATTTCAAGCTCATGAATTAAGTCTTTATGAGTGACGCTGAGTTTGGCATCTTTAACGGCTAAGCTGATTGCTAAACTGGCTTTATTGTTGATGGCGTTAATACTGCTATCATTTTTAATAGTGCTGTCATCATCAATTGCATTAGCATGTTCGCTAATGGTTTTACTATTAGCAATATGTTCCTCATTATCAGACTCATCGTTGATGATAGTATCAACTTTATCGTCGATTTCTGTTTCATCTGCATCAGCTGTCTCTAGTTTTATAGCTGTTTCTAAACGATTTTTATCATCAGCCAACAGTGTCTCTTTTTCTGCTTCTTTTTGAGTATTTTCAGCTTCTTTAGGCTTATTTTTTTCTTCTAAAGCTTGTTCTTTTAACCTGCTTTCCTTTGTTAAGTGAGCTTCTTCTTGACGTTTGGTCTCTTCTGCTGCTTTGATTTTTTGTTCTTCTTCTAAACGCTGTTGTTCAGCACTTGCCTGTTCTGCCGCTTGTTTATCAGCGATTGCCTTGGCGATAGCTTGCTCAGCTTCGTGATTCTCATAGAGATCATCAAGGTGTGCATCTAGGTCATGGGTGCTAAAAACAAAAGTTTCAAATGGCGTTTCAGCTTTCAATAAAGTTGTGATATCGGTGAGTTCTTGGATGATTGAGGCACGGATAGGCTCTGGTGCACACGTCCAGCGCTGATAAAACTGATGAGAAAATGAATAGCTTGACATGGTATCGTCCATAAATGTTGCAAAAATTACCCCTTATCATACGCAAGGATGATAAGGGGCTGCAAGTAGACAATCGTAGTAAATCTGCCACCAAGGTTAAAAGGCCTCACTCATAAGCTTAATGTTTTAATCATTGAGTGGCCAGCGGGCAAATATCAATGAACCATTGGTGCCACCAAAACCAAAGCTATTGGATACGGCATACTGCAAGTTTTCAACTTTGCGCGATTGGTTGGCAACATAATCCAGATTACAGTTATCCTCAACGTTGTCCAAATTAATCGTTGGCGGTACTTGCTGATGTTGCAAAGCAAGCACAGTAAAGATGGCTTCAACGCCGCCCGCAGCGCCAAGTAGATGACCGGTCATTGATTTGGTAGAGCTGACCAAGATGCTATCTTTCACCGGGGCAAATACCGTTTCAATGGCGATAGATTCGGCGACATCACCAGCAGGCGTGCTAGTGCCATGGGCATTTACGTAACCAATGACTGACGGCTCAATACCAGCATCGTTTAAAGCATTACGCATCGCTTGTGCTGCACCACTACCATCTTCTGGCGGCGCAGTAATGTGACTGGCATCATCACTCATACCAAAGCCAACCAATTCAGCCAGTATCGTCGCACCGCGTGCTTTTGCGTGAGCAAGACTTTCTAGTACCATGACCCCTGCGCCATCACCAAGTACAAAACCATCGCGGTCTTTATCAAATGGGCGTGAAGCGCGAGTTGGCTCGTCATTGCGAGTTGAAAGGGCGTGCATGGCACCAAAACCTGAGATACCAAGTGGGCTTGAGCCTTTTTCACTACCGCCTGCTAGTATCACATCGGCGTCGCCATAAGCAATCAAGCGCGCTGCCAGACCAATTGCATGAGTTGCTGTAGTGCAAGCAGTGGACGTTGCAAGGTTTGGACCTTTTAAAGTATGTTTGATTGCCACCAGTCCTGCTGCCATATTGACGATAGAGCCTGGAATGATAAAGGGAGAGACTTTACTGGCACCTTTTTCACGTAAAGTATCACGGCTATTTTCGATGTTTTGAATACCGCCGATACCTGAGCCTATAATGACACCAAAGCGCTCTTGATCAACACCTTGTACCGGAGCGTCAGCAGCGCTTACTTCATTGATAAAACCTGCTTGCTGTAGCGCCATAGAGGAAGCAGCAACCGCATAATGCATAAAATCATCATAACGGCGTGCGTCTTTGGCGTTCATGTATTGCTTTGGATCGAAGTCTTTGACCACGCCTGCGATTTGCGCACGATAACCCGATGCGTCAAAATGACTAATAGCGGTGATGCCACTTTCACCTTTGAGTAGTTTTGCCCACGAGCTTTCGACATCTAATCCCAATGGCGTGACCGCGCCCATACCTGTCACGACAACGCGCATCTCATCAGTGCGTTCAAAATGTGGCGGCTTATGACGTTTTTTTGTCTGAGCGGTGGCAATAGGGTTATTAACAGTACTATTCGTAGCTTGGTCGATAAGTGAGTCGTTCGGTAAACTGCTGTGCTGGCTCATTCGCTATATCCTATACTGACAGATCCTAAGAGGAGTGTATTTCTAAAGCCATTATAAAACACATAGGTGTACGCATGTAAACTAAAATTTGACCGCTCAGGCAAAACATACTTGTCCCAATACCACGCCTTTACTTGCGCCTGTCACGGCGGGCAAGTTGCCAGTTTCACCCATAAGTGTTTGTCTTGCTAACCAAGCAAAGGCAACGGCTTCTACCCAAGTTGGCTCAAGTCCCAAGCTGGCTGTCGTTTCTACTTTGCATCGTGGCAGATGTACTTGTAAGCGAGTCATTAAATAATTATTTAACGCCCCGCCGCCGCAGACATAAACAGCATTATTGCTACTAGCATTGATAAATAGATTGATTTGCGCACTGGCACTGATGGCGGTCAGCTCAGTAAGCGTTGCTTGTACATCGGCGGATGAGTAGCGAACATCAGCAGAAGCCTGGTCGAATTTTTGTAACTCATCTTGTAGCCATGCTAAGTTAAAATCTTCACGCCCCGTACTTTTTGGATAGGTTTTCTTAAAAAATGGATGCTCTAATAGCTGGTTTAGTAAAGGCTCAACGACTTGACCTGACTGTGCCCATGTACCACCAGCATCATAATCCTTGTCCGTGTGCAATGTTGTCCACGCATCCAATAATAGATTGGCAGGACCGGTATCATAACCAACCACGCTATCAGATGGCTGATTTTCTGAGTGTTCATTAGAATCTACAAGGTCATTAGAAATCGCTGGCAAGACAGCGATATTAGCAATACCGCCCAAGTTTAATAACACACGCGTGCTATCAGGCACCGCAAACAATGCTTGATGAAAAGCTGGAACCAAAGGCGCACCTTGACCACCAACTGCCATATCACGGCGACGGAAATCACTGACGACGCTAATGCCCGTACGTTCAGCAATGATATTGGCATCGACCAATTGCAAGCTAAAGCCCATCTGAGGGCGATGGCGTACCGTTTGACCATGACAGCCAATCGCTAGTACAGATTCACTATCAGTATTTGATTGCTGCAATAACGTATTAACCACGTCGCTTGAAAATTCAGCATATTCTTTACTTGCCCAGCCAAACCAGTCTAATTCGCTATTTGGTTCATCATCGGATGGCGTTAATGCTTGAATACCATTAGGCTGACACAATGCTAATAGCACTTCACGCAGACGCGGTGGGAAATCTTGGCTATGAGTCGCTAACAAGTGCATCGGTTGTTGGGTATTATCTTTATCACTGAATTGACAAAGAACCGCGTCCATACCATCTAAGCTAGTGCCCGACATCATACCTATATATAAGCCATCATCGAAGTTTTCAAACACCGTTTGTTCGAGCGCATCGGTCAAGGTGGCATAGTTTAAATCGTCCATATTATCTAGACGGCTATCAAAATCATCATCTAAACTCAGATCTGAAAAATTATTATGCTGACTATCAGCAATCGATGCAGGGTTGGTCATGGCAATTTACCTTAAAAAACGCTAGTATATCTGTCAAATTCTAACATTTTTTGATGGCTACGAGATTCTAAATAGCCCAAACGCTTTACCCTTTAAATAAAGACAATAAAGAGAGCATCATGACCACCCAAACTTATACCCTAGAAGAACAACTAGCGATAATCCAACGCGGTACACAAGAAATCCTATCTGAAGAAGATTTGGTTAAGAAGCTAAAGCTGAATCGTCCGCTGCGTATCAAGGCAGGCTTTGATCCTACCGCACCAGACTTACATTTGGGTCATACCGTGTTGATTAATAAGCTGAAGCATTTTCAAGATTTGGGTCATGAGATTTATTTTCTAATCGGCGACTATACCGCCAAGATTGGTGATCCTTCTGGCAAAAACAGCACGCGACCGCCATTGACCGATGAGCAAATCAAAGTCAATGCTCAAACGTATGCTGAGCAAGTATTCAAGATTTTGGATAAAGAAAAAACCCGCATCGTCTTTAACTCTGAATGGTTTAAAGACATGTCAGCAGGCGATATGATTCAGCTTTCTAGCCAGTTGACCGTCTCACGTATGCTTGAGCGCGATGATTTCTCTAAACGCTACGCGTCGCAAACGCCAATTGCTATCCATGAGTTTCTCTACCCATTGGTGCAAGGTTATGACTCTATCGCACTAAAAGCCGACGTCGAGCTTGGCGGTACTGACCAAACCTTTAACATCCTAATGGGACGTACCCTGCAAGGTCGTTACGGACAAGAGCCACAAGTTTGTATCACGGTGCCAATCTTAGAAGGGCTAGACGGCGTTAATAAAATGTCCAAGTCACTTGGCAACTATGTCGGTATTTACGATGCGCCGGGTACCATGTACCAAAAACTGCTGTCTATGCCAGATACCTTAATCCGTCGCTACTTTGAATTTTTAAGCTTTAAGCCGATGGAAGAAGTCGAAGCGTTAATGGCAGAGATGGAAAACGGTCGCAATCCACAAGAAATCAAACGCATTCTTGCCGAAGAATTGATCGAGCGCTTCCATGATGCCGATGCTGCGGCTAATGCGCACAAATCAGCGGGTAACGTACTAGCTGATGGCGAATTGCCAGTCGATTTACCAGAAGTGACGTTAGAGTTAGAAGGGCAGAACGCATTATTTATCACGCAGATATTAAACCAAGCAGAGCTTGCCAAAAATAGCTCATCGGCTAAAGACATGATTAAACGTGGCGCGGTAAAAGTAGATGGCGAAGTCGTCGACGCGGGCTTTAGCTTAACGTCTGGTCAGACAGTCGTTATCCAAGCAGGCAAAAAGGCCTATGCGAAAGTGACGGTGGTCTAGAATGGATAAGGTTAAATTGTTTGAAGGGATAAAATTAGAGTTCGAGGAACTTGAGTACACAGATAAGAGTGGTCTTGATAAGCTGATACGTCGTTTAAAAATGCTTATAACTAAGATCTATGATTCTGGCTCTAATTATTTAGAAGACTTGAACAAAATTAATTTCTTTTCATCAATCGCATATCCAAATATGCCAGATTCTATTAATTTTAACGCTTGGAGCTCGGGTAGAGATAGAACTGTTAACTTAATTGGAACTATAATCGAAGAGCTAGAGCTGTTTCCAAAAGACACGAGTATGAACAATATTGAAGTTGCAAGAATTGACCGTACCAATGTCTTTATAGTGCATGGGCGTGATGATGGTGCTAAAGAAACGGTAGCAAGGTTTATAGATAAATTAGGCTTTGTGGCTACTATTCTTCACGAACAGATAAACTCTGGTGCTACGATTATAGAAAAAATTGAGAAGAATACTGATGTTGGTTTCGGTATCGTACTTTATACTGCATGTGATGTTGGTGGGATAAAGGCTGATTTAGACAATCTTAAGCCGAGAGCTAGGCAAAATGTTGTTTTTGAACACGGTTTTCTAATGGGTAAAATTGGAAGAGAAAACGTTGTTGCACTTGTAAAAGGTAACGTTGAAATTCCTAACGATATATCAGGCGTAGTTTACGAGTCTATGGATGAAGGTGGAGCTTGGAAATATAAGATTGCTAGGGAAATGAAAAGCTCTGGTTATGATGTGGATATGAATAAAATTGACTAATTGGAAGCAATAATGACAAACCAAGCTACTATCCTCCAAGGTATCTACCGCCATTACAAAGGCAGCCTTTACCAAGTATTGCATACAGCTCAGCATTCAGAAACCGAAGAAGCCTTAGTCGTTTACCGCTGCCTATACGGTGAGTATGGCGTGTGGGTACGACCATTAGCGATGTTTACTGAAACTGTTGAAGTTGATGGTATGCAAGTAGCTAGATTTGAGTTAGTCAAAGTATTAGCTGATTGATATCTCAAAATGTTCAAAATTTATTGCCCAAATAAAAAGCGAACCGTTAAGGTCGCTTTTTTTATGTGAATAAGTAATCAATCCTGCAGAAATACTCTCAATACTTTATAAAACCCAACAGGTTCATCCATCGGTACTGCATGACCTGAGCGCGACAACACGACCTCAGTTGCATTGGGTAGCATCTGGGTGACTTTTTGCTGCCACTTAGCATCGTAGAGTTTGGAGCGACCACCGATGAGGTTAACCACTGGAATAGTGACACGCTCTATCGCGCCGCGGAAGTCATAGGGCAATGTCAAATAGGCTTGCAAGCAACGCATTTTATGATGCCAAATACTGTGGTCATAAAGCGCAAGTTTGGGATCGTTTTTATAGGTCATCACTTGTATAAAAGCTTTTGAGCGCG
Organism: Psychrobacter sp. DD43; assembly: GCF_904846555.1. Taxonomy (NCBI): domain Bacteria; kingdom Pseudomonadati; phylum Pseudomonadota; class Gammaproteobacteria; order Moraxellales; family Moraxellaceae; genus Psychrobacter; species Psychrobacter sp. DD43. Next base: position 6,752 of record NZ_CAJHBE010000032.1, read on the forward strand.
TGCGATTGACGGATAACAGAGAAAATAGCCGTTCGACATCCGTTGCACGGCGTTTCAGGGCAAAAGGCAGATGAGTAAAGCTTTTGATGTTAGCATAAGGCAAAGTCTTATCAATCACCTCATGAAAGATATCGAATACTTCTTGCTGGCGCGTGCCAAACAAGCCACCTTGCCAATCAGGTTGATTATGAATAGCGGGACTTTGGTCAATATTTAAATAGCGGCTGACTCTTTCGCTACCATAACGCTCAAAATACGCCCACATCACTTGCGCACCCATCGAGATGGCGGCAACTGGCAAGGATTCTATATTGCGCGCCAAGCAAATTTGCTCAATGACGACACTGATATCATCGGCATACTGACGCACAAAATCAAACTGGGTTAGCTTAATATCTTTTGCCGCCCCAAACCCTCGCAAATGCGGTAGATAAAATACGTATTTGCCAACTAAGGGTAAAATAAACGGCAAAAACTCACGCGCATCCATACCATAGGCATGCAAGAGCAGCATGGGTTTACCATTTCCTATCACTGACACTGGTAGCAACGTACCGTCAGTCAAAGCAATATCAATTGTTTTCAACTGATAGTTAGCAGGCAGTTTGATTAAGTTTCTCTTCATAAGGCAATGCACCTTGTTTTCATTAAGCGGTTTTACCAAGTCGATTTAGCCAAAATGTATCGTACCAAAAGTCTTTATCTCATTTCTAAAAGACTGCTATATTAAAATAGGTAACTGACCATAACATAAAAGCTGTTTAGGGTTAAAAGCAGTTGAGCGGTAAAAGTAGCGACTTGTCATAGACTGTGATCAATCGAATCAAACGTCGGCAAGTAAAATATAAGGATATTAAGGTATGAACAAGTCAAATTTGCCATTGCTTGATAGCAGCCTATATCCGCAAATCTGGCAGCAGCAGAACTTTGCTAGTCCACAGGCATTATTGATGGAGATGTTAACAGCAGATACCACACTAGACGCCGATGCTTTCACCAAGCAATTGCTAGCCAATGATATTTATCAAGACTGGATTAATAGCAGCGTGTTTGGACGTTATTTACATCGTAATTTTACGGCGTTCTCTCAGCAAACAGAAGACAGTTTCAATATTGATATGCCTTCGCTGTTTCGTCAGGAATTGATGCGTCACGCGCAGTATTTACCATTAGAGCAGGTATTGTTTTTTGCAGGGGATTTACCAAAAAGTGTGCGTCAGACAAAGGTGTTAATTACAACTGTTAATCCTGTTACCGCCATCATTAATGCTCAGAAGCTAAGTGAAAAAGCTACCATCAATAATTCGACCACGATTATCAATCAGATAGTGATTAAAGGTAAACAAGTCTTAGGATTTCCGATACGGCACAATAAACGCACTAGCGAGCGCTTGCGTAATGAAGTACTGATTTTAGATTTTCAAGAGTTGCGCTTGGTCAATGAAGAGAATGTCAGTAGCAAAAAAAGAAGCAATATAGAGGAATCTATATTGCTTCGGTCTTATGAATTACGTTAATAGGCCAAACAGTCAGCTAAAATTTTAAGAGTCTTGCTTAGCAATTGTTAGTCCGTTATAAGTTTGCGCGACAGGCATGACTTCCAAGCGATTGATATTAATATGGGCAGGCGATTCAATCAACCATAATAAAATATCGCCGATATCATCGCCGGTCATGGTTTTAAAGCCGTCGTAAACCTGAGCAGCTTTATCGTCATCGCCGTGGTAACGCACGTTTGAAAACTCAGTACCCGCGACATTACCCGGTTCAAGGTTGGTCACGCGCACTTGCGTACCGATGAGATCCGCACGCAAATTTAAGCTAAACTGTTTGACAAAGGCTTTGGTCGCGCCATAGACGTTACCACCAAAATAAGGCCAACTTCCGGCAATTGAGCCGACATTAATGATATAACCGCTATCACGTGCGACCATGGCTGGCAAGACCGCGTGAGTTAGCGCCATGAGACCTTTTATATTGGTATCGGTCATACGCATCCAATCATCAAGACTAGCCTTGTGCGCAGGCTCTGTACCGAGTGCCAGTCCAGCGTTATTTACTAAGACATCGATTTGTTTAAAATCAGCAGGCAAATCCGCAATGATTTGCGGGATAGACGCTGTATCACTCACATCCATGACTACAGGTAAAAACGTCTCGCCCAAAGTTTCTGCTAAAACATTGAGTTTGTCTAAGCGTCTGGCACAGCCAATCACGCGATGACCTTTGGCAATCAAACGCTCAGCCAGCGCTTTACCGAAACCCGCGCTTGCCCCTGTAATCAATACGTTCATCTTATATCCTTATCATTGATGTTTTGTACATATGTCATGTTGTTTGAGACGACAGCTTGTCTTAGTTTATCTGCTCTGGCTTACTTATTAAATAATTGCTTACCAAAGATTTTATCGCCCGCATCGCCCAGACCTGGAATAATATAACCGTGCTCATCCAAATGACTATCTAATGCAGCAGTATAAATAGTCACGTCAGGATGTGCTTCATTGACTACACGGACCCCTTCAGGTGCCGCAACTAATACCAAGGCTTTGATATTGGTACAGCCGTTTTTCTTAAGCATTTCGATAGTTGCAACCATAGAGCCGCCAGTGGCTAACATTGGGTCAATGATAAGGGCTGGGCGTTTGTCCATATGGCTGACAAACTTTTCAAAGAACGGCACCGGTTGTAAGGTTTCTTCATCACGCTGTAAACCAACGACAGAGATTTTTGCTGTAGGAATCAAATCGAGCACCCCATCAAGCATGCCAATACCTGCACGTAAAATCGGTACGATAGTTGCCGTCTTACCGATGATCTGCTCACCAATGATTTCACCACACCAGCCTTCCATCGGAAAGGTTTCAATTTCAAAATCGCGGCTAGCTTCATACGCCATCAAGCGCGCAAGCTCTTTGGTTAATGTACGAAACTTATAAGTACTACAGTCTTTTTCGCGCATAAGGCTGAGTTTATGACGGACTAACGGGTGATCGATAACAGTGATTTTTAAGTCGCTCATAAGTATTCTCTTGGTTTTTTGGTCTAATGCTTGATTAGTATAAAAGATACAAACACTTACTGCACTTCAACCCTATATTTGGCCAATCAATAGTAAGCTTAATACTTTAACAAAAAGTAAGCCAAAGGCATTTACAATGAGATCGGTTTTATTTAAGCCGACTATGTTTGACTATATAGCGCTATAACAAATGAAGTAGTGTTTAACCCTGCTATGATAGCAAAAAAACCGCTTTTCTGATGAAGAATCTTATGACCAAAACCTCACTGAATAATCCCACCCATCCACAAAAAGCTGCTAACGACTTTGTGTGGACACAGAAATTAAAGACCGATAGCGCAAATATCGAAACCCATCCTTTTGGTCCTGTCCTACCACCTGATGCCACCGTCATGATGATGGGCAGTTTTCCACCCACTGCCGATAAATGGGCAATGAGGTTCCATTATCCCAATTTTCAAAATGACATGTGGCGCATTTATGGACGCGTATTTTTTGATGATGCGGATTATTTTAGAGTAGGGGAGGAGAAACGCTTTGATCCTGAGCGCATTCGAGCCTTTATGTTTGAGCGTGGTATTGCCTCTTGTCCCACGGTAGTACAAGCAATTCGCGAAACAGGCAATGCGTCTGATAAAGACCTTACGGTCGTGACCACTGTCGATCTAGACACAATTTTGCCGCAAGTACCGAAAGTACAGGCGCTATTCACGACTGGTGGTAAGGCAACAGAGGTCTTACTGAACTTATTAGCTGAACCACCTGCCAAATCAAAGCATCCCAAGACCAATCAAAGTATGGGCTATCCTTATAAGTGGCAGGATAAAGATAATAAAAAAGCTGATGTTAATAGTTTAACCTTATATAGACTGCCTTCTACCTCGCGCGCCTATCCTTTAGCATTAGATAAAAAAGTCTCTGCTTATAAAGACTTCTTCAAAAAGATAGGTAAGCTATAAAAGTGTTATATATAGAAGAAGCTATGAGGCTATATATAAGCACCAACTAAGGACAAGAATTGATTTTGGTAAAAGTAAAAGTACTTTCAACCCTAACTGACTGATAAATAGATGGTATTGATGATAAGGGTAGATAATCGCCAAAATATCGGGCAAAGCCCCTTGACCCCCTACTAAAACAGAGTATACTGCCCTCCAGTTGAAAGGGAAGGCGGATTGAGAGTGGTTTATCGCTTAGAAAATTTAGCCAACCGAAAAAATTACTTTTAAGTTAACTCAAATTAAAATAATTTACTTCTTGACTTACTAATTAAAGCGTCTATAATACGCAC
>NZ_CAJHBE010000033.1:0-7320 GCF_904846555.1 Psychrobacter sp. DD43
CTGGCTTATCCTATTTAGCGAGCTGACCATCATATCATGTTTTAATAGTCTGTCAACTTCTTTTCTTAATTTGTTTCAACTCGGTAATCTAAGTGATAAGTTGGTTAACTTATTGCCTAGCTTCCTTTGCTGTGGGGCGTATTATATAGATTCTGAGAAGGGTGTCAACTGCTTTATCAAAGGTTTTTAAACTAATTTAAGTAGGGTTTAAATAGTCGATATTTTTCAACTACTTAACATATTAATTATCTTTACTGTCATTAAATAATGTTGTAAATGCACCTTTAGTCATAAATAACCCTATTTAATTGCATTACCACTGCCTACTATCAATCTATTTTGAGTAGCTGCTTTATCGCTAAAAAGCCTTTTATTTGACTGTATTGATATTGGTATAGAAAGCACCTATATATAGAAACTTGTTAACGACCATATAGATGGCTATTCATAACTGCCCTTAGTCCCCATCTATCTAGTGTTAATAGACATTTTTTGCTATAATAGCTGACTTTATAATATTACTTAATGGCACTTCGTTTATTAAGACTTAGCTAAGAAGCTGCTGCTTTGAGCCTTGCCTTTAAGTAATACCATCTCTTACAACATATCATAGTAATTAGATATAATTGACGCAGTCTTACGGTTATATGATTGATGGTTGCAATCATCACTGCCAACGGACGCAAAAAGGTGAATAGATTATGGTAGCGATTACTTTACCCGATGGTAGCGTAAAAAACTTCGAAGGTAATACAACGGTCATGGAAGTGGCGCAAAGTATTGGGACAGGGCTTGCTAAAGCGACTGTCGCTGGACGTGTGGATGGTCAATTGGTAGATGCGCATGACCCTATCGCCCATGATGCCAAAGTTGAAATCGTTACACCAAAAGATGATGACGGTGTCGATATCATTCGCCATTCTTGTGCTCACCTATTAGGCCATGCCGTTAAGCAGTTATATCCTGATGTGAAAATGGTGATTGGTCCCATTATCGATGATGGTTTTTATTATGACATCTATAGCGAAACGCCTTTTACGCCTGAGCATATGGCAGCCATTGAAAAACGCATGATGGAGCTCATCAAGCAAGATTATGACGTTATCAAAAAAATAACGCCACGTGCTGAAGTCATTAGAATCTTTGAAGAACGTGGTGAAGAATATAAGCTTAAGCTGATTAATGATATGCCAGGCGAAGAAGCCTTTGGTCTATATCATCATCAAGAATATGTGGATATGTGCCGTGGTCCGCATGTACCAAACACCCGCTTCTTAAAAGTCTTTAAACTGACCAAAATGTCAGGTGCTTATTGGCGCGGTGATGCCAAAAATGAACAGCTTCAGCGTATTTATGGTACAGCATGGGCGGATAAAAAAGATTTAAAAGCCTACATCCAGCGTATTGAAGAAGCCGAAAAACGTGACCATCGTAAAATTGGTAAAGCGTTAAATCTATTCCATATGCAAGAGCAAGCGCCAGGTATGGTGTTTTGGCATGCCAATGGTTGGACGATTTATCAAGTACTTGAGCAATATATGCGTAAAGTGCAGCACGATAATGGTTATGAAGAGATTAAAACGCCGCAAATTGTCGATCGTAGCTTGTGGGAGCGTTCTGGACATTGGGGCAACTATGCGACCAATATGTTTACCACTTCGAGCGAAAATCGCGATTATGCGGTAAAACCAATGAACTGTCCTTGTCACGTGCAAGTCTTTAATCAAGGCTTAAAATCTTACCGTGACTTGCCATTACGTATGGCAGAGTTTGGTTCATGCCACCGAAACGAGCCATCAGGTTCGCTCCATGGTTTGATGCGGGTTCGCGGTTTTACTCAAGATGATGCTCATATCTTTTGTACACAGTCGCAGATTCAACAAGAAGTCGCTGATTTTATTAAGCTGACCCTTGCTGTTTACGAAGATTTTGGTTTTGATAATATCATTATGAAACTATCGACTCGTCCTGAAAAACGTGTCGGTAGCGATGAGTCTTGGGATTTTGCAGAAAAAGCATTAGCCGATGCATTGGATAGTTCCGGTCTTGATTGGGCTTATCTACCAGGTGAAGGTGCATTCTATGGTCCCAAGATTGAATTTAGTCTAAAAGATTCATTGGGTCGCGTATGGCAGTGCGGTACTATTCAGGTTGACCCGAACATGCCTGAGCGTCTTGATGCCGAATTCGTCAATGAGCAAAACGAGCGCGAAGTACCTATTATGTTGCACCGTGCCATCTTAGGTTCATTTGAGCGCTTTATCGGTATCTTGATTGAGAACTATGCCGGTTGGATGCCAGTATGGCTAGCGCCGCAACAAGTAGTAGTCATGAATATCACAGATAAACAGGCAGATGCGTGTGAAAATGTGGTCAATGAGTTGAAAAAATCAGGCTTGCGCGCCATTAGTGACTTGCGTAACGAAAAGATTGGATTTAAGATACGAGAGAAAACATTAGAACGTATTCCCTATATGCTAGTATTAGGGGATAAAGAAGTCGAATCAGGCAGCGTTAACGTTAGGACTCGCGAAGGCGAAAATCTGGGCGTGATGAGTGTCGCTGAATTTATCACATTAGTAGAAGCAGCTGTTGCCGAAAAAGGCCGACAGATCCCAAAAATAGATCAGGAGTAATACCTATTAAACAGTCAAACCGTTTGAACATTAATGAAGATATCAGTGCCAAAGAAGTCCGTCTGGTCAAAGAAGACGGTGAACAAATGGGCGTGGTCGATATCGACACCGCGATGAAAGCGGCACGTGAAGACAGTCTAGATTTAGTAGAGCTGGTTCCCGAAGCCAAACCGCCAGTATGTAAAATCATGGATTATAAACATTTCCTCTATGATCAGAAGCAAAAGGCGAAAGAAGCTAAAAAGAACCAAAAGCAGACTCAGCTAAAAGAGATGAAGCTACGTCCTAGCACTGAAGAAGCCGATTATCAGGTTAAATTGAGAAAAATCGTTAGCTTCTTAGAAGATCAGGATAAAGTTAAAATTAGCATCCGTTTCCGCGGACGTGAAATGGCCCACCAAGAAATTGGTCGCAAGCAACTTGATCGTATCATTGAAGATACGGCTGATATCTCAAACGTCGAACAGTATCCTAAGATGGAAGGTCGTCAAATGGGTATGCTGTTAGGACCTACTAAGAAGAAATAGACTTTTCAATCGTCTAGTCTTAGTAGTGGCTGTGTTTATATAGATATTCATGATTTCCCACCACCAATATGCTACGGCGTATTGGTGGTTTTTAGTATGTAGGGCTTAATAAGCATATTTATAGTTAATTATGACACTTGTACCTCTTTGACTATCTTTAACCTTAAATATATGAAGCCGACAGTGCTTTACAAAACCCATCTTCTCAACCTTTTCATTACACGGTAATCTAAAGACCTACTCTATCTTTATGAATCATAATTTCAATAAAAACAATTAAACTGATAAAAATAATCCATGCCTCGACTACAAATGTCGCTGATAAAAATATAACCTCTTTTAGATATCATAGGAAGCCTTATGCAAGAATTAACCCCACCTATTAACACCTCTACACCAACAATTACTCTAACCGCGCCAGAACCCGTTAAAGAGATACAAAAAAGTGAAGCAGATCAGATGGTCAAGTTAGATGACAGCGATATTCCAGAGCTTGATGCCAAAGTCGATGCTTTTGTCGATCATGTTATCAACAACTCTGTACACAGCTCTGAATTTCAACAAAACGTCCAATCTATTCATAATTTGGGTAATAAAGAAATCCGTGAATCGGCGCAAGTGTCTAACCGTATGTTAGAGCTACCCGCTAAGAGCCTGAATGACAGCTTATTTGATAACTCCCCTATTGCAAAATCATTGACGGAGCTGCGCGGTATCGTCGAAGATTTGGACCCCAGCAAAAAAGAGCTGACCAGCTCACGTAAGCTATTTGGCTTGATTCCATTTGGTAATAAAGTACAAGACTATTTCCGTCAGTATGAGTCAGCGCAATCTCATATTAATGCGGTAGTAACGAGCCTATATAATGGTAAAGATGAGCTGCTCAAAGATAATGCGATGATTGAGCAAGAAAAAATTAATATGTGGGAGCTGATGCAATCGATTCGCCAATATATCTATGTGGGTAAAAAAATCGATGAGCAGCTCGAGCAAAAAGTCTATGCGATAGAAGCGACTGACCCTGAGAAAGCACGTATTATTAAAGAAGAGATGCTGTTTTATGTCCGCCAAAAAAATACCGACTTTTTGACACAATTGGCGGTAAATGTTCAAGGTTATTTAGCATTGGATACTATCCGTAAAAACAATTTAGAGCTGATTAAAGGGGTAGATCGCGCCACTACTACCACTATCTCAGCCCTACGTACGGCAGTGGTTGTGGCACAAGCCATGACTAACCAAAAACTGGTACTTGACCAAATTACTGCTTTGAATAAAACGACCAGTAGCTTGATTGAATCAACTTCGGCAATGCTCAAGCGTCAATCACTTGAGATTCATGAGCAAGCGACCAGCAGCACTATTGAGCTTGATAAATTGCAAAATGCCTTCAATAATGTCTATGACACCATGGATATGATTAGCAATTATAAAATTGAAGCGCTTGAGAATATGAAGCAAACGGTCAATACCTTGACCACTGAGGTTGATAAAGCTCAAAAATACCTCGATAAATCTAATCAGACCACGGTATTAGAAGTGTCAAAAGAATTGAACATGGAAAAAATAACCAATAAATCAAATACGGTCGATATTGATATTTGATTTAGATAAGCATTCACTTTTAATAAAATTTGACCACTAACGACTACTCGCTATCAAATACAGATAAGACAATTGACCTAAGATATTGGGACGTTGTTCGTGTTAAGATAGTCATTATTAATAATTTAAAAATAGATACGGTAATTTATGAGTTGGAATGATCCAAACGCCTCAAGTGAGGCACAAAAATATGATAACCCGATTCCTAGTCGCGAGCTTATATTAAGCACGATTAATGAACACGGTGAAATCACCCATCAGCAATTGGCAAAAGCCTTTAATATTGCTGATCCTGATCAGTTTGACGCTTTGGGCAACCGCCTAAAAGCGATGACGCGTGATGGACAAGTCAATCGTGACGGTCGCCCTTATCGCTATCGTACGGTCACTCAGCACGACATTGTCACCGGTACAGTAACAGCCCATCCAAAGGGCTTTGGCTTTGTATTATTAAGTGATATGCCTGACCTATTCTTGCATGAAAAACAAATGCGTTGGGTCTTTAATGGCGATACAGTAGAAGCCGTTGGCACGTCAACAGACAACCGCGGTCGTACTGAAGGTCGTATCGTTGATGTCGTTGAGCGTCGTCAAAATCATTTTATTGGTACGCTGGCTCATGATGAAGACGGTTACTGCGTTGAGCTTGGTAGCCCAAATAACCATCAGCCGATTACCGTCACAGAAGACAATGTACAGGCTTTCAATGCTAAGCAAGGCTCGCCGGTAAAAGTTGATATTATTGATTGGCCAAATCAGCATGAATTTGCCACGGGCAAAATTACTGAAGTCTTATCTGATGACAATGATCGCGAACTGATCATTGAGACTACGTTACTTAATTATGATATTCCATCAGAGTTCAGTGAAGCGGCGCTCAATCAAGCAAATGATTATAAAGAGCCGACTGAAAAAGATCTAAAAGGTCGTGTCGATTTACGTGAGTTGCCATTAGTGACGATCGATGGTGAAGATGCTCGTGATTTTGATGATGCTGTGTTTGCAGAAAAGCGTTCTGGTGGTAATTATCGCGTCTTGGTAGCGATTGCGGATGTCAGTTATTATGTGACACCGAACTCGCCACTTGATCAAAATGCTTACGAGCGTGGTACGTCAGTATATTTCCCGCATCAAGTGATTCCTATGTTGCCTGAAGTACTGTCTAATGGTCTCTGTTCGCTGAACCCTAATCTTGATCGCCTCTGTATGGTTGCTGATATTAAGATATCACGTGCTGGTAAAATCACCAGTTATGAGTTTTATCCTGGCGTCATGCACTCGCAAGCGCGCTTGACTTATAATCAAGTAAACGCTTATCTTGAGAATCCAAAAGACAGTAGCGTTCCAAAATCGTTGACAGAGAATAAAGAGGTCAAAAAATCTGTCGATACCTTACATCAACTGTATGAGCTACTCCTCAAAAAGCGTGAAGAGCGTCATGCGATGGAGTTTGAGACCGTTGAAACTTACATTAAGTTCAATGAAAAAGGTGGTATCGAAGCCATCTTGCCTCGTACGCGCGGTGATGCGCAAAAGCTTATCGAAGAGTGCATGTTGCTTGCCAATACCTGTGCAGCAAACTTTGCACTAAAAAACGAGCTGCCTGTGTTATATCGTAATCATGATAAGCCTGATGGCGAAAAGTCGATGCGTATCCATGAATATGCCAAAAACTTTGGTCTAAGCTTCCCAGAAGAAAATCCTACTCAAGCGGATTATCAGCGTATCATTGAAGCGACTAAAGAGCGTCCTGACGCTATCAGTATTCATAGCATGCTGTTACGTTCGATGATGCAAGCAAACTATTCACCTGACAATATCGGTCACTTTGGTTTGGCTTACGACGAGTACAGCCATTTTACCTCGCCGATTCGTCGTTATCCTGATTTAATGTTACATCGTGCGATCAAGGCGAAAGTGACAAATGCCAAACAGCCTGTGATGGATTTTTCATTAGAAGGTGCTGGCATGCAAACCTCAGATACTGAGCGCCGTGCTGAAAAGGCTTCACGCTACGTAGAATCATGGCTCAAATGTCATTATATGAAAGATCATGTCGGCGAAGAGTTCGATGGTGTTGTAACTACCGTCACAAACTTTGGTTTATTTATTACTCTGACGGATTTGTATATCGATGGTTTGGTGCATATCTCAAACGTTGGTGACGATTTCTTTGTTTATGATGAGCAGCAGCAACAGCTTATCGGTAAAGATAGAGGCACAGTGTTTGGGCTGGGCGATTTGGTTAAAGTGAAAGTAGCTGGCGTTAATATGGATCTGCTACAAATTGACTTTGGTTTACAAGCAAAGCTGCAATCTAGTAAAATGAATCAAACTAAGAAAGATCATTCAAACTCTAGTCAGCCAAACCGCAGCTCCACAAGCAAAGATCAGCCAAAGAAATCACCTGCGAAGAGAAGCGGCAGTCGTGGTGGTAGAGGCAGTAGTAAAAAGAGCTAAACTAGCTTGAATCTATAATGTCTCGTCCTAAAATAGATTGATAGTTTTTGCTAAGCCAGATACCCTGAGTATCTGGCTTTTTTGTATTAAGC
>NZ_CAJHBE010000034.1:0-5962 GCF_904846555.1 Psychrobacter sp. DD43
CCAAAACGTCAATTACATCAGCTAAAACAATGGGTTAAACAGGAACTGAACTAGTTATCTAGGACAGCCCCTAAATTAATTCCAGTAGCACGTTATAATGTTTGTATTTCTTTCATTTAAAACTGACTATAGCGTTATCGCCTAAACAATAGATTACCACAAATTGCCTATTATTCTGTGGTCTTGACGGTATCCGTAGCAGCTATAAAAAATTCTTTCAGTGTGACTGCTGAATGCTTTTATCTATCGTTGCAATCGCCATACAAAAACAAAGCCATGCATACATCTATATAGCTTGAAATTTAAATTCTATCTACCATAATGAAGGCAGGAAATTTATTTATTATTCATTAAACTTACTATTCATTAAACTAACAGCTACTTTGCCGTCATTTTCTATTATCTAAAAGCCGTACGCTAAAAGCTATAAACCAAACAACATAAAGCACTACTAACTATTTTATCTCTGAAGTTCGTCTGACTATGCAGCATAGAAGCAATAATCATAGCAGCGGGCAACCAACACAAGGATAATCGCTTGACTGACTCCATGAGCCGCCGTATAAAATTTGAATCCTTGACCCCAGCACAGCTCAAAACCGTGCTTGGTGAATACAACAATCACATGAAATACATTCAACAACGCCTCGATATCAAAATCAGCCAACGCCAAGGCGACTTTTGTCTAAGCGGCGACATATTGGGTGTTGAGCGCGGCGAACGTATTATTTATAAAATGGTCGATGAAGCACAAAACACCAAAGACATCAGCGCCGAAGAATTGCATCTCATCATTCAATCAAGCCTCGCGCGCGATGAAGATATTGAAGAAGATGCAGCACAGCTAGAGGATAATAAGGAAGACTTAGACGCCCCAAGCGAATTTACGCCTATCAGCTTGCGTACACGTAATGGCAAAATCATTCCACGTGGTGGCAATCAACAACGCTATGTCAGAGATATTTTATCCTCTGATGTGTCCTTTGGTATTGGACCTGCCGGTACTGGTAAAACCTATCTCGCGGTTGCTTGTGCAGTTGATATGATTGAGCGCAATGAGATTGAACGGATTTTGCTCGTACGTCCTGCGGTAGAAGCTGGCGAAAAACTGGGCTTTTTACCAGGTGATTTGACGCAAAAAATCGATCCATACTTGCGTCCTTTATACGATGCCCTATATGAAATGATTGGGTTTGAGAAAGTCGGTAAGATGATTGAAAAGCAAATCATTGAAATTGCCCCGCTTGCTTATATGCGTGGTCGTACCCTTAATAACTCGTTTGTGATCTTAGATGAAGCACAAAATACCACGCCTGAGCAGATGAAGATGTTTTTGACGCGTTTAGGTTTTGGTTCGCGCGCGGTCATTACCGGTGACATCACACAGGTAGATTTGCCACGTGGCAGCAAGTCAGGCTTGGCACAAGCGATGGAAATCTTAAGTGGTATTGAAGAGATTCATATCACTAAGTTTGATTCAAAAGACGTTGTACGCCATCAATTGGTACAGAAAATCGTTGAAGCTTATGATGTCTATGATGACGAGCAGTTTGCCTTGCAGGAAAAGCGCAAGTTTGAACGTATCAAAGAGCAAGAGCGCAAACAGATAGTTGCTGATGCAGCAGCCAAATTCTAATCTATCTTGATAAGCCTATATTAGAAAGAAACCGGATTTTATATCCGGTTTTTTACTGTTAGATATTTTTTAATTGATATAAAAAAGGATTAGGGTATGAGCCAAGACAGCAATAGTGATGATAGCAACAACATTAATGATAATTCTAATGAGAACAATAGCTTAGACGCGCTTGATATTAGTGCCAGTGAGCTTATCGATGACCAGACACTTGATAGTTTTTACAGTCAGGAGCAGATGCTGTCTGTAATGGCGGCGACACTTAACTATATTGATGAGCAGGTAAAAGGTGGTCTGATACTGCCATACTTTGACGATATCGATGCTGAGCAGTGGCAAGAGAAGATTAAGGCGCTCGATATTTATATTACAGATGAGGACGAAGGTCGCGAGCTGAATTTAGAAGCCCGTCAAAAGGATTATGCAACCAATATCCTCTCTTATCCAAGCGACCTGCCAGCAGCAATTGTTGGACTGATGCCAACGCTACCGCTTGGAGAGCTGATCATTTGCCATGCGGTGATGATACGTGAAGCCACAGAGCAAAATAAAGAGGCTGTGCAGCATATTAGCCACCTATTAATTCACGGCATACTGCATTTGCTCGGTTTCGATCATGAGCTCGGGCAAGCCGAGCAAGATGAGATGGAGCGCTTTGAGATTGAAATTTTGGCAGGGCTCAATATCCCAAACCCTTATGACTAATCTTTTTTCGTTAGTAATTTTTGTGCTTGATCCATTTGATTAATCATCTGGTCAAGCCCTTTAACATGGAGATTGCGTTGCGGGAATGGAATGTCAATTTTGTTATCGTCTAACGCATATTTAAATTGCTCAAGTAAATCACACTGCATTGACCACCAGTCGCCATTGGTCGTCCAAACATTCAAGGTTAAATCAACGGAATTATCACCCAAGTTGGTGACACGGATAACTGGCGCCGGATCCGTAAACGCCTTCGGATTACTGATTGCCAAATTTAGCATGACATCTTTGGCAGTTTTGATATCAGCATCATAACCGATACCAACGGTGATATCGACGCGGCGATTGGGCAATGAAGTATAATTGGTAACGGCTGAAGTGGTGATATCGCTATTAGGAATGATGACATCATGATTGTTAATCGTTGTTAGATGCGTATTGACCAAGGTAATTTCTGTCACAGTGCCCGTATAGCTGCTTATTTGCACATAGTCGCCGCGTACAAATGGGCGAAAGGTGACAATCATAATGCCCGCTGCAAAATTAGACAGCTGATCTTTCAGTGATAAACCAATCGCAACCGCTGCACCGCCTAAGATAGCCACGACTGAAGTGGTCTGTACACCCACTTTACTCAGCGCTGCTAATACTACGATTACCAGCAACAGACCATAGATAATCCGACCTAAAAAATTGGCAACGGTCTCGTCTAAACGACTGCGCATCATTATCTTATGAGCAAATGTTACCGCCTTTTTAGCAAGCCAGCGCCCTATCATAAATATCAGTAACGCTAGCGCTACTTTGGCAGCAATGCTCAAAGCGTTATTGGTTAAAGTAGCAATATCAAGGGTAAAACCTAAAAATTCCATATAAACTCTTTATTCTATATCAGGGTTTCATCTGTTTAATACTTTAAGATGCAGGGCTGGTGCTAATACGTCACCTCTACCGTATCACTATAACGATAGGTACGTATCAGACGCAACTCAACAATGTCTTTCATGTCTGCGGTAAATTTACCAAATGGCGCGGCTTGCCTGACTGATTGTTTAGCCGCTTCATCTAAGATAGTTGAATTTGAGCTCTCAAGCAAACGGATGGCTTTGATATTACCGTCGTTAGCAATAATCACCATTAAACGTACTTCACCCGTGATACTTTGTGCTATTGCTTGAGCAGGATATTGCAAATTCCCAACGCGCTCAACATGCTCACGAAAGGTATTGATATAATCTGCTGCTGGACCATGGGTCGTTGAATTACTGTCCATGGTCACCACTTTTGATTTGGTGGCATACGTTTGCTGACGCTGGGATAGCTGAGCTTCTAGCGTAGCAATCTGCTTACGTAGGCGCTCTTCTTGCACCCTCATATCATCTTGCGCTTGCTTACTGTCATTATCAGACTCAACGCTGGCATGACGCCAACTTAGCGTGGTGCGCAGGTAGCTTTCTTGATAACGCTGCTGACGTACTTGGCGCTGTAAGCGAATCACATCTTGCGTCTCACTCATTTGCTCAGCAGACAAAGGACTGCTTTGATCCGTTTCTTGGCGCAATTGCTCTTGTACAGTACCGCCACCTTCTTGTGAAGCATTGGCAATAAATTGCGCGTCTTCATTTGGCTTCATATTATCCGTTAGCGCTTTGGCAACGTCTTGCATCAATCCGGCAGGGTCTTGCCCCATCGAAAAACTGACGCCAAAAATTATCACCGCATGCACGCTAACTGCAATGACAATCGCCATCGGCAAGCTGATATTGCGCTTGGGTGCTTGCGCTGAAAAATGGTAGCTTTGTGAATCTTTAATATACACCGCAGTTGGTCTCAGCTTATGAAATAAAGGCGGTCATCATTGACTTCCTCCCCTCCCTAAAGTGAAGGGATTCCTACCGCTAGACGCTCAAGCCCGAGCGCGAGAATGTTTTTTGCCGCATTAATATCGCGTTGATGAGTGACACCGCACTCGCAAAGCCATTCTCTGATTCCAAGACCTGCTCTACCTTTCGGACTGTTTTGGCGTGAGCCGCAACACGAGCAGGTTTGGGTGGTGTAACTTTCATTTACCTCATCATAATGGCAACCTGCGTTCTCGCATTTGTAGGTCAGTTGCCGCTTAACTTCAAACCAACCAGCGTCATAGACGGATTTGGCGAGTTTGCTTGAGGTGAATGATTTTGAGTGAAGCTTACCTACTATGATCGCATTATTATCTTTGACAAGTTTCGATGTAAACTTATGGATCAGGTCTTGGCGGGTGTTTTTAATCTTGGCATGAATTGCGCGAGCTCGCTTTTTATTGTTAGCCCTTTGAGCAATCCCTAGTTTTGGTGCGTATTTATAGGTTAATTTAGTTTGTAGCTTGACGCTATCACTGGTTGTCGCTGAATCCTTGCAACCCAAGTCAATACCGACCTGACTATCACCACACGTAGTTTTTGGGTATTCTTTAACGGTGACGCACGCATACCAAAGACCACGACTGTCCTGTACAAGCTCACAGGTATTAATGGTGTAGAGTGCTAAATTGTAGCTATCCCAAACGTCGATGGTCAGCTTTTTGCCTTTAGCAAGGCTAAATTGAATGGTGGATTTGAGGCTTTTCTTTCCTGCCTTTTTGACGCCTAAATATTTTATCGCGGTATTTTTAAAAGGAATCCAACCAAGTGACTTGCGCTTAGCTTTGGGGTGGTTGGTACGCCAATTTAGCTTAGCTTTCTTGAATTGCTTTCGAGATTTAGCGTGGTTTTCGGTGATGGCTTGCAAGGTTTGACTGTGCAAATTCAAAAACTCACCACTGCCTTTTACATAAGTTGCAATATCATAAGCTGAAAAGAATTTGCCTGTTCGTTGCAAGTATTTGAAACTCAAATCATTGACGTAATTCCATACAAAGTTAACTGCGCCAGCCAATTTATTTAGCTGGTTTGCATGTTTGTCTTTGATGCGTAACTTGAGAGTTTTCATAGGATAGATTATAATTATTTATCTTATTCTACATTTGGTCTAATGTTATGTCAAACACATTAAGGCTTGGCAGACAGGTTGTTTACAATATCCATGTTCATTTGGTCTTTGTCACTAAATACAGAGGAAAAGTTTTTACCAAAGAGATATTGGACGAGCTGAGGTTGATATTAAATCAAGTCTGTCAGGATTTTGATGCGGAGCTAGTGGAATTTAATGGTGAGCAGGATCATGTTTACCTTTTGGTAAATTACCCGCCAAAAATCAGTGTTTCAGCGCTAGTAAATAGCTTGAAAGGTGTGTCCAGCAGAATGATTCGTAAAAAGAATTTCGCATCCATCAATCAGCAGCTTTGGGGTGGCGCTCTGTGGTCGCCTAGTTATTTTGCATCAAGTTGTGGTGGTGCTTCAATTGATATCGTTAGGCAGTACATTGAACATCAGCAAGAAGTGCCTAGCTAAAAATGCCTTACATCCACGCCCTATAAGGACGTGATTTTACGGCATTTTTTGATAAACGGCTTTGTCGACGCTTTAGGATGGTTTGCCGTTATAGTGCTACTGGAATTAATTTTGGGGCTGTCCTAGATAACTAGTTCAGTTCCTGTTTAACCCATTGTTTTAGCTGATGTAATTGACGTTTTGGATCACT
>NZ_CAJHBE010000035.1:0-4868 GCF_904846555.1 Psychrobacter sp. DD43
AATAGTATATTGTAGTATGTTGTATATAATATACTACAATATACAACATACTACAATATAGAATGTAAAAAAACCCCAAGTAATCTTGAGGTCATGTGCTTGTTATTTAATGCCTAGTGATCGGTTAGGTATTCTTCTAGGGCATCGTTGATCATGTCTTGATAGTTACCGCCTGTTTGCTTAGCTCTGTCCTTGAATTTGGCAAGGATACTTGGGCTAATGACACTGGTTTCCGTAGACAACGCTTGAGATTTGATACTGCCACGGATCGCGCCTGACCAGTCGGTGACTTCTGGAATGTCCGATAAATCAATGTCGTCATCGCTAAGCGTGGCTAGATGCTCTGAATCTGCTTGCTACTTAGCAGTTAGTGGCGGTAATTCGTCTATTTTATAGCTAACCTTGCTCATAATACTCCCTACTAAATCCTATAATATGCCTTGCATAAGAGACCGCACGAGTTCACTATCATCGACTCCCTTTGATGTGTGCGTCACAAGTGAGGTTAAAGCGCTGTTAATTGGCTCTTTTGAGCATATTTTTTATATGTAGCTTTTCATCAAAGTCAGTTAATTTTTTTAAGTAGCGCACATACTCTGCGTAGTATTCAGGTTTTGCCATACGCGCCTCGATCTCTTTTTGTGTCTCAACCGGCGTTTTAATCGATTGAGGAAAATTACTAACTACCTCATGCTTGTCTTTAAGTTTCCAACCATATTTTTTAATCTCAGCTGGACTAAACACTTTGACAATATCTTCAAGGCTTGTACTGCTGGTGTCCCGAATACAAAACACGATTTCACTGATTTCTCGGCCGATTTTGTTTTCTGTATAGCTAACCTTCAGCGGTGTGTGCTTCTCAACCTCTGCTATGGCTTTACCTAAGACCTTAGTTTTAAAGTCTGTGATTTTCTCATACTTGTCTGTGCAGTTGAATTTTTGGCGCAGATACGCAACTGAGTACGCTTTTTTACCACCCTGCAAGTGCAAACAGCTACTGACAAGCTCGAACATTAAAATACCGTAAGAGCCCAGCTCCACGATATAGTGCCTCTCGTACTTCGTGAACGTGTTTGACTTATCAAATACAGTTAACATCTCAGTCACTGTATCTGTCAACGTCACCGCTATTCGCCCTTGACCCTTTAGATACTCACACTCAGCAACCCAACTGCTACCTTTTCTATTGACGACCTCATCTGCTTTGAAATCATAAAACCAAAACGCTTTTTGTAGCAAACTATCCGATAACTCACTTAGCAGCTGGTATGTACCATCTTTTTCGAGCCCATATTCTTTGGCAAACTCTGAAGCTGTCAACATAAACGTCCGCTGATTAGCATTTTTATCAACGGCAGCTCGAACCTTTGGCGATAAAAGCATGATCAGTCGTCTCTCGTTATGCGTCAAATCTGTAATCGCGTTTAATAATCTGTTTTGTAGCACAATCCAATTCGGCCCATAAACCCAGTTGCTATGGTCTTTTTTATCGGATGCTGTACTACTGGCATCTGAACTTGCATTTTGAGGGGCTTGTATAGGCTTTTGAATCTCTTCTTCAAAAGGCAATACCTCAAAATCAAAGTCAATAGGAATGGGCTCAATAATCTCAATAGAGGCGTTGAAATCATTTCTTGTGTATCTAATATGATTGATTAAAGCCTCACGCTCCTCTGGTGTCAGCGGTTTTTCAACGCGTACCCTGATTGTATGGCCAAAGTCTTGCCTAAGCTTGTCTTGAAAACCCTGCATTTCTTCAGGTGTCATATCCTGACCTATTTGTTTGGTTTTAACTAATATAACATATATGACGAAAAATTTTATAATTTTTCGTCATATACAAGGTATTTGTCTACCTAAAACAAGCTAAATGTCTACCTATACACTAAAACAACAAGGTATTTGTCTACCTATAACAAGGTTAACGTCGTCATTTAAATAAAAAAAATCCCCTGTAATACTTATAAATGAAGCGCTACAGAGGATTGGCGAAAAACGTATAAATCTGTTAAATCTGTATATATAAATACAAAATAATATACGTGTATTTTTAGGTAAGAATAAAACAGCAACTATTTTATTCTGTGGTAACGTGATCAGAGGTATAGTCACCATTAGCAATTATATGGCGTCGTATGACCACATAAGGTTTGTTGTCGAATGTTTAGGTCGAAGTACTAACCAATATATTTAGACGTCTCTACAGAGCTTTCTCGTTCGTTTTAGGACACATAGCCAGAATGGAAAATAAAAAAGTGCCTGATTCTTAGGATCAAGCACTTTTGTGAACTAACACTGTTTACTTAATAATGATATCGGCACTGAACGATGATAATGGCATCATCTTGAACCTCATAAACCAGTCTATGCTCTTGATCAATGCGACGCGACCAATAGCCTGCCAGATCGTGTTTGAGTGGTTCAGGTTTACCAATACCCTCAAATGGATCACGTTTGATGGCTTTAATCAGCTTACTTATTTGCTTGACCTTCTCTTTGCTGGTTTTTTGCCAGTATTCGTAGTCCTCCCACGCATCCTGTGTCCAAGATAAGATCAAGCGTCCACCTCATCATCACAAGTCAATAATGCGTCATCCGTATTGATGTCATGCTCGATTAAACGACCCGCCTTAGCATCGGCTATAGAGCGTCTGAGGCGCTTGGCATTAGTGGGGCTTTTTAGCAGATGAAGCGTTTCCTCATATGAATTAAACTCTTCTAAACTCATGAGTACCGCAGGTTTGGCGTTTTGTCTAGTAATCACGATCGGCGATTTGTCGGTATCTACCTTATCGATATATTTGGCTAGGCCCTTTCTAAAATCAGTGTAGTTCACAACATCCATAACGATTACTCCGTGTTTGGTCATCTTTATTTGTATGACTGATATTATATACCATATCTGTACTTATATCTGTACAGTTATTTTTACACTGATTTATTTATGGCGCTGGCCGCTCAATCCGTAATCACCCGCAGAAGTTTGTGGCGGCGTATTAAGATTAGAGGGTTTTTGATAATCAAAGGATAACGGCACGGTATTGGTTTGCGCCACTTGAGTTAAGAACAATTTGATTGCTTGAGACGGCGTTAATCCATAGCTTTCAAACACGGCAAAGGCGCTATCCTTGAGCTCTTGATCGAGCCTGATATTATAATTGGTTGTCGTCATGGCATTACAAATGGCTTATATATGTACGTACAATATAAACCATTTGTAATGCCAAAACTACTAAGCATGCTTTTTCATATTATGATTTCTGCTTAGGGAACGTATAGCCTATCGCCAGTAAGTGCTTTTTGTGGGTCTTTAAAAAAGCCTCATCTCTTAATTGAGTGTGTAACCAACTAATAACTTCTTGAGTGCTTTTACCTGATGGTGCGTAACTACCAAACGGTGAGTAGTTAGCCAACAAAGGGGCAAAACGATCAATTTGCTTAACGGTTAGAGGTGGGATATCTCTATCCTCATTATTCTGATTTAGGCCCTCCTGTCCTTTTTTCTTAGTTGGCTTGGCCTTGACGGTGAATGTCAAACCTGTAACTGTGCGTCCACGTTTGATGTTTTCATAGGTGATTTTGATGTCGGTTTTCTGATTAATTTCTTTTATGGGTCCATCAACTGCATTCTCTTTCAAATTGTTGATGCGCTCATACGACTTAGGCGTGCCAAGTTCTTGCCTATATTGATCTAAAGTCATAGAAAAACCACCCTTCCCCTCAGACTTTTTTGCTAGATGGTAAAGGTCTAACGAGTAAGTCAATTTGAGGTTTAAGATATCTTCTTTTAAATATTTAGTGTAAGGGTTGAGCTTATCAAAAACCTGAAGTAAGTATATTACCTCATCTGTAAAATGCATCGATATATAGCCATCTGCATATTTCGACCTGATTAGCCATTGAACCTCTGTATCATCACCATCCTTATCCTCATAAATGAATGTACGCTTCATTAATTTTTTGCTAGCTGATTTCATTTGCTTATAAGCCGAGTTTCTATCTATTCCGCTAAGCTTAGCAAATTCAGAAGACGCAACCTCTATCGGTGTTTTTTCAGTAGCATTATTAACCCTAACCAATGGGCTCGCTAGAATAATGATGCGCTTCTCATCAATAGACATCTCTCTAAAAGCTTGAGTAATTTTATTCTGCATAACAATCCATTTTTCAGGATATTTTTTTTCGTATAGCTCGACATCATTCATTATGACAACCTCATTATGCTAGTTACTTTAAGATACTAGCATAATGCGGGATAAAAGTAGCATTTAAACGGGATAAAAGTAGCATAATGCGGGATAAAAGTAGCATAATAGAGTGCGTAACCCTTTAATAGCAAAGCTTACAGACTGTCTAAAAGTCTTTAAAAGTTTTTAAAAGTAAAAAATATATTTTTATTTTAAATAATAAGGAAAAAACCAAAAAACCGACGGATTTAAGATGATAATTTGATCGACCAATCACTTGTAAAACTGATCAGTAGCTCAGAATGCAATTGTCCATTTACTTAATGTTATTCCACGTTCGCATGGTTCGGATCAAGCTTAGATCTTTGAAGATCTTCAAAAGCATGGTCAAAGATATTTTGAATATCTTCGTCTGTCATTCTGGACAACCCTGTTTTCACATTCTCAATATCAGTCTCATTTTTTGTAGATAGCTTGTCTTCATTTTCAGTAGCCATTATCGACACATCTGTAAACACTTATCAAACCGTTGCTAAAAAGCCTAGAAACCACTCTTATATACGTTTTACGCTCTGTCCGATACGATGGTAGCTAAAGCTATTCTAAAACGCTTAAAACAGCCGATAACCGTCTCCTAACCTTTCGCTAATTAGTAGACGATCCAGCTGTACCTTCAATTAG
>NZ_CAJHBE010000036.1:0-4681 GCF_904846555.1 Psychrobacter sp. DD43
TAGCTACTACCACCATAGTTATCAATAACAATATTAATTTATAAATCATAGAACCCAGTAACCATAAGGATTATGACGATATTATCCTACGGTATGCTTAACAAGATACTGATATACATAGCATTATTTTTTATTGGAATAATCACTTAAGGTTATATAAATGATACTAAAAATAGTAATAAGTTTTTTATTAGCTTTGAGTACTGCTAATGCTATTGCAGGTAATATGTATATTTACAAGGATAAAGAGGGTAGAGCGCTGCTTGCCAATCTCAACCCAAGTGAAAAAAATAAAAGAAGTAAAGATACTTATATTCAAGTAGTTCAGCCATCTAAATCAACTACTGCTAATAGTACGCAGTCCATATTAGAGTTTGAAGTCCCTAAGGGATATAGGTTACCAACTGAGACTGATAATTTTGATGACTGGAAAACATTCAACGCACCTAATCACTTAAAGGCTGATTTTAACGGTGATGGTATTGAAGATGAAGCTTATCTCCTTCCTAAAAATGGTTCAAAATTAGGTTACGGTGTATTTGTCTCGATTAATAATTCAAAGGTTGCTTTACAACGTGGACGTAAGTTTCAGATGTTTAAACTTACAGCCAGAGAAGATATGCCCCCACAATCATTTGCAATTGAGTTAGCAGAACCGTCTAATGAAATATGGAAATCTGCTTGTGGTAAAGGGTATTGGAAGTGTGAGGTTGGAGAGCCATCTGCATTCAAGATAAATCACCCATCAATAATGTTCTGTTATATTGAATCTGCTTGTACGATATATATGTGGGATAGTGGTAAACTGACATTTAAAGAAATAAAGTTTAGTGATTAATAAAAATATAGAGACGTTATTTTTACTAGAACATTAGCTAAACTAAATAAAAGCGAGTACGAAATATGGTTAAAATATTGATAGGTTTTTTATTAGCCTTAACAACTGCTAATGCTGTTGCAGATAATGTTTTTATCTACGAAGATACAGCTCAACGAGCTTCTAATGCGGTTTCAGGCGGCAAGATGTATATCTACAAGGATACAGGTGGACAAGTTTTACTTACTAATGCCAATCCAAGTGGTAACTTCGACACATTTACTAAGAAAGTAAAGGTGACTTATTATAAAGACGGTACTGGCAATAAAGCCTCAGGAATGCAGAACGTCTCGTATGGTTCAAACTCTAATAGTGCTAGCTATTCAAATTCAGCCTATCTCTCACTTAGATAACTAATATAATCTTATTTATTTTATCAATAGACCTGAGAGCTACGTAGAGCCTTTTTAAGCGTCTTAAATAACTTTAAGCTACCATAGCATAGGAATAGTAATAGAAAGCAATATAGGGGCTTTTTATAAGCACTCACGTAAGGGTTAAACCTATATTAGATGCTTAGTAGGACTAACAAAGCGTATTAGATTAATTCTAGTATGTTTTTTTTATGTCTATAAAAAGATTCCCGTAACATTTTTATCCACCTCCTTGCTCTTGCTCACGTCATTACATGTCGTCTATTCACTTTAAACACTTGTTTGTCTTTTAGTAAAGCGCCAAAATTAGAGAGTATTAAAAGTATGTGTAAATACGATTAGGTAATGATTTTAAATTGAAATATAGAGCTTGGGAGGTGATATGAGTAAAAATATAGAGAATAAAAAAGAGCAAGAGTTCACAACAATGGGGTCAATTGGGGTAGCCATATTTTTCATATTTGTAGGATTGGTTTATTTAATCCCAGATGTATTCCCTCAAGGTACGCTGTATCTAGTGGCAGGGATATTAATTGTTCTAGTTACTGTTATTAATACATTCAAAGGTATTGCTTACGATTGGTTCATTATACTGTTTGCTATAGTTTGTATTGTGATAGGTGCTAATAAAATACTAGATTTTGAGGTGAAGTTTTTCCCAGTTATATTAATTGTAATAGGAGTTGCCGCTCTATTTACAAACTTAAAAAAACTTAGGAATCAGTAGCTTATATAATAAGTTATCTATTATTGAATTACAGACAACAAAAATCCCACTCAATAACTTGACGTATTGGTGGGATTTGTCGTTTAATTAGGTAACGGTTACAGCGTGTTGAAGCACACTGTAACGGACAAATAAGCATATGCAGTGCGTTATTTGAACAGTATTGAATACCCGTTTAAGGGTTATTTTATCCATATCCTGCTCAAAACTCAACTCCCTGTTACGATTTATCATATATAAAACCGTTTATTTATTCGTTATAGCCTTGTGCTGCTCTCTCTGTACTGTACCCGTCAAATGGGTGGCAGGCATCAGTGACGACTGCGTTTGACATAAGGGTAAAGCTCCCTACAGGGGTTACTAGACGAAGGATAAGAGCAACGCAATGAGTGGCTACTTGTGCATATCGTAGCGGTATATTGGGTGTAATCCCTTGCTAGCGTATGACAGCACAGTAGCGGTTAAGAGCGTGTCTAGGCGATGCTATCAATCGTAATCTTAACAAGGTCAGCTTGATACAGTGATGACCTCCTAATGACGATACTGCCGATTGACGGGTAATATCTCAAGGGTAACAACACTAAAGGATTTGCAGATTTTTATCTGTGAGTGCTTTAGGGTGAGTGTTCCCTAAAACTCCTCAACCTCAATCTGGATAATCGGAACAAGTGAATAAAGTTTAAGTCATTAAGTGACTTGTACTAAGACCAGATTGAGAAGATTAGTGCTAATTCAGATGATTATAGTGAATTAGCGATTAAGTATAGGAACACATAAATAACTTAGATTATTAGTTAACAACTACAAAAAAAAGTAAGTATTATGATAGATTCTAGATGTAACAGTTGTCATGCCTTTTTCTAATGTAATATGGGCAGCAACCTTATATATAATATGGTTTAAAAAAATTTAAGTTTAGTGGGTTTTTAATTATATCCTTACTGATAATGTAAACATATTTATAGTAATTATTAACTAAAGTGAAGTTGGTCATTAGAACACTCAGTAAGGTCTTTAGGGGTTAGGTTAGGATGCGTAAGAAAACGAATGCAGAGACAATAGAAATTGATGGGTTAGAGTTACCAATAAATACTCATGGTGGTAAGTACTATTGCTTTGAAGAGCCGTTACCTAAAATAAAACGTGAGTTAGACGCAATGCTATCTCATCATCGTAAAGTGTTTGTATTTAGAATTGATATGAGGATTGAGAGGTACACTGGTGATAATGAAGTTATGACCAAGTTCTTAAGAAGTTTTATTCCATGGTTAAAGAGAAGGTATCAATTAAAACGTGTAGGTTATGTCTGGTGTAGAGAAGTTGAGACATCAAAGAAACAGCACTATCACTTAGTGTTTATGATTGATGGTACTGCTGTTAAGACCATGAAAACGATTACTGATAAAGCAATAGAGATTGCATCTATACAAGATTTGTCACCTTGGATTCCTAAGAGTCCATCATATTTGATTGAACGTAAGCACTTAGAGCAAGGTAACTATACTAGGTATAAACAAGCCTTCCTTAGAGCCTCATACATAGCTAAGGAACGTGGCAAGAAGGTTAAAGGTGAGAGTGTTAATAGCTTTCAAACTAGCCGTATCAAGCCAAGGTTAAATGAGCATGGCACTATATTTAAGGCTGGTGATGATTACAGCAAGCGTATTAGAGATGCTGTCTGATAATCACTAATGGGACTATCATTAGACTATACCTTAACAGTAAAATAATTAAATGATAAATATACTATCATTAGAGTTGTTTTATTCATTAAATGATAGTATTATCACTAAACATTAAAATATAAGTCTAAATGATAAGGTGACGTTATGACAATCAGAATATATGTGAGAGCTAGCACTAAAGACCAAGATGCTAAGAGAGCGTTGTCTGATTTGATTGCCTTTAGTAAAAGTTATGATGATAACCATGTTGAATACATTGAGAATTACAGTGGCACTAAGCTAAACAGACCAACACTTAATAAGTTACTTGATGATGCCAATCAAGGAGATATATTGCTTGTTGAGAGTGTAGATAGACTAAGTAGATTGTCTCAGGATGACTTTGCTATTTTAAAGCAACGTATAAAAGATAAGGGCTTACGTCTTGTTGTAGCTGATTTACCTACTACTCATACAATCAATGATGGCATGACTGGTGAGATTCTAAACGTAGTAAATAACATGCTTATTGATTTACTAGCTACGATGGCTAAATTAGATAACGATAAAAGAAGAGAGCGTATCAAACAGGGATTAGCTAACAGCGGTTACAAGCCATCAGGTAAGACAGCCAATACAGAAAAACATAAACGTATTAAAGAGCTGGCAAGTCAAAACAACATGACAAAAGAAGAGATAGCTAAGGCGGTTGGTGTTGGTGTAGCTACTGTCTATCGAGTCTTAAAAGAGGGAGTAGTATCCTAGATATTTTAAACAGATAACCCACTCTTTTATTGGCTCTAGTAGGATATGTTCAACAGGTTCGTAGGTTGATAATGCCTTTGATAATAAGCTAGTTTATGTAAGCTCTTGTAACATTGGCATATAAGGGATAAGGTGAATTAATAGTTAAAGTTCAGATGCTTGTATAAATCCTTACTCTATATAGCTTTAAGGCTAGTTAGCTACTACCACCATAGTTATCAATAACAATATTAATTTATAAATCATAGAACCCAGTAACCATAAGGATTATGAC
>NZ_CAJHBE010000037.1:0-3465 GCF_904846555.1 Psychrobacter sp. DD43
AATAAGACATAAAATGCGCTGATATGAGACTGATAGCTTCTTGTGAATAAAGTAGTAGTTTACACCGCACATACTTCTGAACGGACGATAAAGCGCTTACCTTCAGGTATCTCAAGCGAAAAACTGGCCCCGCGTCCATCGACCACATCGATGGTTAAATCCGTATGTTGCCAAAGTTTATGCTGCGCTTTACCCATATAAAAGGGACAACCAGCAAGCTCACCGACGAGTACGTCTTGACCACCAACTTTGAACTCACCCAGCGGATAACACATCGGTGAGCTGCCATCGCAGCAGCCGCCAGATTGATGGAACATCAGGTCACCGTGTTTGGACTTTAATAGCTCAATTAACGCAACGCAGGCTTCTGTCGCTTCAAGTTTCATAACGTGCTCCTTATTTTTAAACTTTTACCCAAACTAATCGGTAAAATATAAAAGGCCGCATCATCATCACTCACATCATTAATAGCATGTGGCTGAAAACGATACGACCTGTTATTTGTGACCAAACGTCGTAATTATCGAGATAATTTCTAAAAAATAAAAATGTCTCAAATAATTGACATGTCTACATAGAGTAATCAATGACGATGCGACCCTCAATCTTACCATCACGCATACGATCAAAAATGTCATTGATGTTTTCAAGTGGCTCAGCGGCAACAGTCGCTTTTACTTTACCTTCCGCTGCCATATCTAGCGACTCTTGTAGGTCTAGACGTGTACCAACGATTGAGCCACGAATGGTAATACCATTTAGTACCGTATCAAAGATAGAAACAGGGAAGTCGCCTGTTGGTAGACCATTACAGACCAAAGTACCACCGCGGCGCAGCATGGTCAGCGCTTGATCAAAGGCCTTAGAGGAGACGGCTGTCACTAGCACACCATGAGCACCGCCGATCTCTTCTTGCAGATACTCACCAGGATCGGTGTTTTTGGCATTGACGGTGACTTTTGCCCCCAGTTTTTTGGCAAAATCGAGCTTTTCATCGTCAATATCGACGGCAGCAACGTTCAGTCCCATGGCAATGGCGTACTGTACCGCCATGTGACCAAGTCCACCGATACCTGAAATGACGACCCAATCACCTGGTTTGGTGTCTGTCATTTTCAGACCTTTATATACCGTCACACCCGCACATAGAACTGGTGCAATCTCAACAGAGTCAACGCTCTCAGGAATAATGCCAACATAGTCAGCATCTGCCAATACGTATTCTGCAAAGCTACCATTCACTGAATAACCAGAGTTCTTTTGACTTAGGCACAAGGTTTCCCAGCCACCTAAACAATGGGTACAGTGACCACAGGCAGAGTAGAGCCAAGGCACACCAACTCTATCGCCCTCTTTGACATGATGAACGTTGTCACCCACAGCAGTGATAAGACCTACGCCTTCGTGTCCCGGGATAAATGGTGGGCTTGGTTTTACAGGCCAATCACCTTCGACAGCGTGAAGGTCAGTATGACAAACACCTGAAGCCTGCATTTTTACTAAGATCTGACCGGCACCTACGGTTGGGATGTCTACTTCTTCAATCTGTAGCGGTTGGTTGAACTCATGCAGAACCGCAGCTTTCATTTTATTACTCATGGTATAACTCCTTATTACTAGCAGTCACCAACGCTTAAATCAATCGTTTAAACTGCCAATTATTTTACATGTAGATGCTTAGTAAGCATCGAGTTTGCACCTTACGCTTCCTTGTAAGGTGCTTTAGCAAATAGTGTTTAAAAGAACCCCATCGCTTTTGGACTATAGGATACCAGCATGTTTTTGGTTTGCTGATAATGGTCGAGCATCATTAGATGGTTTTCGCGGCCGATACCCGATTGCTTGTAGCCACCAAATGCAGAATGCGAAGGATAGATGTGGTAGCAGTTGGTCCACACGCGACCTGCTTGGATGCCACGTCCGAAGCGATAGGCTTTGTGTACACTGCGTGTCCAGACTCCAGCACCAAGACCATATATGGTATCATTGGCAATGCTCATGGCCTCTTCGTCGTCTTTAAATTTCGTGACGGCAAGTACTGGTCCAAAGATTTCCTCTTGGAACACGCGCATGTCGTTAGTGCCTTCAAAGATAGTGGGCTGCACATAGTAGCCATCTGCAAGGTCGCCGTCATGCTTGGCTTGTTCGCCACCGACCAATACTTTGGCCCCTTCTTTTTTACCAATATCCAGATAAGATAGGATTTTTTCTAACTGGTCTGTGCTGGCTTGGGCGCCAATCATGGTATCAGTATCTAATGGGTTACCCATTTTGATGGCTTTGACGCGCTCGATACAGCGCTTCATAAACTCATCATAAATGCTCTCGTGTACTAATGCGCGCGACGGACTAGTACAGATTTCACCTTGGTTAAGCGCAAACATCACTAGACCTTCGACCGCTTTGTCCAAGAAATCATCGTCTTCGTCCATGACATCAGCAAAGAAGATATTTGGACTCTTACCACCCAGCTCTAGGGTAACTGGAATGATGTTTTCACTGGCGTACTGCATGATTAGGCGACCAGTAGTCGTCTCACCAGTAAAGGCAACTTTATTGATACGTGGATTGGAGGCAAGCGGCTTACCAGCTTCAACTCCGAAACCGTTGACCACGTTGAGGACACCTTTTGGTAAGATATCAGCAATCCCGATCGTCTCTAGCATAAATAGGATAGAGGCAGGCGTTTGCTCTGCAGGCTTGAGTACTATACAGTTACCAGCAGCAAGCGCAGGGGCTAGCTTCCATACTGCCATGAGGATCGGAAAGTTCCATGGGATAATTTGGCCGACGACACCAAGTGGCTCATGGAAGTGATAAGCAACCGTGTCATCATCAATTTGACTGAGGCCGCCTTCTTGTGCACGAATGGCACTGGCAAAATAGCGAAAGTGATCGACAGCTAATGGAATGTCTGCTGCTAGGGTTTCACGTACAGGCTTGCCGTTTTCATACGTTTCGGCAATGGCGATGGCTTCTAAATTGGCTTCCATCTTATCTGCAATTTTGAGCAGTAGATTGGCACGTTCAGCGACACTGGTTTTGCCCCAAGCGTCTTTGGCAGCATGAGCAGCGTCTAAGGCTTTTTCAATATCCGCTTCTTTTGAACGGGCGACTTGGCAGATGACTTTACCGTCAATGGGGCTGGTGTTGTCAAAGTATTCTCCATCGGCTGGTGCGACCCACTCACCATTGATAAAGTTGTCATATTTTTCGCGGAATTGGACGGGGCTGTTTTCTGTATTGGGATAGGCGTGTAGCATTAACGACTCCTTGTTGTATTAATTTATAAAGCAAATAAACGTTCAAGCCTTTGATATATGATCTTTTGAGGTCATATCTATAAAGTCACTTGCACGGTTTTGCTGGATCTTCCTGATCAGGTTGACAGTCTATCCTACTGAACTTTTATACATAAAGATAGGTGCTTTTAGTAAAGCAAATCAGGTTGTTTCATAAATTTAG
>NZ_CAJHBE010000038.1:0-3192 GCF_904846555.1 Psychrobacter sp. DD43
TTATCTAGGAATAGAGAGCTGACGATGACCTACTCTCACATGGGCGAACCACACTACCATTGGCGCGACGATGTTTCACTTCTGAGTTCGGGAAGGGATCAGGTGGTTCCATCGTGCTATTGTCGTCAGCAAAGGGGGTTAGATATGAGTCTGTTATTATTGTTTTGACGTCAAGGTTTAGCTTGTTGTCGACCAACTTGTAACC
The DNA here is from genome assembly GCF_904846555.1 of Psychrobacter sp. DD43. Lineage (NCBI taxonomy): Bacteria > Pseudomonadati > Pseudomonadota > Gammaproteobacteria > Moraxellales > Moraxellaceae > Psychrobacter > Psychrobacter sp. DD43. The sequence goes on from NZ_CAJHBE010000038.1 coordinate 206, forward strand.
TAACTGAATCAAGGTTAAAGGTGATATCGAAATTATATATATTCTATAGCCTAGGCTATACAAGATAGATTAATTAGAGCTTTCATACAAACCACTTGGGTGTTGTATGGTCAAGCCAAACGAGCAATTAGTACAGGTTAGCTACACACATCGCTGTGCTTCCACACCCTGCCTATCAACGTCGTAGTCTTCAACGGCTCTTTAGGGAAATCTAATCTTGAGGTGGGCTTCTCGCTTAGATGCTTTCAGCGATTATCCCATCCGAACGTAGCTACCGGGCAATGCCACTGGCGTGACAACCCGAACACCAGAGGTTCGTCCACTCTGGTCCTCTCGTACTAGGAGCAGATCCTCTCAAATTTCCAACGCCCACGGTAGATAGGGACCGAACTGTCTCACGACGTTCTAAACCCAGCTCGCGTACCTCTTTAAATGGCGAACAGCCATACCCTTAGGACCTGCTTCAGCCCTAGGATGAGATGAGCCGACATCGAGGTGCCAAACACCGCCGTCGATATGAACTCTTGGGCGGTATCAGCCTGTTATCCCCAGAGTACCTTTTATCCGTTGAGCGATGGCCCTTCCATACAGAACCACCGGATCACTAAGACCTACTTTCGTACCTGCTCGACTTGTGGGTCTCGCAGTTAAGCGCGCTTTTGCCTTTATACTCTACGACCGATTTCCGACCGGTCTGAGCGCACCTTCGTACTCCTCCGTTACTCTTTAGGAGGAGACCGCCCCAGTCAAACTACCCACCATACATTGTCCTCGGTATTGTTATACCTGAGTTAGAACCCCAACATGACCAGGGTGGTATTTCAAGATTGGCTCCACAAACACTAGCGTGTCTGCTTCAAAGCCTCCCACCTATCCTGCACAAGTCAGGTCAAAGTTCAATGTAAAGCTGTAGTAAAGGTTCACGGGGTCTTTCCGTCTAGCCGCGGGTACACAGCATCTTCACTGCGATTTCGATTTCACTGAGTCTCTGCTGGAGACAGCGCTGCCATCATTATGTCATTCGTGCAGGTCGGAACTTACCCGACAAGGAATTTCGCTACCTTAGGACCGTTATAGTTACGGCCGCCGTTTACTGGGGCTTCGATCAAGAGCTTCGCTTACGCTAACCCCATCAATTAACCTTCCAGCACCGGGCAGACATCACACCCTATACGTCCACTTTCGTGTTTGCAGAGTGCTGTGTTTTTAATAAACAGTTGCAGCAGCCTGGTATCTGCGACTGCCAACAGCTCAAGGAGCAAGTCCTATCACCATCGGCAGCGTACCTTCTCCCGAAGTTACGGTACCATTTTGCCTAGTTCCTTCAGCAGAGTTCTCTCAAGCGCCTTGGTATTCTCTACCTGATCACCTGTGTCGGTTTAGGGTACGATTCGTTTATAACTATTGCTTAGAAGCTTTTCCTGGAAGCATGGTATTTGCCACTTCGCTGTACAAGTACAGCTTGCTATCAGATCTCAGCATAATGACAGTCCGGATTTGCCTAAACTGTCTGCCTACATCCTTTCACCTGGACAACCAACGCCAGGCTGACATAACCTACTCCGTCCCTCCATCGCATTATAAACAAGTATCGGAATATTAACCGATTTCCCATCGACTACGCCTTTCGGCCTCGCCTTAGGGGTCGACTCACCCAGCCCCGATTAACGTTGGACTGGAACCCTTGATCTTCCGGCGTGCGAGCTTTTCACTCGCATTATCGTTACTCACGTCAGCATTCGCTCTTGTGATACCTCCAGCATGCCTTACGACACACCTTCACAGGCTTACACAACGCTCCCCTACCACTTGAAAACAAATTCAAATCCGCAGCTTCGGCTCCTAGTTTGAGCCCCGTTACATCTTCCGCGCGGGCCGACTCGACTAGTGAGCTATTACGCTTTCTTTAAAGGATGGCTGCTTCTAAGCCAACCTCCTAGCTGTCTATGCCTTCCCACCTCGTTTCCCACTTAACTAGGAATTTGGGGCCTTAGCTGGCGGTCTGGGTTGTTTCCCTCTCCACAATGGACGTTAGCACCCACTGTGTGTCTCCCGGATATCACTCATCGGTATTCGGAGTTTGCATCGGTTTGGTAAGTCGGTATGACCCCCTAGCCGAAACAGTGCTCTACCCCCAATGGTGTTCGTCCGAGGCGCTACCTAAATAGCTTTCGGGGAGAACCAGCTATCACCGAGTTTGATTAGCCTTTCACCCCTATCCACAAGTCATCCCCTAGCTTTTCAACGATAGTGGGTTCGGTCCTCCGGTGCCTGTTACGGCACTTTCAACCTGCTCATGGATAGATCACTCGGTTTCGGGTCTATGCCCTGCAACTAAACGCCCTATTAAGACTCGGTTTCCCTACGGCTCCCCTAAACGGTTAACCTTGCTACAGAACATAAGTCGCTGACCCATTATACAAAAGGTACGCGGTCACCCTAATAAATTAAGGCTCCCACTGCTTGTACGCACACGGTTTCAGGTTCTATTTCACTCCCCTCACAGGGGTTCTTTTCGCCTTTCCCTCACGGTACTGGTTCACTATCGGTCAGTCAGGAGTATTTAGCCTTGGAGGATGGTCCCCCCATCTTCAAACAGGATTTCTCGTGTCCCGCCCTACTTAATATGTTAACGCTAATGTTTCGAATACAGGACTATCACCTACTACGGTCAGCTTTCCCACGCTGTTCTTCTACATTAGCATTAATCGGCTTCTCCCCGTTCGCTCGCCGCTACTTGGGGAATCTCATTTGATGTCTTTTCCTAAGGGTACTGAGATGTTTCACTTCCCCTCGTTTGCCTCTTGTACAAGTACAAGATACCTACCTTATGGTAGGTGGGTTTCCCCATTCAGAAATCTCCGGATCACAGGATATTGCCGCCTCCCCGAAGCTTATCGCAGGCTGTCACGTCTTTCATCGCCTCTGACTGCCAAGGCATCCACCATGTGCGCTTCATTACTTGACCATACAACCCCAAGTAGTCT
>NZ_CAJHBE010000039.1:0-2859 GCF_904846555.1 Psychrobacter sp. DD43
TCAAATACTCAAATACTCAAATACTCAAATACTCAAATACTCAAATACTCAAATACTCAAATACTCAAATACTCAAAATTATTTTGAGGATCTGTAATAACCTTGTCAAATAAAAATTGTCTGTTATCAAAGTTCCTCTAATATATTCTGTTTAAGTAAGAAAAATATTGATTACGTTTCAAGTTACAGTATTTTAGCCGAATCTTTTATAAACGAATCATTATCGCAACGATGATACTGATACTAGCTTAAGCTTGATTATCAAGGCAGATTTTCTTGCGTATAGCAGGGTTTGTTCTAACTATTCAAACCATCTGCTTCATCTTTAAAGGTTTCTACAACCACAGAGAAAATATCGTCCCAAACCTCATCATTTGCCAAAAACGGATAATCCTTCAATAGCTTATTACTTTTAACACCCTTATTTTGTAGCATGCTACGAATAATTCTATCGGCATAGCTGTTGGGCATCTCAACAATCTCTTTTATCGCCAGTCGTGCATGGTCATGCTTTCTTAGGTACTGTGACTCGTTATGCATCTCTTTTTCAATAACATGAGCAATGAGTCCTGATAAGTACTGAACGTGAGGCGTTAGATCCATAAAGCGCCATGCAGGTTGAATTAGGTGAGTATTTCCAAAATTTAAGTTTGAGCGAATACCATCAGGGTAAGTAATCGCTTGTTTATCAAAGCTGTAATGATCACGGATTTGCTCCATAAGTGGCACGGATACACGGTCTAAAATTTTGTCATAGGCATGACGGTCTGAGGGATGCTCAGCAATGGCTTGTGATATAGGTAGGATAATCGGCTCATGAATGACCTGGTCTCGCCTGAGGACGTCATTAATTAAGAAGCGATGTACACGGCCATTGCCATCCGCCAGCGGATGAATATATACAAAAGCAAAGGAGGCAACCGCACTACGCATCAGTGCTGATTGTCCCTCAGTCTTTTCCATAAATACCTGTAACCCTGCTAGCTTGTTAGCAATGTCATCAGCAGGTGGCGCGATATAGTGCACAATTTCTTTAAAGCCATTCACCTGAGTATGCGACACAAAAACTGGTGATTGACGGATGCCGTACTGCTGAATAATAGTTTTACTACCCAATATGTCTTGTTGCAACTCTGCTAGCGACTCAGGATCAAGCGGAATATCGCCCTTGCCGGTACGCCGTGCCATTACATCGGCGAAACGTTCAATACGTTTTAACTCTTTCCCTTCACCTTCTATAGTAAAACTGGCTTTACTCTCTCGTAATGTCATCCATACGGAGGCACGCATCAGTAAGTCTTGCCCAAATTCATCGTTCAGCTTGTCAACCATTGTGGCAATATCGAGTGCAGCGGCTTGCGTAAACAACTCTGTTTTCACCAATTGAGGACAGAAATGACGGGTTCCTGCAAGATTGTCATTGATACGCCAACGAGCATTCTTTATGACATGCGCAGGGCTTGAAGTAACCTGCTTCTTAGCATCTAAAGCGTCCACATAGTTACCGCCTAAATTACTCGGTACTGCTAACTGCTGACCCATGAGCCACTCATACAAGAAAGCCATTCTACGGGCATAGCTGCCTGTCGGCTCAGCGTTTACCCATGCTTGTACGTCATCAGCACCTACCTGCTCAAATAGACGAACCAGTAACTCTAAATTCAGTACTTCATGACGCATGTGAAACTGTAAGTGCGCAATGATAGTGTCCAGTGGACGCGCGGTTTCCTGATAAGCGTTATGAATGACGTCACCGTCTTTATAGGTTTGTCTGCGCCCACCGATACTACTGATGACATATAAAGGGGACACCAGCTCGATGCTGGCATAACGGATAAGCCATGCTGCGCCAATAGGGTCTGAAGTAGGGGTATTCATCATGAGGGGCTCAAGCGATTATAGATAAGCTATTTTGCAGAAAAGCGATTATGAATGCAATATAATGATTATAATGAAGCCTCATTGCATTAAATCGATTTTTATATGACGCTGTGATGTCTTTAGATAAAGATCGAAGGGCGTTTTAAGTGGGCATAATTGAACGAAATTGAATGATGAAAATACACCGTTCTTAACACAGCTACGTAGTAATAGAGTACCTATTTCTGCAAATAAAGCCTTCTTGCCTCGCGTGTAAAGCCTTATATATCAGCTGTTTATGAACAAAAATAAAATAAAATACCTCAGCTATTAGCCCTGCTTTAACACCCGATAAACCGTAGCCACCCCAACACCAACCGCCTTAGCAATCTCCTCTTTTGTCATATTGTTTTGACTGGCTAATTCTTTAATACGATTGTGTTTCGTTGTATTAGGCTTCTTACCAGTGGGCTTATAACCACTGTTCGCCAATCCCTGCTTAATACGCTCTCTACGTTTGTCGTTATCAAGCTTTGCCATTGTGGCTAATAAGTCGATCAACATATCGTTGATCACCCTGAGAATATCCCCGGTCATACCCTCACTGACTGTATGCGTCGTTGGCAGATCAGCCACCACTAATCGTAAGCCCTTGTCTTTGATGCGCTGCTTTAGAATTGCAAAATCATCTTGAGATAATCGGCTTAATCTATCCACGCTTTCAACCAGTAGAATATCGCCTTGCTCAGCGTCCTTTAGCAGCTTGGCTAATAATGGTCTATCGAGCTTTGTACCACTGAAATGCTCGACGTACTCAACATGGTTATCATCATAACTTGTACTGAAAGCCACCAAATCAGCCAATGCTCTGGTAGCGTCTTGATCCTTAGTGCTGGCTCTCACATAAATACGAACAGTCATAACCCACCTCTATTATTTAGACTTAATAATTAGTGCTCATTGATAATAACAAGATATTACTATCATTTAATAATATAA
>NZ_CAJHBE010000040.1:0-2779 GCF_904846555.1 Psychrobacter sp. DD43
TCAAAAGTGGCTTTATCTGGCAGCTCTGGATATTGTGCCCGTTACGTACGTAAAGCACTACAATCAGCTGGTTATGAATTTACACCCAATCCTTCAGCCTATCAGTACGCCACTCGTGGCACGCTTGATAAAGCAGGTTTTAGCAAAATCAGTAATGATATGCCAACCCAAGTAGGTGATGTTATTGTCTATGATCGCTCATCAAAGCGCCCGCATGGCCATATCCAAATATTTGATGGCGAAAATTGGATTTCTGATTTCCGTCAGAACAGCATCAGCCCATACAGTGGTGTCTATGCTTATACGACATGGCGCGATTCAAAATATGTGGATGACGCATCCGCATCAGATCGTAATATCTACCTTGCTATGAATGATAAATAAGACTTTCTAAGTCAGCACAACATAGTTGTTATTTCCTCCAACCCAGTAGTGATCTTAATATCATTGCTGGGTTTTTTTGTGCTTAACATCAGGGCGTATTTAACCTTTCATGATTTGATCAGTCAGAAATAGACACTACTGATATCATTACTCATTACAAGAATTATCGGCAAGCGCGTTTAAGATGCCACATGATACCGCTTGTGCACTACCTGCACATTTCTGGCGCAAAACTGAGAAATTTTTGGATTGCTAGCATTACAAGACAAATTACGAAACGACGCTCATGAAGATGTGGCTTAGCTCAAAGCGTATGGGTAAACCACCCCGAGTTCGTCGTACTCTCTAAGACTGTTTAGTCTCCGAAAACCTGAGGCGGTTCAGATGGTTTTTTGAGAGATTATGACACTCTCAAAGCGATTTGAAGTACTTGAGAAAGTTGATTATGATAGCACCTAAAGATTTACCAGAGTCATATCGAAAGACTAAACAAAAAAATGCCTCTGGGAGTTGACTCCTAGAGGCATTTAGTTTTTAATGTAGCTAACGGTTACAGAGTGCGTCAACACCCTGTAACGAACAAATAAGCATACGCAGTGCGTTATTTGAACAGCATTAAATGCCCGTGTAGGTGCATTTTATCCAAAAACTGCTTTCATATCAACCTTATTCACTATACATTTTAAAAACTGCTTGTTCGCTCGTTACATCCTTGTGCTGCTCTCTTTGTACCCGTTACCCGTCAAATGGGTGGCAGGCCTCGGCGACGACTGCGTTTGACACAGGGGTAAGCTCTCGACAGGGGGTTCTAGACATATTGAGCAACGCAATGAGTGGTTACTCGTGCATATCGTAGCGGTATATTGGGTTTATGCCCTTGCTAGCGTATGACAGCACAGTAGCGGTTAAGAGCGTGTCTAGGCGGTGCTATCAGCCGTAATCTTAACAACCGTAGCTTGATACAGTGATACGGTCTTGATGACGCGATGGGCAATGAAGTCGGCATGACTAATCACATCAAATCCAAGGAATGCACTAAAGCGATTGTGAGTATTTTATCTACTCATAATCGCTTTAGGGTGAGTGTTCCTTGAAATCTGCTCAAGGCTCCAAAATCAGCATAAATTCACTTAGGCTAATTTAAGTAGTATATAGCCCACTCGGCTATATACTATAAGAGTCCAGAGAAAAATTTAGAATAGTTATTATACAGCAGTCACTTATTCAGTGAGTCGATATTGTCATGGTTGATTCATAAGCTTAGTGTGAATAGAACGAGATCTATGCCTTGGGTAAACTACCTCCCAAACTTATAACTGTTCTTTATCTTGAAATCCTAATTAAACTGAAACCTCGAATACTTTTATTTAGTCAGCATCCAAAGTATTATCTTTGTTTTGAATAAGTATTAGAGCATCTTGTGCTTTCTTAAGTTGATCTTGTAACAGAGTCACTTGTTCCTGCTTTGATAAATGACGGCTTGATAGCTCGCTATATTGTTTATTCAATACGCTATGCTCGGCTTCAAGCTTAGCCTGAGTTTGAGTCAGCTGATTATTAAGTCCTGATAGCTTGTCACGTTCAGCGGTGACTGCCTTTAACTCTCCTTTGATCTCTGCGGTAGCCGTTTGTATATCATTCCGCTCAGTGGTGACTGCCTTTAGCTCTGACTTAGTATTTTTAAGTTCAATCTTTAAACGTGCAATCTCTGCCTTATCACTATCAGCTGTGGCTTTAAGCGTGGCTACCTCACCAAGACTGCTAGTCAGCTCTATAGATTGCTTATCTAATGCATTACTCACCTCTGCAAGCTGTGATTGCGCGGTCTTAGCCTTAGTGCGTTCAAGCTCTAATTCATGCCTAGTATCTAATAGCGTCTGTTTGGTAGCGTCATGGTCAGCTGTGGCTTGCTGTGCGCTTTTAGTTGCTGTTTCCGCAGTGCCGGTCACCTCGTCCAGTTGCTGTAGTAAATCCGCTTGTTCCCCCTCCAAGGTCTTAACCGCTTCTTGCGCTTCGTCCATCTCTGCTTGTGCCTTGATCTTAACCACCTCTAAAGCTTCACGCTCTTTAGACAATCTATCATTAGCCATATCAATAGCCGTCTGCCACATATCAGCCCCAAGCGTGTGCAAGCGTTCTGTGATACCACTAGGTAAGTCTACTTGCTGTAGCTCTTGCTCTTCTTGCTGTTCTCGCTTCCAGCTTTGCATAGCATCACTGATAGTCGTGAATGATCCACCGCCTAGCGCCTTACGCACCTCTGCCAGTGTCGGCTTAACCCCTTGCTCTTGTAATTGGTCTGCTGCTGCATGAATATCTTGTATCGTGAGTGCCATGATTTTGTATCCCTTAATAGTATATTGTAGTATGTTGTATATAATATACTACAATATAC
>NZ_CAJHBE010000041.1:0-2327 GCF_904846555.1 Psychrobacter sp. DD43
CTAATTATGATAACGATATCACCTAATTTTATACGCTTGATTCAGTTCTCTTTACTTTTTTAATAACTCACCACTGGGATAACAACTGATGTCGTTAAGTAGTGAGTTATTAAGGTTAGAAACAACGCGTGAACACGTGTTCCTAACCCAGACTCATATCTATGTTTTTAAATAGTCTCTGTGCTCTCGTCGAGTCACAGATTCTGTATAAAACAGAAAGAAGTAATCTTGTCTTTACTAAGACGAATCACTTGTTTCTATTTGATACCTATTTATTTATTAGCATCTAAAGAATAGTTTATTATGTGGTGGAGCCAAACGGAGTCGAACCGTTGACCTCCTGCGTGCAAGGCAGGCGCTCTACCAACTGAGCTATGGCCCCTAATAATGGTAGGCCTGGGCAGACTTGAACTGCCGACCCCCGCGTTATCAACACGGTGCTCTAACCAGCTGAGCTACAGGCCTGTACGAGGCATATACCTCTAGCTAATAAACTAGCTTAAACTAAAGAACAACTTGTTGTGAATTCTTGCTGACCGAATGCCATCTATAAGGAGGTGATCCAGCCGCAGGTTCCCCTACGGCTACCTTGTTACGACTTCACCCCAGTCATCAACCACACCGTGGTGAACGCTCCCCCGAAGGTTAAGCTATCCACTTCTGGTGCAATCAACTCCCATGGTGTGACGGGCGGTGTGTACAAGGCCCGGGAACGTATTCACCGCGGCATTCTGATCCGCGATTACTAGCGATTCCTACTTCATGGAGTCGAGTTGCAGACTCCAATCTGGACTACGATAGGCTTTTTGAGATTCGCATCACATCGCTGTGTAGCTGCCCTCTGTACCTACCATTGTAGCACGTGTGTAGCCCTGGTCGTAAGGGCCATGATGACTTGACGTCGTCCCCGCCTTCCTCCAGTTTGTCACTGGCAGTATCCTTAGAGTTCCCGGCTTAACCCGCTGGTAACTAAGGACAAGGGTTGCGCTCGTTGCGGGACTTAACCCAACATCTCACGACACGAGCTGACGACAGCCATGCAGCACCTGTATTCTAATTCCCGAAGGCACTCCCGCATCTCTGCAGGATTCTAGATATGTCAAGACCAGGTAAGGTTCTTCGCGTTGCATCGAATTAAACCACATGCTCCACCGCTTGTGCGGGCCCCCGTCAATTCATTTGAGTTTTAACCTTGCGGCCGTACTCCCCAGGCGGTCTACTTATTGCGTTAGCTGCGTCACTAAGTCCTCAAGGGACCCAACGACTAGTAGACATCGTTTACGGCGTGGACTACCAGGGTATCTAATCCTGTTTGCTACCCACGCTTTCGAGCCTCAGTGTCAGTATTATGCCAGAAGGCTGCCTTCGCCATCGGTATTCCTCCAGATCTCTACGCATTTCACCGCTACACCTGGAATTCTACCTTCCTCTCACATACTCTAGCTCAACAGTATCAGATGCAGTTCCCAGGTTGAGCCCGGGGATTTCACATCTGACTTATCGAGCCACCTACGCTCCCTTTACGCCCAGTAATTCCGATTAACGCTTGCACCCTCTGTATTACCGCGGCTGCTGGCACAGAGTTAGCCGGTGCTTATTCTGCAGCTAATGTCATCGTCTCCGGGTATTAACCGAAGAGTCTTCTTCACTGCTTAAAGTGCTTTACAACCAAAAGGCCTTCTTCACACACGCGGCATGGCTGGATCAGGGTTTCCCCCATTGTCCAATATTCCCCACTGCTGCCTCCCGTAGGAGTCCGGGCCGTGTCTCAGTCCCGGTGTGGCTGATCATCCTCTCAGACCAGCTACAGATCGTCGCCATGGTAGGCCTTTACCCCACCATCTAGCTAATCCGACTTAGGCTCATCTAATAGCGAGAGCAGTAAACTGCCCCCTTTCTCCCGTAGGTCGTATGCGGTATTAATACGAGTTTCCCCGTGCTATCCCCCACTACTAGGTAGATTCCTAAGTATTACTCACCCGTCCGCCGCTCGACGCCTGATAGCAAGCTATCATCGTTTCCGCTCGACTTGCATGTGTTAAGCCTGCCGCCAGCGTTCAATCTGAGCCATGATCAAACTCTTCAGTTTAATCTTGCTATGAAGCTCTTTAAAGAAGCTTCTAAACTTGGCTCATCTAATCTGGCAAAATCGCTAAAAATTATGTTCGTAATGAATTAACTTTGAGTTTTTTTACTGTCTTAAATGATAATTTTTATAGTTAGAATCCTATCGAAAAGATAGTCAACCAACTTTATTTTTTAGCATTCTGAATCAGCAAAAATCCACACAAGTTGTTCTTTAGTTATGCTTTTAAATAATGTCTCTA
>NZ_CAJHBE010000042.1:0-2219 GCF_904846555.1 Psychrobacter sp. DD43
AGTCACTCAAATAGCATGAATTATGTCCATTAGCGACTACCTTCTACTTTTTAGCATGAATTTTGTCCATTACACCAATTTTATAAAAATAAATGTTAATAAAATATAAGTGATTTATGACTATGAGCGACAATACTCAAACCGTAACAGTGCTAAGCAAAACCACTTGGACGCCAAATTTATTTAGCTTTACTGTCAGCCGTCCGGATAGCTTTAAATTTACGGCTGGGCAATTTGTACGTTTGGGTGTTAATCCCAGTCATTTAAACTACTATAAGCAGCAAGGCGAAGCAGGCAATGATGTCTCTAATGACGCACTAAACGAAGATATTTTTCGCGCTTATTCAATTGTTTCGTCTCCCTTTGATGAGGTATTAGAGTTTTTCTCTATTGTCATTCCTGATGGTGCATTTACCTCACAGTTGCAGCACTTAGAAGTAGGCGATGAGCTGCTGCTTAATACGATGCCATTTGGCTTTTTAACATTGGCGCGTTATCAAAAGCCATTACCAAAAGATTTATGGCTGCTGGCTACGGGCACTGGTCTTGCGCCTTTCTTATCGATGCTGCAAGATTTAAAGACTTGGGAAGATTACGAGCATATTATCCTCGCATATAGCGCGCGCTCGATAGAAGAGTTGGCGTACGTTGATAAGATAAAAAGTCTGCAAGAAGACTTTGGCTCCTTGGTTGATAATCCTGCAAAATTAATCTTTATACCAGTTGTTACTCGTGAGCCTATCGAAGGTGCACTGACAGAGCGCCTGCCAAAATTGCTACTAGATGGAACGCTACAAGAGCGCGCAGGCATTGCTCTAGATGTCGATAGCACGCACGTTATGCTATGTGGCAACCCAGATATGGTAGAAGATACCAAAGAGACGTTAAAGAGCTTAGGACTGGTGATGAATCGCCGTGGAGAAGGCAATATTGCGGTAGAAAATTACTGGTAACGAATGTCATAAAGTGTGATCGAGTGGCATTCTTTTAAAATTTTTAGCAAAAGAAAAATGCTGTATCTTGACGACTCTCGTCTTGCAAGATACAGCATTTTTTTATAATAGTTGACAGTTATAAGATAGCAAAGTAATAAGAGCTGAGAGCGTAGGATATTCTAAACTTAGCTCGCCACATTTGCCACATTTTCTGTATCTAGTGGATGGACAGGACCTTGTACTTGTACTGGCTCGTCTTTTTCGCTGATAATATCTTCGTTGCTATTTGAGGATAATAAATCGCGATAATTAATCTGCGCTTTCAAAATCAATTGTTCTTCTTCAAGCTCACCATAGTTAATTTGTGCCTTATGTAACATGCCGATAATTTTCTTATTACTCTTCAGCCAACGATTAATATCAATATAAATAATCTCATTTTTGGCGCGTGCAATATCGATATAAGATAGGATAAAGCCCAACGGGTCTTTTTTCAGGATACGGTGGTAAAACCAAATAAATAGTTTGATACCTTGACGTTTAAGATAGGACTCACAGCGCAGATTTAGGATATCGGTATAGGTCAGTTGCCCAAAGACAAAGCGCTGTACATTGCGATCGAGCTGAGCATGTACCAGACGAAAGTTACTCGCTACCTCTGCATAAATGCCACCGGCATCGACCGTGCAGTATAAGCGAAACCAGTCTTCATGTATCTCAACACGCAGCTCTAAGATAGCTTTGACATTATCCGTGACATAAGTTTTTAGCGCATCATTGACGTAGGCTTGTGTCAGCGGTAGCGCCAGCTCATCTTCTAGCTTATCGGTTGTACGGTTGTATAAGTCTTTAATAGATTGGGTCAGGCGATCCCAACCATCGCTGAATGATTCATCAAAGCGGTAGCCGAGATTCTCAAAAAAGTCATCAAAGTTGTCTGAATGATCGACATTGTCACTCATGTTATTAAAGCTACTCAAACTTATTATCCTTATCATTATAAAAGCGTGACCGATACCAAACAGTATATATCAAAAACGAAGTAGGCAAAACGAACGTCAATAACTCATCAGCTTATCTTTATGGTTGCTGTAAAAAATACGTTTCTCGTAATAGCACGGCTTAATTTAACTTCTCTTTTTTATTTTGCACTGACTGCCTATATCAAGATTGCTACTTAAAATATTGGTGGTGTATCAAAATATTAGGGGCTGTCCTAGATAAGCAAAATAATCTAGGATAGCCATATGAGAAAGAGTAGATTAAGTTGGTACAAACAAACCA
>NZ_CAJHBE010000043.1:0-1174 GCF_904846555.1 Psychrobacter sp. DD43
CAAGCAATTTATGGCATACAAGGACGCAGTACCGTTTTGGTGTGGCTGCGAAAGCATGGTAAATTAGACTGGACCCATCCCCTTAAGAGCCAGACTATGCCGCATAAAGAAACCCCTGCCCAAACCATCAAACGTTTAGAGCGTGAACTGGCTGATGCTAAAGCACATAACCTTATTTTAAGTAAAGTAGTCGAAGTATTTGAAAATGACTATGGAGAAAATGCTAGAAAAAAGTCTTCTACGGCATCCTTTGGAAACTCAAAACAGACAAACAAATAAGTTTAGCTCAAGGATGTCGTTTGCTTAGTGTTAGTCCGCAAGCGGTATATCAACATCGTATTCGGCAGCATGACAAAGCAAGCAAGTTTACTGTCATCAAAGACTGGGTACAAGCGTATCGAATGCTCATGCCTCGTATAGGTGGTCGGAAGTTATATTGGCTCATTAAGCCTAAGCTGATGGCTCATGGCATAAAGATTGGCCGTGATGGCTTCTTTGATTATCTAAGAGCACACCGCTTGTTGGTTAAGCCCAAACGTAGCTATACAAAGACGACCTTTAGTAAGCACTGGATGAAAAAGCATCCCAATCTAACGAAAGATGCCCCTGCGCCTATCAAGCCTGAACAAACCTTGGTGGCTGATATTACTTATGTCACATCCAAACAAGGGACGCACTACCTATCGTTAGTAACGGATGGGTATTCAAGACAGATTATGGGGTATCATTTAAGTGAGAGTATGCCAGCGACTGAGGTTGTAAAAGCGCTTAAGATGGCAGCTCAAAGGCGGCGTTATACTCATAAAGCGATTCATCACTCTGATAGAGGCCTTCAGTACTGTGCATCAGAGTATCAAGAGGTGCTTAGAGCAAATAACATCACACCGTCTATGACCGATGGCTATGATTGTTATCAAAATGCATTGGCTGAGCGCGTTAATGGGATTTTAAAGAATGAGTTCTTGTTGTATGAGTGCAATACGATGAGTGAGCTTAAACAGCTGATCGATGAGTCTGTTTATGTCTATAACCATATCAGACCGCATTTAAGTTTAAATATGAGAACACCTGCTGAGGTACATGACGGTTATTCATGTCCTGCTTAATACAAAAAAGCCAGATACTCAGGGTATCTGGCTTAGCAAAAACTATCAATCTATTTTAGGACGAGACA
>NZ_CAJHBE010000044.1:0-1166 GCF_904846555.1 Psychrobacter sp. DD43
CCACCCGATTTTCATAGGTTTAGGGGTTAAAAAGCTAACTAACTGTCGAAATACAGTCTTATCATTGTTAAAGAACACCAAGTGAAGGCCCTCAATCAACACATCCAGGCCAAGCGCAAACAAACTGGCTTGAGGTCGAGCGTTTGACTTTAACTTGCGCTTTAACGGCTTATCTTTGTCTTTATAAATACCGACATGATAAGCCCAACAAAATGCTAAGGCGTTCACTGCGACTAATTTACTGACCCGATCAAGATGGGTTAAGTGGGTATCTTCAAGATTAAAGCCACGGCCCTTTAGACAAGCAAATAAAGTCTCAATCTCCCAACGCTTAGCATAGCTTGTCATCGCATCCACTGTTTCTAGTTGATTGGTGGCCACAATCACTAAACCATAGTCTTTATCACGCTTGGCAAATACTCGAACCAAACAACCATCGACAGTCAGTATTCGTCCATGTCGATATGTTTCTTGATGGCTAACATGGCGTAATAACTCTTTAATCTGTACCAACTTGCCATGATGATTCTTAACTTTACTGTTCTTCTTAATCCGTATGGCAAAGGGTATGTGATTATTGGTGAGCCAGTTAAACCATTTTTCGCCAACAAACTCTCTGTCTGCTACTATCATCTCAAGGTTATCTTTGCCAAATTGTTTGATAAACCGCTCAATAAGTTCACAGCGTTCAAGATGGTTTGTATTACCTCGCTTATCTAGCATTTGCCAGTATAAGGGGATGGCTATCCCTTTATATACCACCCCTAGCATAAAGATGTTGAGGTTACTTTTACCCCATTTCCAGTTGGTGCGGTCAATGGTTAAGGTGAGTTTGCCTAGCCCAAATAGTCGATATATCATTAAAGCCAGTTGATCGTAGTCTATCCTCGCTTCGGCAAAAAATCGCTGTAGTCTGCGATAGTGACTGTCGGTCTTGCCACCCTTAGGAAGGTGTCTTGCTATTTTTTTTAAGATTACTGCTTTGAGCAGTAATCAGGGCTATTATCATTAGGCTCAAACATGTGATTCTTGCCTTGTTCATACTCAGGTTTTGGGTTAAAGTTTCACTAAGTCTGTTAAAGTTTGGCATGGTCTGATTCGTCTTAAAAATTACTATTATGCCTTTGCTTTAACAGACTTTTTTGTTTTTTTGTCGTGTGCAGAGC
>NZ_CAJHBE010000045.1:0-1064 GCF_904846555.1 Psychrobacter sp. DD43
GGTGTAATGGACATTTTTCATGCTGGGATAGGTCCTAAAGCTATATACTGTCTATATTTGCAAGGAATCAACGCCATGAATCAAAAAACTGCCCTTTTTGTAGTGACAAACATACAAAGAAGAATGGACGCAAACTAGGCAAACAACAGTACCAATGCCTATCTTGCAAACGGCAGTTTTTAGGTGGCGTAAGACTCGATAACCAAACCCTTTGGACAGAATATACTCAAGGTAAACAGACCTACCAACAACTGGCTGACAAATATAATTGTAGTCTTAAAACCATCCAAAGACGCTTAGATAAAGTCAGTATCGAGTATCAAATTAAACGTCCTACGACTGCTAATATCATCATGGACACCACCTACTTTGGTCGCAAGTTTGGTTTAATGGTCTTTATGGACAACGCCACTAGAACCGTTCTTTATTACGCTGTAGTGAGTCATGAAGCCAACAGTGCTTATAAGCAAGGAGTGGATCATTTAGCATCGTTAGGCGTTGATGTACAAAGCATTACCTGTGATGGAAGACGAGGACTTAGAACGCTTTTTATTAGCACCCCTTGTCAGATGTGTCAGTTTCATCAAATGCAAATAGTGACTCGTTACCTGACTCGTCGTCCTAAGAACATCGCGAGCATTGAACTTAGAGGGCTTGCTTTAGACTTAACTGTGCTTGATAAAGCCACATTCACAAAACACTTGGATCAGTGGTATTTAACTCATGAAGACTATCTTTATGAACGTAGTACTAATGAAGGTACTGGTAAAACGTGGTACACCCACAAGCGTCTTAGAAGTGCTTATCGTAGTCTCAGAACCAATAGTGATTGGTTATTTACTTATCAAGAATGTGAGCAGTTAGACATACCAAACACCACAAATTCTCTTGAAGGTTTGTTTAGTGAGTTAAAGCGACAATTACACAGTCATCATGGGCTAAATGAGCACCGTAAGTTACGGTTTATTAAAGACTTTTTAGCATCAAAGTCACTCAAATAGCATGAATTATGTCCATTAGCGACTACCTTCTACTTTTTAGCATGAATTTTGTCCATTACACCA
>NZ_CAJHBE010000046.1:0-921 GCF_904846555.1 Psychrobacter sp. DD43
AAATATAGCGTATTAAATATAAAAGTGTTATAGGATAAAACATCTCAATAGATATACTTAATCATTATGACTTACTCACTAGACTATCGCAAACAAGTTCTTAAAAGCTTAGCAGATGGCATGACCTTTGCCGAGGTAGCCTCTTTTTATGCTATTAGTCCAACCACCATTCAAAAGTGGAAGAAACAGCTGCATAGTAAGAGCACTCGCAATGTTACGCCATCAAAAATACCGGATGATGCACTACGCGAAGACGTTGAGCGTTACCCTGATGACTATCACTATGAGAGAGCAAGACGGTTCAACTGTACTGCCCCAGCTATTTGTGAGGCTTTAAAACGTCTAGGCATCAGTCAAAAAAAAGACCTTAGAGCATCCAAAAGCGTGTCCAATAAAAAGAACGTCGTATCAGAGTAAGCTTGATAACTTTAACCAGCAAGGTTATCCCATTGTCTATATGGACGAAAGCGGTTTTGAAAGCCAGACCATTCGTCCGCATGGTTACACGCCGATAGGCAAACCCTGTATCGACAGCTACAACTGGCAAGGTAAAAAGCGAACCAACGTCATTGGGGCTCTATATGAAAAGATGCTATTTGCACTGGATTACTTTGAACAGAACATTAACAGCGGCATATTCTATCGCTGGTGTAAACACACGCTAATCCCAAGTCTTAAGACCAAATGCGTGATTGTCATGGATAACGCTCGGTTTCATAAAAGCAAACGTATCCAAAAACTACTGAACAGGCATGGTCATCGTATTTTATGGCTACCGCCTTACAGCCCTGATCTAAACCCTATTGAGAAAAAATGGGCTCAAGTAAAGTCTCTACGCCAAGGGTGGATGGAAAATGACTTATCCAAATTATTTTATGATGTTTGTCCTAGCCATAACACTTTTGTTTTGAACTGACTATA
>NZ_CAJHBE010000047.1:0-906 GCF_904846555.1 Psychrobacter sp. DD43
TATAGTCAATCTTAGATAAAACCGATACAATGTTTATAATCAATTCATTTAGTGAAATAAACCGTGACCTATTCAATCGACTTTCGCAAACAAGTACTGCGTAGCATTAAAGACGGCATGACCATTCGAGAAGCTGCTGCTTTTTACGAGCTTAGCACGAGCTCTATTCACAGCTGGCAGCAGAGCTTAGTTCCTAAAACGACTAGAAATAAAGCACCGACTAAAATATCAAATGAAGCATTATTAAAAGATGTTAAGCAGTATCCAGACGATTATATGTACGAGCGAGCACAGCGTTTAGGGTGCAGTAAGTCAGGCATTGAGTCGGCCTTAAAGCGTCTTGACATCAGTCAAAAAAAAGACCTTAGAACATCCAAAAGCATGTCCGATCAAAAGAGCGGAATATCAAAGTAAGCTTGATCATTTTATGAAGCAAGGCTATCCCATTATTTATATGGATGAAAGCGGCTTTGAAGCTGAAACTATTCGCCCTTACGGCTATGCACCAATAGGAAAACCTTGCATTGATCGCTACAACTGGCAAGCAAAAAAGCGTACCAACGTCATCGGTGCTTTGTATGAAAAGATGCTGTTTGCGCTTGATTACTTTGATAAAAATATTAATGGCGATATATTCTACGACTGGTGTAAATACACCCTAATCCCAAGTCTTAAAACCAAATGTGTGATTGTGATGGATAACGCCAGATTTCACAAACGAGTACAAAGACTGCTGAATAGGTACGGTCACAGGCTTCTATTCTTACCACCCTACAGTCCTGATCTAAATCCTATCGAAAAGAAATGGGCGCAAGCAAAGTTTCTACGCCAAGGTTGGATGGAGAATAATCTACCTAAACTATTTTATGATATGGGTTGTTCCAGTTTTATTGTGGATTGACTATA
>NZ_CAJHBE010000048.1:0-848 GCF_904846555.1 Psychrobacter sp. DD43
GGTTCTAGGGCGTGTCATCAATTAGCATAGATATTTCAGAATAAGCTATACTTAGATCGTATTTAGGAATTTGAGCTCAATGACTATGACAAGACGACATGCCCTACGTGATGACCAATGGGAGAGAATTAAAGACATTCTACCTGGTAAACCAAGTGACGTTGGTGTTACTGCAAAGGATAACCGCTTGTTCGTAGAAGCGGTTCTGTACCGTTACAAGACCGGCATACCTTGGCGTGACCTACCTGAACGCTTTGGCGACTTCAGAGTGATTCATACTCGTTTTAGTCGCTGGTCAAAAAAAGGCGTATGGAAGCAGGTTTTTAACCAACTCTCTGAACAATCCGATGACGAATATGCCATGCTAGATGCCACGATTGTTAAAGCCCACCAGCACAGTGCTGGAAAAAAAGGGATCAAGCCATTGGACGCAGCAAAGGTGGACTGACGACTAAAATACATACTCGTACAGATGCGCTAGGCAATCCTACTGGCTTTTATCTAACAGGTGGCGCAGCTCATGACCTGTGTGGCTCAGATGAATTGCTCGATGTCAGTATTAGCCAAACGTGGCTTGCCGATAAAGCTTACGATGCTGATGCCCGCGTTATTGAACCGATTAAAGCAGTGCAAGGTAATGCAGTTATACCATCTAAGTGTCATCGGCTGCAGCCAAGAGACTTCGATAAAGAGCTTTATAAAGCGAGGCACCTAATAGAGAACTTCTTTGCCAAGATTAAGCAGTATCGTGCGATTGCCACTCGCTATGATAAGTTAGCCAGTCATTTCCTTAGTGCCATTCACTTAGTTTCTTGTGTCGTTTGGCTTAATTGATGACACGCCCTAGT
>NZ_CAJHBE010000049.1:0-580 GCF_904846555.1 Psychrobacter sp. DD43
ATCGTCGCGCCAATGGTAGTGTGGTTCGCCCATGTGAGAGTAGGTCATCGTCAGCTCTCTATTCCTAGATAACCCCCTTTGCTTATGCAAAGGGGGTTTTCTTTTGGCTGGAGTTTGGTTGGGGTGGGTGAAAATACATTAGTTTTACAATTGGTTTGAAAGGTTAAAAACTAGAATCTATGGATTAAAGACGAGTTTTAGGCTATTTTTTTAAATCTCATTACTTATTTAATTGATTAAATAAGCTTCGTAACATCACTTTCAAAGTAATACCTAAGCTCGTAAAAGCCTTGAAGCGGTCCAACTTCAGCTCAACAGAGGATCTATAGAAATCCTTAGTGTTTAAAGCTAAATTCATGAAAATGAATATTTCATCTAACCCATTGAAAACTATGGACTATTTAAACCCTACTTAAATTAGTTTAAAAACCTTTGATAAAGCAGTTGACACCCCAGTCAGAATCTATATAATACGCCCCACAGCAAAGGAAGCTAGGCAATATGTTAACCAACTTATCACTTAGATTACCGAGTTGAAACAAATTAAGAAAAGAAGTTGACAGACTATTAAAACATGATA